>NZ_JBHYNC010000008.1:0-175099 GCF_042743165.1 Gordonia sp. NPDC058843
TCGCTCGCACCTCAGGGAGCATGGATTTCGGACACTCACGAGTGTTCTTTCGTGGTCCACGACAGCCGCCAGGCCGCAGATACTGAGGTGCGAGGCGCGACCTCTTGCTCCCTGAGGTGCGAGGCGCGACCTCTTGCTCCTGAGGTGCGAGGCGCGACCACTTGCTCCCTGAGGTGCGAGGCGCGACCTCTTGCTCCCTGAGGTGCGAGCGAAGCGAGCCTCGAAGGGTCTTGGTGAAATAGGTTGCTAGACCCTTCGTGGCTCGTCGCTTGCGCTCCTCGCACCTCAGGGAGCAGAACGGTGGTCGCTTGTGCTCCTCGCACCTCAGGGAGCACAACGGTGGTCGCTTGCGCTCCTCGCACCTCAGGGAGCATGGATTTCGGACACTCACGAGTGTTCTTTCCGCTCCCTGAGGCTATGCAGTTCTCTCGGATCAGGGGGCGGGCGGCGGGTAGACCAGGTCGTTCACGCGGTAGATCACCGCGTCGCCGCGGCGGAACACCTCGGTCAATCCGGGTGCACCGTTCTGCCGCAGCGACAGGAACGGGTCGCCCTGATGTCCGCGCGCCGGGTCGGGCATGCCGCGCTGGAACTCCCAATAGCTCGGGGGCGAGTCGATCACGTAGTGCACGTTCATGTCTCGCACGATCTGATCGATCGCCGGGTCGGCGCCGATCTCCGACACGCCCCAGAACAGGTCGCGCTGCCGCTCGGAGAACTCGTTGGCGCGATAGAACGGGAACATCGGTGTGACGCCGGTGACCGGGTACAGCCAACCGGTGCCCTGGTCGAGGTTGTTCAGGACGAGTACGTCCTGGGCGTCGGGTTGCGCGGCCAGCCAAGCGTAGGCGGCGAGGTCGTCGGGTCCGACGTACTTGCCGCCCCGCTCCTTCGACGCGATCTGCGCGTTCGGCGGATAACGGACGACTGCGGCGCCGCCGATCAGCGCCAGCAGCACCACGTACGTCGCGGCCACCACCCAGCGCGCCTTCCCGGGCGTCGCCTCGCTCGGTTCCTGACCGTCGGTCTGGTCCGATCCCGAACGGCGTCGGACGAGGCCTGCCACACCCAGCGCGAGAGCACCGACCGCGGCACCCGCCGCGGCCGCCGAGATGATCGCGACGACGAACGTCAGGCGATGGGGCGAGTTGTAGAAGTAGCCGCCGATCACGCCGAGTGGGTTCGACAGCGGACCCAGCGACACCATGGCGTTGGCGGTGACCAGGGCGAACACGAACCAGGCGACGAGGCCGGCCCAGCAGCGCAACCAGATCAGCGCGATCAGACCGAACAGGGTGACGGCGATCAGCGGCCAGACCGGGAAGTGGTCGAGTTCGAGCGGGATGGTGCCGTTGAACGCACCCTTGACCAATCCGTCGAGGACGCCGATCGTGTCCTCGCGGAAGTCGAAGAACGGGAGTTCATTGGTGTCGGCGACCCGGATGGTGCCCAGCACCACCGGGGCGATGAGGATCAGCGTCAACACGGCCGTGACCGCGAGGGCCGCGAGATCACGCAGGCGGCCGGCAACCGGACGCCACAGACCCTCGCACAGCCACCAGAGGCCGACGATCACGCCGATGACGATGAGGCCGGAAGGGTGGGTGGCGGTCACACCGGCGACTGCCAGCGCGGCCGGCAGCACGCGCGACCTGTCCGACACGACGCTCATCACGAGTACGGCGGCCACCGGCGCCAGGCTCACGCCCACGGCGTTGGGCACGGAGGTCAGCTGGATCTCGACGTACGGCAGCGACGGGAACAGCGCGCTCAGCGCTCCCGCGGTGCCCGCGATCAATGCGGCCGAGTCGACATCGTAGCGGTGCCGCGCGAACCAGTACGCCAGCGATGCGACGCCGAGCGGCACGGTGATTGCCAGTACCGCAGGCGAATACGTGTTGTAGAGCTCCACCGGGTCGGCGCCGGTCAGGGGAAACAGCAGAGCCCCCAGCGCGTGCCAGGTGTTCGGGTAGTAGTTGAAGCCCTGGGTGTCGTAGTTCATCAGCTCGCCCATGCGCATGGCCGAACCGATTCCGGTCTCGTGTATCCAGCGCAGAGAACTCGCGTGCCACAACGAGTCCCACACCTGCGAGATGTTGCCGAGACCCGCGAAGGCGGTGTTGACGATCGGTCGGATACAGGTGACGGCGATGACGATGCCGCCGAGCCCGAGTCCAGCTGCGGCCCTAACCATCGCAGTGCGGCCGACGCGGGGTTCGCCGGTGTCCTCAGGCGTTGGCGCCAGACGTCTACCCCAGCGCGTGAGCAGCAGAGCCGAATAGATCCAGGCGCCGCCGACCGCGAAGACCAGGCCCACCAGCGCCGACACCGCATTCCATTCGAAGCCGACGATCGAGTACAGCACCGTCAGAATCGAGACCAGGGCAAAAGTGATGGGCGGGCCGGCAGCGAGGGCGACCGGCCACGGAAGGTTCATCCGCCTGCCGACAAGCGCACCCGGCAGGATCAGCACGAGCGCCGTCACCACGACGACCCATGCCCCAAGCATCATCGCCCGCGCCTTTCCACACTCACCCGCTGCACACTCCCCGTCGCACCCGCGGCCACTGCCTGCGGTGCCTGACCAAACTCCCAGCAGGTTACCGGGTGGTCGGGCAGAGCCGCCGTGTCACCGTGCCCGGACGGCTCCGGTGTCTGCGGTCGACGCGAGCGGGGCGTGCGGGTCGTGCGTGAGTTCCGGCCCGTGGCGTCGATGCCCGACGAGGGTCACCGCCAGCGACACCACGGCGGCCACGGCGCCGAACCCGAACATCACCGGATACGTGATCGCCGCCCACGTCTCCGAGATCCAGGCCAGCACCGCAGGCACGGCGAAGCCCAAATAGGTCACGCCGTAGTAGACCGCCGTGAGGCCGGCGAGGTCGTCGGGCCCGGCGATGCGCTGCACCTCGAGAAGACCGGCGATCATCGCCATGCCATAGCCACAGCCGAGCAGTGTCGACGCCAAGAGCGCGACCCAGACGGTCAGCACGTGGGCGGCCACCGCTGCGAGAACCATCCCGGCCACGAGCACCACCAGGGCGACGACGACTCCGCGGAGACTTCCCGGCCGGTCGATCCGCCGACCCAACGACTGGATGCCGAAACCGGCGGACAGGCCGAGAACACAGCACAGGCCGGCAAAGGCGATCGGCGCCCCCGCGGTACGCCCGGACATGAGGGCGGGGACGATCGCATAACCCGACGCCGCGGCACCGAAGACCCAGGGCGCGAGCGGGACCACGACGAACACGAAACGACGATGAGTCGCGGACGGGATGCGCAGATCGTCACGCAGGCGACCCGGCGAAGCCTGCCTGGGACGCGTTTCCGGAACCAGCACAACAAGATTCGCCGCGATCACCGCGACCACGATGTTGACCAGGTACGGGAGCACATGCGGCCAGGGGCCCCACTGCGCCAACACCCCGGCGACACCTGCGCCGACGCCGAAACCGGCGGTCAGACTCATGGCCGCCCGACCCGCGCCGGTACCGGCACGGGCTCCGTCGCGGTCGGACAGTTCCTTGATCCAGCTACCGCCGACGGCCATCGACAGACCCAGCGCGATGCCGCTGCACACTCGACCGGCAGTGAGGAGCGCGACGGACTCCGAGCCCGCGGCCAGTAACCCCGAACCGACGGCCGCGAACAGCGGAGCGGGCAGCATGAGCGGTCGCCGACCCAACCGGTCCGACAACGGACCGCCGATCAGCAGGGCGGGCACGATGCCCAGGACGTAGGCGAACAGCAGGGCATCGACGACCACCGGCGACATGTCGGTGATCTGCCGGTACATGACGAGCAGCGGCGTGAACTCGTTGCCTCCCCAGGCGGTGGCGAACACGGCCAGCGCGACGGCGGGCCACCCGAAGCGCGAGCGGTCGGCGGTCATGCGGACGCTCCCGGCAGATCGCGACCTGGAAGGTCGTGCACCGCTGCGAGATGCCCGGCGAGCAACTCACCGAAACGCTCGGCGTCGGCGGCCTCGACGGCGCCGAGTAGCGCGCAGTGGTCGTCGAGGATCCGTGCCGCGACGTTCGCGTCCCGGTGAACCGAAGCCGTCGTCATCCGGCGATGTCGCTCCCCCAACGTCGAGTAGAAGTCCGACAGCAACGGATTGTCGCCGGCCGCGGCGATCAGCTGATGGAACTCGGCGTCGATCCGCGAGAACTGCTGGACGTCAGCGGGGTCGGCACGACGATGCGCGTCGAGATTGTCGCGCAGTCGGCCCACGAGGTCGGCCACCGCACCGGGACGCGCCACGACCGACCTCACCGCGTGACGCTCGAGGAGCAGGCGTGCGTCGATGACGTCGCGCGTCTCCCGGTCACCGATCGGAACCACCAGCGCCCCCCGCTTCGGGTAGAGACGCATCCACCCTTCCGTCTCCAGACGGAGGAAAGCCTCCCGTACCGGAGTGCGGCTCACCGAGCACCTCGCGGCGATCTCACCCTCGCTGATCAGCTCACCGCCGGCGATCTCGTTTGTGAGAATTCGCTCTTTGACCTCGGCATATACCCGCTCAGCAGCGGATTCGCCGGACGCATGCGACATAGACACAAGTTGTACCTTACCAACGATCATTGAGCGTTTCACCTGGGCCGACCCACCTTCCGTTCCGATCTCAGACGGTGAGACACTTAATCCGGCCGTAACGAGCGTCACCTCGCTCACACGCGCCCGGCCCGCGTCCGCTGAGCCCACCCGCTCGCGTCGATGCGGATCACTTCTAGCTCGCGGGCAGCGTGGCCGGCGAGACGATGCAACCCGCATATTTCGCGGCATTCCAGGAGGACCCGTGACGAGCACGGAGGACACACGTATGGGCGAGACCCCCTACACCGAACCCACGATCGCCGATCACCCCATCACCGACGAAGAGATCTTCTTGGCGCACGTCGGCGGCAAGCTCTCGGTGGAGCTGCGCGCACCCATCGACACGCAGCGCGACCTGTCGATCGCCTACACCCCGGGCGTCGCCCAGGTGTCGCGTGCGATCGACACCGACGCCACGCTGGTGAACAAATACACCTGGACCGATCGTCTGGTGGCCGTGGTGAGCGACGGGTCAGCGGTGCTGGGTCTCGGCGACATCGGTCCCCGCGCCTCGCTGCCCGTCATGGAGGGCAAGTCGGCGCTGTTCCGCAGCTTCGCCGGACTGAACTCTATCCCGATCGTCCTCGACACCCAGGATCCCGACGAGATCGTCGAAACCCTCATCCGGCTGCGTCCGAGCTTCGGCGCGGTGAACCTCGAGGACATCTCCGCGCCTCGTTGCTTCGAGATCGAGCGTCGTGTCATCGAGGCCCTCGACTGCCCGGTCATGCACGACGACCAGCACGGCACCGCAATCGTCGTCCTCGCCGCCCTCAAGGGTGCGACGACCCACCTCGGCCGCGACCTCGCCGGCCTGAAGGTCGTGATCTCGGGCGCCGGCGCCGCGGGCGTCGCGTGCGCGAACATCCTTCTGGCAGTGGGAATCTCCGACGTCGTCGTGCTTGACTCCAAGGGCATCGTGTCCGAGGGGCGTGACGGACTGAACGAGTCGAAGACCGAATTGGCGTCGCGCACCAATCCGCGTGGACTGACCGGCGGCGCGGTCGAGGCACTCGCCGGTGCCGACGTGTTCATCGGCGTCTCCGCGGGTCTGATCCCCGAAGAGCTCATCGCCTCGATGAACGACGACTCGATCGTCTTCGCCCTCTCGAACCCCGATCCGGAGATCCATCCGGAGGCCGCTGCCAAGTACGCCGCGATCGTCGCGACCGGCCGCAGCGATTTTCCGAACCAGATCAACAACGTGCTCGCGTTCCCCGGTGTCTTCAAGGGCGCCCTCGACGCCGGCGCGCGCCGCATCAGTGAAGGCATGAAAATCGCTGCGGCCGAGGCTATTTTCTCGGTCGCCGCCGACGACCTGCGCGCCGACCGCATCGTCCCCAGCCCGCTCGACGACCGGGTCGCCCCGGCCGTTGCGGCCGCTGTCGCCGACGTGGCCCGCGCCGAGGGGCACTGCTTCTAGTCGCTCAGCTCCGACCGGCAGACCTCGATCGAAGTCTGGCAGACCTCGATCGAAGTCTGGCAGTCGAGTCGAGGTCGATCGGTTCCTGACGGCTCGCTCGGCTCAGTAGTTCTGGTCCTGCCAGGTGCACAGGCACACCTCGTTGCCCTCGGCATCGGCGAGCACCCAGAAGGCCGGGGCGTACTGGTCCGTGAGGAGCTGACCGCCGGCGGTGATCGCGGCCTGCAGACGCTCGTGCAACTCGTCGGTCGGGATCCACAGGTCGACGTGCATGCGGCTGCGTTGCGGGCGCGGTTCGTCCATCTGCTGGAACCAGACGCTGGGTAGGCGGCCGGCGGGATCGACGAGGTCGACGGGCTCGCGCTCGGCGGCGTCTCCATAGCCCAGGACCGCTTTCCAGAACGGCCTGATGGCTGGGATGTCGAGGGCGTCGATGGCCAGGTTGAACTGGGTCACCGGCGCGGACACCGGTTCGAGGCCGAGGTCGGCGGCGATGCCGGTGATCCGGTTCGCAAGCGCCACATCGGCTTCGGTCAACTGGTGTGCACTGTGTGTGGTGAGCACGAGATGCACTGTCCCGTACCGAAGATCGATGTCCGGGTGATGATTCGCTTCCTCGGCGGCATCGATGATCTTGGCGACGAACTCACCACCTCGCACCATCGACCCGGTGTTGTAGGCGGCTGCGAGTCTGTCGGCGATGACACGCCAGGGGTCGGCCACCATCTCGGCGGCCTCGGCGGTGGTGAGCGGTGTGCGAGTGGACCCGGTCATACCGCCCCATGCTGCCCGCTTCCTCGGGATTGCGAAAGGGGGCGGTCAGCGCCTGTTTGTGGTCGCTGCGGCGAGTGTCGCGATGGCCTCGTGCGTCGCAGGTAGGCAACCGCGGCGCGCGTCCTGGTCGAGGGCGGTGCCGGCGCCGATCACGGGGTCGTAGTCGAGGCCGATAACACCGCCGACCGAACCGGACACCACATTGACCAGCATGTCGGCGAGGCCGTCCTGATGGGTGGCCGGTAGTTGCGCGGAGATGACGACGATCGTCTTCTCCAGCACCCCTGCCCGGTCCCATTCGGTGAAGACGACCCGGGCGCGGTTCAGTAGGTCGGGTCGCGCCGCGATGACGAGTACCGGAGTGAGGTTCGGGAGGTCGTCTTCGGCGAGTTCCGGCAGCAACGTGAGCGGATGCGCGCCGGCGTCGACGACGGGCACCGCACCCTGCCGCCACGTCTCGACGACAGCGTCGGTCACCGTCGCCTCCTCGGGCGGAAGCCACAGACCCGTGCCCGACGCCGTGCGCAACAGTTCGGGGTTACCCGATCCGCGGAGCCGCAGCTCGATGTCGCAGTCGTTCCCCGACGCGTCCACCCACCACGAGAGAAGCCCGAGCGTCGACGCCGCCCGATGCTCCGCGAGTAGGGCCGAAACAACCGACGTGCCAACGCCTCCCGCTGTCCCACACACGACGACGGCCCGCTCGGCCCAGGCCTGCGGGTCGCTGTCGCGTGGTGTGGTCGGGTTGGTCATATGGAGTTAGGGAACGAGCATGTGAAACCCGACGAGTCCACCGGTCGGTGTCCGAACTGGGTTGTTGATGGCGTAGGTCGTGATCCCGATGGTCGCCGGCCCCGACCCGGTCGGGACATCCCATACCTTCTTCAATCCGGGGCGGGGGCCGAACGTCGCGGGCACCCACTTGTGTAGGGCGTAACCCCGGAGGCTCGTATAAGTCGTCTGAAACAGCAAGCGGCAGTTCGGATTCCGTTTCCAGCTGGTGCCGTCACCACCAAATCCGTTGGACCGCGCAGTCACCCGCACGACACCCGGCTTGTTCTGCGGCGTTTTGACAGTGACGTTCAAGGTTCCGCGGCAGAGGGAGTGGTCTCCCATTGTCCCCAGATTGTTGCCATAGAGCGCAATGTTCGGGATCGGCGCGGCAGTCGCCTGGCCCGCGCCAATAATACTCGCCATAGCGACGATGGTCAGCGCAACCGCCGTCATGATGAGCTTTTTCACTCACGACCTCCTAGTCGGCTCGCGAGCCGCTTCATATCTGCTCTCACGGAACCAGGTAATAGCCGCCAGCTCCGAGACCCTGATGCAGTCGAACAGGGCTGTTGGCGGAGTAGGTGGAGACATAGATCGAAGCGATACCAGAACCCGTAGGCACTTCCCAAACCTTCTTCTCTCCGGCCTTTCTGCCGAACGAACCGGTAGTCCACTTCTCGAGACTGAGCCCACGAATGCTTGTATAAGCGGTGAGGAAGAGTACGCGACAACGGGGTGTCCGGTTCCAGGTGGGGCCGTTACCCGTGAACCCACGCGAAGTAGCAGTCACGCGTACCACTCCACGCTTCTTCGGGGGCGCGTCGATATGCAGCGTCACAGCGCCTCGACAGAACGAATGATCGCCGAAGGTCTCAAACGTGTCGCCAGTGGTTCGCCACTGTTGCAAAGGCGCGGCCGCGGCCTGACCGCCTCCGATGAGGCCGGCGACTGCCGCCAAAGCAAACGCGGTGAACAATACAACGAGTTTTTTCATTTCAGATCCTAGGGTGCGAGGGGTCGGCATTTAAGGCACCATCATGAAGAAGGATGGACCCGCAGGAGACTGCAGGATGCGAACGGGGCTGTTGACGGCATATGTAGTGATGCCCATCCAGGCAGGGCCGGAGCCGGTCACAACGTGCCACGTCTGCTTCTGCCCCGGTTTCGGCCCAAAGGAACCAGCCGTCCACTTCTCTACATCGAGTCCTTGAACGCTCGTGACGGCCGAGCGAAACAGAATGCGACAGTGCGGATTCCGGTTCCATGACGGACCCTGGCCCGAGAACCCGTGTGAAGTCGCGGTGACCTTGACAACGCCACGTTTCTTAGCCACGGCGTCGACACTGTATGTAATGGCACCGCGACAGAAGGAATGGTTACCGAACGTACCGAATGTCGTGCCGTTTGTACTGAAGTTCCGCATCGGCGCAGCAGACGCCTGTCCTACGTCCGACAAGGCGCTGGCAAGTGCGAGGACAATGGCCCCCGAGCACAGAACTGCTCTCTTCATACGTGTCATCCTCGCAATAGGGGAAGGCGGCTACACAGTTGGCGCCGCTGCTCCAATTGAGCGGTACGGTCCTGGTACCAGGTCAGATCACGAGACCCAACGGCGGAGCTATGGCACCAGCATGTAATACGACAGACCGAGTGATTGCCGTAGACGGATCGGATTGTTGCGTGCGTACGACGACAACTGAAGTTCGACCACACCGGATCCCGTCCTGATGTCGCGAACCACCTTCTGCCCACGTTTCGGACCGAAATCCGCGTTGAAGAAGCTCCATTGCGCGTAACCGATCGCGCTGGTGTGCACCGCGCCGATCAACAGTTTGCACACCGGATTACGCTTCCAGCTCGGACCCTGCCCGCTAAACCCATACGATGTAAGCCCGACCCGGACGAAGCCGGGTTTCCTCGGAGCCGCAGTGAGACTAACGCGGAGTTCGCCATTGCAGAATGAGTGATTTCCCACTGTCGCAAATCGGTCACCATTGATCGAGATTCTCTGCAGTTCGGGTGCTGCGGCGCCTTCACCCGATCCAGTGATCAATCCGGTGAGCACGGCGGCAATCGTGGCCAGCACAACCACCAGTCGTTTTGGCATCAAAACTCAACTCACTCTCGTTAGCGTTCGGCTGCATCTGCGCCGGCATCTTCCGAGGGCCAGGCGATGTCGCTGCCCGGAATCGCGGTCCTCAAACTCTCTGCCTGTCCTCGCGTCCAATCACGGACCGATTTCTCGACGTGTGGACCTAATACGGCGTAGGGCGATCGGGCTTGAACACCTGACCAGCCGAAGGTGGAGGTCCCAACCTTCGCGTCTACGTCGCCACGGTGATTGACCACATAGTCGACAGCAGGTAGACCCGAGCGTCGCGCCTGCTCTGATGTCAAATGGAATTCGAATTGATTCGGCCCATCAGCCTCGGGCAGTGCATGGCGTGGTCCGTTCTGACGCCACGGCTCATCCGGATTCGCACCAGGGTCACCGGCACCAAGCGAGTAAGCCAGAAGCCCGCCTATAGTTCCCCCGGCTACAGCACCTAGCGCAGCACCCGCCGCGCCCGCGCCCGCCGCACCGACTCCCGCACCGATCGCCGCGCCCGCGAGACCCTGAGTTCCGAGGAAAGGAGGCACGGGTAAAGATCCAATTACGACACCAGTAATCGCGCCAACCCCTGCGCCCACAACCGCCGACGGAATACCAAGCGCGACAGCACCGGCGGTACCGCCGGCCATCACACCGATGATCGTCGCAGCAGCACGACGAGTCGCCTCGTCCTCGGGAACACCGGCAGAGATCAGACCCTGCGCGATCTTCGCCTCGCCATAAGCCGACCACGCATTGATCGAGTTCACATCACGCTTCGACATGCCCTCAGGGATGTCGGTGACGAAGTTGCCCACACGGATCTTCTCCGGCGGCGGCGCGATCGGCCGAACCGGCGGCGCAACCCGCGGTGCCACCCGATTGTTGATCAGCGGGGTGTAGGGCTCGTCATACGAATACGACCCCGGCGCGGTGTACGCCTGATACGGCGCCTCCACCGGCGGACCAGGAATGCTACCCGGACCGGGAACCACCACCGGCTCGACAGTCGCCTCAGCACCGCCACCACCACCCGGGGACACATCACCAGGACTTGTGCCACCCTGACCCGGAGCGGTATCGCCCGGACTGGTTCCCCCCTGCTCCGGCACCGCAAACGCCGCACCGGCACCCGCAGTGATCGACACCGCGACAACCGCCGACGTCACCGACAACAACGGACCACTCGGCACCCGACGCTTCCGATGCCGACCCCGACCATGACTCATTTCGCTTCTACCTCTCTAGGCGCCCGAACAGGCTGGGCGGGAACTCATTCGACGGACCGGATGGATTGGATGTAGGACTTGCCGCCGGTGGTCGTCGTACGAATGACCTGGCGGTAGGTGATGGGTGCCGCGTCGGGCTGCAGCTCGGTGAGCACCACCGAGTACTCGCCGGGTCCGCGGTCGGAGACGGTCAGGCAGTGCTTGGTCCCCAGCGGTCGCTGGTTGATGTACTGCTGCATCACGTACTCGGAGGCCACTGCTCCCGGCGCTGCGACAGCGCGTGCCGCCCTCGCCGACCGCAGGGCGTAATAGGCGTGGTTGAAGGCACGGATCGCTCCGGCACCCGACTCCTGATTGCCGGCGTCGTCTCCGTCGGACACGGTCGTCCCCGATCCGACCGGCCGCTGCGTACATGCTGGCTCCCGTGCAACCGCCGACGTGGCCGGCGTCTGCCCCGCGGACGTCACGTCCGTGCTCGGCGTCGACGCCGTCGTCGACTCGGGTCCGTCGCCGCGAGCCAGGACGACACCGAGAACTGTGGCCACAATCACAAGAATGACTGCTGCCGCACCTGCGATTCGTAGTGGTGATCCGACTCGCGGACGCTTCTCTCCCCGTGTGCTCGATCGGCCCTTCCGCTTGGCCCGCACCAACTTCTCGGCCTCGGCCAGGAACGCGTCGAGCTCAGAAGAGGGACGTGGCGTCACGGCTTCCGACACTTCGACGATCGGCCGTTCCGACCGCCCGATCGCCGGGACCGGGCGTTCGAGAACCGCAACAGCAGCGGACTGCGGAGGGACCTGAGCTGGGCCTACGGAACGGTGTCGGGCCAGGTGAGCGGCCAGATCGGCGGCGGGGGTCGATTCGACGGCGGGCCACGGCGGGACGTCGGCAAACCACAGAGCGGGAACGCGCGGCGGCACCAAAGATCCCTCCCCCCGGCCGGTGATCATGTCGTCGTCAAGTTGTGGCAGACGACGACACGACGCAGGGGGTCCCCCGAATACGTCGGCAGTGCCGTCGCTGACCTCGGGTCACCCTACAACAGCTCTCAGCGACGTCTCAGCTGTCGTCCACAGAGGTGACACGCGAGTCGTAGACCGTCATTCGTGCACGTCGAGGGCGACGTGGCTAGGGTCGCGAGTGTGCTTCTCACGGCCGCAGTCGCTCGCGGGATCGCCGACGGAACGGTCGATCTCGCGTTCCGGCGGTGGGGCGATCCACGTATACATCCGGGCTCGAGCTTCATCGCGTTGACGCACGTGATCGAGGTGACGTCCATGCAGCGCGTCGACCCCGAACAGATCACGCTCGACGAAGCGCGTCGTGCGGGATACGACGACGCCGACGAAGTCCGGGCCGCCCTCTGCGTCAACGTTCACAACCCGACCTACCGCATCGGCCTGCAGTGCATCGGCGAGGACCCGCGGATCGCCCTGCGCGCCGATGACGACCTGTCCGACGACGATGTGGCCGAGATACGGACACGCCTCGACCGGATGGACGCGCGGTCCAAGCGCGGACCGTGGACGCGCGAATTACTCGACCTCGTTGCGCGTCGTCCGGGTGTGGTGTCCACCGATCTCGCTGCCGAACTCGGCCGGGACAGAACGGGATTGAAGCAAGACATCACGAAGCTCAAGAAGCTCGGACTGACCGACAGCCTCGTCGTCGGTTACGAACTGTCGCCGCGTGGCGTCGAATTCCGTCGGCGGGATGTCGAGTAGACGCCGAAACGGCGTGCAGCGCCCTCTACTCGGCGACAATTCTCCCCATGAACCGCATCCGAGCTGGAGCCACGTCGGCGCTGACCGCGGTGGCGGCAATGACCCTGAGCCTCGCCTCGGGCACCGCCCACGCCGCTCCGTTCCCGGTCACCACCGATGCCGCGACCGCCATCGCCACCCGGTACCTCAGCCCGGCGTCAGAGTCACCCGCCGGCGCCAACCGCTTCGACTGCCGCGACGACCGCAATCCCGTGGTGTTGCTGCACGCCACCGCGATGAACCAGAGTGCGAACTGGGCGTACTTGGCCCCGACGCTCGCGAACGCCGGCTATTGCGTCTTCAGCCTCACGTACGGTCGAACCAGTTGGAGCGGCGATACGGGTGGCCTGGGCAACAA
This sequence comes from Gordonia sp. NPDC058843, assembly GCF_042743165.1. NCBI lineage: Bacteria > Bacillati > Actinomycetota > Actinomycetes > Mycobacteriales > Gordoniaceae > Gordonia > Gordonia sp. NPDC058843. Next base: position 13,016 of record NZ_JBHYNC010000008.1, read on the forward strand.
GGAGCAGTCCGCCCGTGCAGTCTCGGCCTTCGTCGGGCGGGTCCTGACCGCCACCGGCGCATCGAAGGTCGATCTCGTGGGTCACAGCCAGGGCGGGGCGATCGCCCAGCTCGTCACCCAGCTGCCCGGCCGGGCCGTGCAGGTCGGCACCATCGTCGGCCTGTCGGCGTCGAATCGCGGCTACTCACGTGTCGGATCGATCACCGACCGTCTTCCCGCGCGAGCTCCGGGTCAGAGCTACTGGGGTCCCAGGCACCCCTCGATCTCGTACGTCAACCTGGCGACGCGATTCGACGAGATCTCGACCCCATACCCGGTGACGCTGATGCCACCCGGCCCCAACATCACCAACACGCTGGTCCAGGACGTGTGCCCGACCTCGCGGATCGGGCATGTCGGGATGGCCTACTCCCCGACCGTCGGGGCGCTGGTCCGCAACGCGCTCGACCCGCAACGCACGGTGCCGATCGTGTGTGGTTCCGACTTCCCGGGCTGACCCGAGGCCCGAGTGCTTCGACGACCCGGGTTTTGTTCGTTCCCCGACCCTCGCTAGACTCGTCTGCGCTGCCTCGCGTAGCACGCCGCCCTAGCTCAGTCGGTAGAGCAATTCACTCGTAATGAATAGGTCAGGGGTTCGATTCCCCTGGGCGGCTCCATTTCGGCCTCGGCACCGTCCCACGACGGCCGCGGAACACCCGACGAACGGCGCACCGCCGGTCGATCGAACAGATGTCCCGATTTGCGTCATTCAGACGACACCAAGCCACCCGTGCGTCGTCTACTATCTGATCGACAAAGAGGGGGCCCAGGGGTGGCATCACATCGGCGCGGCACACACTGCGCGGTCGGCAACGACGGCGTCGGTCGTCTTCGACGACCCTCGAGATTCACTGCCTCCCTCACCCTCGGCGCGGTGTCGGTGTGCACAGTGATCCCTACCGCGGTGGCGTCGATCAACGTGACCACCCTGGTCCAGGCACTCGCCGCGCCCCACACCGTCCAGGTGGCAGCTCAGTCGAGTATCGAACGGCACGAGCCGATCCCGCCGTCGCCCGATGTCGTCGGCCGGGCACCGTTCCTCGCCGCGCCGGCAAACGGCGATCCCGCCTCCCCTGCAACGCACAACGTCCCTTTCACCGGTACGGCCAGGACGCTGGTCATCGACTACCCGCAGTCGGTCGGCCCCATCATCGCCAGCGGTCCTCGCACTCGGGCCGTGCTGTCGACGGAGTTCGACGACGACACCAAAGAACGTGCGGTGCAACAGAACCTGGCGGTGATGACCGTCATCGCCGGACTGGACGCGAACAGCCCGTTCGTCGTCTACACCGGCGATGCCCAGAGCTCCGGCGGCTCGGGCGTACCCGAGGGCGGGACCGAGCTGGCCGGCCCGCCGAATCCTGACGGGCCGGTCATCGTCCTGGTGTCGGATCCGCGGGGGCCGTGTAGCATTCGGGCGTGGCTGGAGACCATTCCGCTCGTGTCGGCGCTCCTGAGGTCGCTCGGCCGAGGCGAAGTTCCCCCGAGAACCGAACGGCCCGTCGAAACGCCACGATCCGACGACGACACCCGCGGCGAGCCGGTCAACGCCGAACCGCCGCGCGGCCGGCCCATCGAGCCGAACACCGACACTCGCGACACCGGCAGCGGGGACACCACGTCCGACGCGGAAACCGATGCCGAGACAGCTCGTGACTCCGCGGAACCACGGCAAGTGGATCGAGAGACCCTGCCGGACACCGAAGCCCGCAGCGACACGGACACACCGACGGAGCGCGGAGACGACACCGGATCAGTTTCGGGCGCCGAGAGTGACGTCAGCGAACCCGGGGACTCCGGCGACTCGGAGTCCAGCGATCCACCCGGCGATCAGAGTTCTGATTCTGACGACGTCGAATCGGGTGACCGCTCCGAAAGTGACGGTTCCGGCAGCGAGTCGTCGGACTCCATCGCCTAGTTTGTCATTCGGGTCAACACTTCAGCCGAACACGCACGCGAGCGGTGCGGCCGAGTCCCGCGACAGCGGCGACGTGAGCATCACCGGGCCCTGAGCCATGAACCGCGGAGTCACACCTCGATGTTCGTCGGCCGCATGCACGGTGAACGGATGGACGACATAGACATCGCCGGGACTTCCGGTCGCATAAGCGATGGGACGGTTCCGACTCGCCTCCTCGAGGGGCGGACCGACGTCGAATGGGCTCTGCCCTCGGTCATCGAGCACGTGCACGGCGTCGTGATGCGACCCCACCCGGATGCGGGTCGGCGCGTCGGCCGGTCCGACCTCGGAGAGCAGGGTCAGCACCAGCACGGTGTGGGACCGTCGGCTCACCACCCACGATCCGTCGTCATTCGGCGTGTTGGCGTCAATGTGCCAGCCACGGTCGTCGACGGTGGGCGGCAACGGAAACCGGACCGGGATGTTGCCCAAGGCTCCCCGCGGCGTCCAGCCGCCGACACCGCAGATCGCATCGAGCGTCTCGGCCAGCTCCGGGCTGTTCGCAAGCGCCGCGAACGGTCCCGCGCCCACCATGTCCGACGCCCAGCGCACCGGTTCGCTCCAGCTCTCGGGATCCGCCGCAGGTAGTCCCAGTTGCGCCCACAGGCCGGTGCGCGCACGGTCGGCCGCGAGTCGCAGATCCGGACGCTCGATCTTGATGAAGCCGTTCGCGATGAAGGTGTCGGTGATGGAGGCGTCTGAGTCGATCACCGTCGCAGGGTCGCACCGATCACGGTCCGGCGCGAGCGATTTTCCCCTCGGGCTGGCGGTCATGAACGACCGCGTGCGATCTCGCACTGACGAACGACGCACAGTCAACGGGATTTGACGCACAGTCGACGAGGAACGACGCACAGTCGACGGGGGCTCGCGGCCTGCCCAGGTGTCACATCATCTGAGCGCTTGATCGATCAAGACCTCGGCGGCGGCACGCGCATCGTCGGCGGCCCGAACGGAACCCGCGATGGCGGCCGTGGTCTGAGCGCCTTCGGCGAGGATGGAGAGTTGTGCGCCGAGGCTGTCGGGTGCCCCCAATTCCGCGACCAGCCCGGCGACATACCGCTGGAAGTCGGCCTTCTGAGCACGGACCGCCGCGGCGACCGACGGCATCTCGGCCCCGAGTTCGCCGAAGGTGTTGATGAACGCGCATCCGCGGAATTCGTCGGTGCCGAACCACTCCAGGAGGAAGTCGAATACGGCGAGCAGCTTCTCCCGCGGCGTCGACAGTCCGTCCGCGCACGCGGCGATCCCTGCGTTCCACTGTTCGGTCCGGGCGTCGAGCACTGCGAGGATCAGCGCTTCCTTCGACGGGAACATCGAGTAGATCTTCTTCAGCGACACCCCAGCGGCGTCTCGGACCTTGTCCATTCCGACGGCATGGACACCATGCGCGTTGAACAACTGGTCGGCGGCACGGACCACCTGGTCCCGCGGGTCCGGTGCGTCGGTCATCGCCATCTCCTCATCGACTCGACCTCGCGTAGGGGTTGCGCGGGGAACGATCGTTCTCTACTGTAGCAATCACCGGCGAGAACGATCGTTCTCCCGAGCGCCGTAACCGATACCGATCCCGATCGGGTCGCCTCATCAGAGAGAAGTGATCGCACATGGGCTACATCACCGTCGGCACCGAGAACTCCACCGACATCGAGCTGTACTACGAGGACCACGGAACCGGTCAGGCCGTCGTACTGATCCACGGCTACCCACTCGACGGCAACAGCTGGGAGCTCCAGGCACGCGAACTCATCGACGCCGGCTACCGGGTGATCACCTACGACCGTCGCGGATTCGGCAAGTCCAGCAAGGTCGGCACCGGCTACCACTACGACACCTTCGCCGCGGACCTCAACAGCGTCCTGGAGACGCTCGACCTCCGCGACGTCATTCTCGTCGGATTCTCCATGGGCACCGGCGAACTCGCCCGCTACGCCAAGAACCACGGGACGGACCGCATCGCGAAGTTCGCGTTCCTGGCGTCGCTCGAGCCGTTCCTGGTCAAGACCGACGACAACCCCGAAGGCGTCGACCGTTCCGTCTTCGACGGCATCGCCGCGGCCGCCAAGGACAATCGGTACGCCTGGTACACGCAGTTCTACAAGGACTTCTACAACCTCGACGACAACCTCGGCAGCCGCATCACCCAGGAGGTCGTCGACGCGAACTGGAACACCGCCGTCGGCAGTGCGCCGGTCGCCGCCTACGCGGTCGTCCCCACCTGGATCGAAGACTTCCGCGAAGACGTTGCCGCAGTTCGCGACTCGGGTAAGCCGACGCTGATCCTGCACGGCACCGCCGACAACATCCTGCCGATCGACGCCACCGGACGCCGCTTCCACCAGGCTGTCCCGGATGCCGACTACGTCGAGGTCCCCGACGCCCCCCATGGCCTGCTCTGGACCCATGCCGCCGAGGTGAACGAGGCGCTGTTGGCGTTCGTCCAGAAGTGAACACTCCGCTGTGAGCTCGGACACGAGCCCACCCGCGTGAACCAGAACGGCCGCCGGATGGACTTCCATCCGGCGGCCGTTTGTCTCTCAGATCCCTACCGGGCCTCGCCCTCGACCTGTTCCGAGTCCTCAGCGGCCTCGTCGGACGCTTCGGCATCCTTGTTGTCGGCGAGGGGGTCGTAACCCGGGACACCTTCGAGCACCGTCAGTTCCTGATCGATGGCGGCCGAGACGGCCTTGGCATCTTCCTTGATCTTGCGGATGAAGTCCGACATCGCCTGCTCCTCGCTCATCGTCGGCGTTCGCGCTCGCGACCGTGACCTCATGATAGGTCGCGACCCGCGCCACCTTCGGAGATCGAGTCCGGGCGAGATCCGATCAGTCCCGGAACATGGCCTCGTACGAGGACGCGAGGGCCGGGTAGTAGGCGTCCCAGTCGACCTCGACGACGCTGCGACCGGCCTCGGCGACAGCCAACCGGTCCAGGTAGTACTCCCACCCGGGACCGACGTTCTCGGCCGAATCCGGCCGCGGCAGCCCCTGCGCGAAGGTCAGAGTGGTCGTCCCATCGGTCTCGGCGAGATCCAGTTCCAGCCGCCACACGTCGTCGGTCCCGTCGGTCCCGGGCGACTTCGACTCGACGACGAGCCGGCGCGGCGGATCGCACTCCAGGATCGAGAACCGCTCGGGCTCCACATCCTCGCCTTCGGCCGTCATCCGAAAATCGACGACTCCGTCGGCGGGATCGCCCGTCCATGTTCCTATCCAGCGTTCCAACCGGGATGGTTCGGTGATCGCGGCCCATACGGCGTCGACCGGCGCGGCGAACCTGCGCTCGAGTATCAGGTGCGGCACACCTGCCCGGATCTCGCGACGGCCGGTGGCCGTGACGTCGGCGGTCATCCTGTCTCCTTGTGTCGTCGTCTGATCGAATCAGTCTGTGCAGGAGTGGAATCGAGAGATTCGGTGTGGGCATCGGGTTGGCCGCGTTCGCGTACGGTGCGTCGTACCTCGAGGTCGAGCGCATCGAGATGCCGACTGTCGAATCTCGGCTCGACGACTTCGGAGTCCACGGCGTCCGTGCCCACGACTTCGGAGCCCACAGCGTCGAGCCACGCCCGAACCGAGGCAAGCGCGCCGGGTGCGAGTTCGTAGTGCCGCTCCCGCCCGTGGTCGATGGCCGTCGTCACGCCCGATTCGCCCAGGACGCGCAGGTGCCGCGAGATCGCCGGTCGACTGATCGGGTGGTCGGCGGCAAGATCGACGACGCGCGCCGGCCCGCGAGCGAGCCGCTCGATCAGCGCTCGACGCACCGGGTCGGCAATCGCCTCGAAATCGTCCACCTCCTATTGGTAACACACGAGTTACCAATAGGACAGACTTCCTACGTTCTGACCGGCCGCGCGAGTGCGAGCCCGATCCGCGCGACCATGTCGTCGACGGCGAACTTCGGCTTCACGTTCATGTCGAGGGCCTCCCGGCACGCGAGCACCGCCTCGACGCACTGCAGCAGCTGCTCGGGCCTGGCATAGCCCGCGAGCGGGTTGGCGAGGTCGTCGGCCCTGTCCGGATGCATCGCGGTGACCTGAGCTCCCACCGCGACCACGAGCGCGTCACGGAACAGCGCGGCGAGGTCGACCAGAGCACGATCGAGGACGTCGCGTCCGACCCGGGTGGCCCGCGACTTCTGTCGCTTCTCCAGCTCCTTGAGCGCACCGGCGCTACCGCGCGGCATGCGTGCGGTGCCCTTGCCGGTACCGCCCGCGCCGAGTGCGGTCTTCATCTCCTCGGTCTCGGCGACGTCGAGTTCGGCACTGATCGCCTTCGCGGCCTCGTCGGCCGACCGCACGAGTTCTTCGGCGGCGGCGTACGCGGTCGAATCCCGGGCAGCGGCACGAGCCAGCCCGAGCGCGTTCTCGCGTTGTCTTCGGGCCTCCGGGTCCGTCGCGAGCCGGCGCGCACGACCGATGTGGCCGCCGCACACCGACGCCGCCCACCGCGCCTGCTCCGGGTCGAGGCCGTCGCGCTCGACGAGGACTCGCTCGATGTCGGCGGTCGTCGGCGTGACAAGTGCGACGTGCCGGCAGCGCGACCTCAGGGTCACCGAGATGTCCTCCGGATCCACCGACGGCGCGCACAGCAGGAACACCGTCCGCGACGGCGGCTCCTCGACGACCTTCAGGAGAGCGTTCGCGGCCTGCTCGGTGAGCCGGTCGGCATCCTCGACGATGACGATCTGCCAGCGTCCGGTCCCCGGCCGGCGAGCGGCTGCCTGGACGATGTCGCGCATGGCGCCCACCGCGAGACTCAGCCCCTCCGGCACCACATGACGGACGTCGGCGTGAGTCTTGGCCATCACGGTGACGCAGGCGCGACACTCGCCGCAGCCGATGTTCGCGGCGTCGGGCGATTGACACTGGAGAGCCGCGGCGAAGCACTGCGCGGCCACCGAACGACCGCTACCCGGCGGTCCGGTGAACAACCACGAGTGGGTCATCGATGCCCGCGTCCACCCCGCGTCCACGGCCGGGATCTCGTCGTCGGGCAGGAACAGGTTGTTCGAGGTCCCCGAGTCGAGCCTCGCCGCGAGTACACGCGCCGCCCGTGCGGCCGCCCGCAGATCGTCGGCGATGGCCTCTTGCCCGGTCAGCCGATCGAAGACATTTGTCACAGCAACACCCTAATCCGCAGTTCGGACACGCCTGAGACGCGGAACCGTGTTTAACGATTGCAAGCAGCCAGCTACCGTAGTCTCCGTGGTTCAACAACGGTCGCGGTGGTCAAAGGGCCTGCATCTGGCCCGATGGCTGATTCATACGCCGTGGCCGATTCTCGCGCTGGACATGCTCCGGGCGAACCTCGTCGGCGCTTTGTTCACCTTTGCGTTCCTCCGCTTCGGCATGCCGATCCAGGATTCGATCAGCCTCGACGAGATCACCGCCCTGAATCAGGTCATCTTCGCGGCCTATCTGCTGATCGCGATGGTCATCGGCGGCTTCGCCAGCATCCAGTTGTCGCTGCCGGTGCTGATCTGGCATCGACGACGCACTCGACTCGACAACGAAGCCGCACGACGCCGCGCCCTCGCCCTGCCGATGCTGCTCACCGGGGTCAATGCTGCGCTGTGGGTGGTCGGCGGCGCGCTGTTCACGCTGGTCAATCTGACCGTGTCGTCGAAGAACGCCTTCATCGTGGCGATCGCCAGCACGATCGGCGCGATGGTGACGTGCGCGCTGAGCTACATGCAGGCGGAGAAGGTCATGCGACCCATCACGGTCGCGGCGATGGCCAACAACCCAGACAACGCCATCGCACCGAGTGTCACCACGCGGATCACCGCGTTCTGGGTCATCAGCGTGGTGGCGCCGATGCTGGTGATCATCGGGATGATCGTGCTCCACCGGCTCGGGATCATCGAGGCCGACTCCACCGGCCTGGAACGGCCGATCCTGTGGATGGCCATCTCCGCGCTCGCGTTCAGTGTGATCGCCATCGTCCGCGTCGTGGCAGCCATCAACGACCCCATCAAGCAGCTGCGACGCGCGCAGGCCAAGGTCAGCGAGAATGACCTCAACGTCGCCGTCAAGATCTACGACGGCAGCGACCTCGGCCTCCTGCAGGCCGGCTTCAACGACATGGTCGCCGATCTGCGCGAACGTCAGCAGCTACGCAATCTGTTCGGCCGCTACGTCGGCGAAGACGTCGCGCGCCGAGCGATCGAGACGGGCACCGAACTCGGCGGTGAGGAACGCTACGTCGGCGTCCTGTTCGTCGACATCGTGGGCTCGACGCGCCTGGCCGTCAACCGGCCACCGCGCGAGATCGTCGAGCTGCTCAACGAGTTCTTCCGTGTCGTCGTCGGCGTCGTCGGACGCCACGGCGGGTTCGTCAACAAGTTCCAGGGCGACGCGGCGCTCGCGATCTTCGGGGCACCGCTCGACCTCGACGACTTCGCCGGCCGTGCTCTCGCGTCCGCGCGCGAGCTGCGGGCCGAACTCTACGAAACCCTCGGCGACACCGACATCGGCATCGGGGTGTCGGCCGGCAAGGCCATCGCCGGCCACATCGGTGCCGAACAGCGCCTCGAGTACACCGTCATCGGCGACCCGGTCAACGAAGCCGCCCGCCTCACCGAGCTCGCCAAGGACGAGCCCACACGCGTACTCGGCTCGGCGCGTGCGGTGTTCCTGGCGTCCCACGAAGAAGCCGAGCACTGGGAGATCGGCGAGGGCGTCGAACTCCGTGGTCGCGGGATCGAGACGCTGCTCGCCCGCCCACATCTCGAACCGGACCGGAAGGACTGAGCGCCACTCCCCACCCACTGCACCGTCGGACGAGGGACCAGCGATCGGGGCGGTGCCTTGCTCCTACTCCGCGTCCGGAGCCGCCTTCTTGGCAGCTGTCTTCTTCGCAGTGGTCTTCTTGGCTGTCGTCTTCTTCGCGGTGGTCTTCTTCGCGGTGGTCTTCTTCGCTGCCGTCTTCTTGGCTGCCGTCTTCTTGGCGGGAGCCTTCTTGGCAGTCTTCTTCGCGGCCTTCTTAGCCGGACCGCGCGCCCGACGATCGGCGAGCAGCTCCATCGCGCGCTCCGGCGTGATGGAGGCGACCTCGTCGCCCTTCCGCAGGCTGGCGTTGGTCTCGCCGTCGGTCACGTACGGCCCGAAGCGTCCGTCCTTGATGACCATCGGCTTGCCGCTGACCTCGTCGTCCTTCCCGAGCTCACGCAGTGGCGGCGCAGCGGCCTGCCGACCGCGACGCTTGGGCTCCGAGTAGATCTTGAGCGCCTCGTCGAGAGTGATCTCGAAGAGCTGCTCCTCGGTACCGAGCGACCGAGAGTCCGACCCCTTCTTCAGATACGGGCCGTAACGGCCGTTCTGCGCGGTGATCTCGTCGCCCGACTCCGGGTCGACGCCGACGACGCGCGGCAACGACAGCAGTTTCAGGGCGTCCTCGAGGGTGACCGTCGAGATGTCCATCGTCTTGAACAGCGAGCCCGTGCGCGGCTTGGGACCGGCCTTCTTCGCTGCCTTCTTGGCGGTCTTCTTCGCCGCCGGTTTCGTCTTCGTGGCCGTACCACCGCCGGGCGCGTCGAGTGGCACCACATCATCGTCGGCGGAGTCGGAACCTCCTGCGCCACCGCCGGATCCGCCATCACGCGGCGTCGGACCCGCGGGAATGGTTGCCGGTGTGTCCCCGTCGTCGTCATCGTCGTCCGACGGCAGGATCTCGGTCACGTACGGACCGAAACGGCCTTCCTTGGCGACGATCTCGTGACCAGACGCCGGGTCGGTACCCAGGGAACGACCCTCTTGCGGTGTCGCGAAGAGCTTTTCGGCTACGGCGAGCGTCAGCTCGTCCGGGGTGATGTCGGCAGGCAGGTTGGCACGCTGTAGGTCCGGCTCCGCGTCCGGCGACGTGGCGACATTACGCTCCAGGTACGGCCCGAATCGGCCGACCCGCACATAGATCGGTCGACCTTCGTCGTCGTTGAACAACCGGATCGAGTTGACCTGCCGGGCGTCGATCTCCTCGAGATTGACGCCGACCAGCTTTTTCAGGCCGCCGTGCTGCGCGATCGCCGAATGGGCGGAACGAGTCTCACCGTCTGCGCCGGAATGGTTGTCCCCGAAGTAGAACTCCGTCAACCACTTCGTCCGGTTCTCGTTGCCGTTCGCGATCTGATCGAGGTCGTCCTCGAGGGTGGCCGTGAAGTCGTAGTCGACGAGGCTCTGGAAGTAGGCCTCGAGCAAGCCGACCACCGCGAACGCGATCCACGACGGCACCAGGGCGTTGCCCTTCTTCACCACGTAACCGCGGTCCTGGATGGTGCCGATGATCGAGGCATAGGTCGACGGCCGGCCGATTCCGAGTTCTTCGAGAACCTTGACCAGCGATGCCTCGGTGAAGCGCGCGGGCGGGTTGGTCGAGTGGCCGTCGGCGGTCAGGTCGGTCGCCGTCAGCGACTGGCCTTCGGTCAGCTGCGGGAGACGGTTCTCGGCGTCGTCGGCCTGTCCACCGGTCTGGTCGTCGACGGTCTCGACGTATGCGGACAGGAAACCGGGGAAGGTGATGGTGCGGCCCGACGCCGCGAAAGTCGCGCGCTCGCCGGTGCTCGCCGTACCAGCGATCCGCAGGCTCAGCGTGGTGCCCTTGGCGTCGGCCATCTGCGAGGCGACGGTGCGCTGCCAGATCAGCTCGTAGAGGCGGAACTCGTCGGCCTCGAGCTGGCCGGCGACCTGGCCGGGGGTGCGGAAGGTCTCCCCGGCGGGACGGATCGCCTCGTGCGCCTCCTGCGCGTTCTTGACCTTGCGTGTGTACTGCCGCGGTGTCGGGTGGACGAAATTGTCGCCGTACAGCTCACGGGCCTGGGCACGGGCGGCGTTGATCGCCGACTCGCTCAGGCTCGTCGAGTCGGTACGCATGTAGGTGATGAAACCGTTCTCGTACAACCGCTGCGCGATCCGCATCGTGCGGTCAGAGGTGAACCGCAGTTTGCGGCCGGCCTCCTGCTGCAGCGTCGAGGTCATGAAGGGGGCGTACGGACGGCGGGTGTAGGGCTTCTCCTCGACCGAGGTGACGGTCATCGCCGCACCCCGCAGACCCGCGGCCAGGCTCTCGGCACGATCGGCGTCGAGCACGATCACACCGTCGGACTTCTTCAGGGCACCCGTCGACTCGAAGTCGCGTCCCGTGGCGACTCGCGCCTCGTCGACGTTGACCAACCGCGCCTTGAAGGTCTGCGGGTTGGAGTTGTCCGTGCTCTCCGCGCTCGCATCCATCATCGCCGAGATGTCCCAGTACTCGGCCGACACGAATGCCATGCGCTCGCGTTCGCGCTCGACGATGATGCGCGTCGCCACCGACTGCACACGGCCCGCCGACAGCTTGGGCATGACCTTCTTCCACAGCACCGGCGACACCTCGTAGCCGTACAGGCGATCGAGGATGCGTCGGGTCTCCTGCGCGTCGACGAGGTCGATGTCGAGGTCACGCGGGTTCTCGGCGGCCGCCCGGATGGCCGGCTCGGTGATCTCGTGGAACACCATGCGCTTGACCGGGATCTTCGGCTTGAGCGTCTCGAGGAGGTGCCAGGCGATGGCCTCCCCCTCGCGGTCACCGTCGGTGGCGAGGTAGAGCTCGTCGACGTCCTTCATCAGGGACTTGAGTTCACTGACGGTCGACTTCTTGTCGGGGGACACCACGTACAGCGGCTCGAAGTTCTCGTCGACATTGACCCCGAGACGGGCCCAGGGCTGACCCTTGTACTTGGCCGGCACGTCTGCGGCACCGCGCGGAAGGTCGCGGATGTGCCCGCGGGAGGACTCCACCACATAGTTCGCCCCGAGGTACCCGGCGATCTTGCGGGCCTTGGTCGGGGACTCGACGATCACGAGGCGTCGCGTACCCCTGCTCGAGCGGGATGCGGTGCTGGTCTCTGCCACCGGGGCGTCCTTTGGTTGACTGGGTGGAGAACGTTCCTGCGTGTCAGTTCAGGTGTGTTCGATGGGTTTGTACCTTATGTATAGCGCCGTTTGCACATCTGAATTCCATACCGAACCAGGCCGGATGGGCGATTCGGCGCCTCTACGACCTGTTTCGGCAGTTCAGAGGCCTGAATGTGGGATTGCTAATGCTCGTCCACCGGAGGCCAGTCCGCGACGGCCTCGGCGCAAGGCGGAACTCCGACGTACTCGTGCAAACGCGAGAGGCGTCGATGGCCGGCGATCCTCAGTGCCGGGGACTGTCCGCGCGTACCGACGAGGGTAGGCGCGATCCCGACCCGCATCAACGCGGTCGCAAGCGCCGGGTGCGTTTCCGGGGCGTGGGGGTCCAGTCCGAGCTGGTAACGACCGGCATCGGAGTGACCGGCGGCGATCACCCACAGACGCAGGGCCCGGTAGCTCGGAACCCAGCCGGAGGGCATTGCCTTGACCGCTCCGGCAGACCACGCCTTGTGCAGCGGATCCAGCTCGTGACAGGAGGCGGTCCGTGCCAGAGGTGTGCCCTCGTCGGACGACGTCGCTTCGGCGTCGAGCCCGGCCGCACGCATCTCGACGGCGATCTGCTCGGCCCGCCAGCGGTCGGCGACCACGATCGAGACCCGCGTACCGGTTTCGGCGCGCACGGTCTGTCCGTGCGCCGCGAGCAGCCCCTCGAGGTCGGCGTACGCGGGCTGTTCGGTCTCCGCAGAGAAAAACGACAACTGGCCCACGAGTCGAGACTAGTGGTGCGTCTCGGAAATAGGTGGCTGGTTCCGATGGAGCGTTCGGTGTCCGGCAAGGCGGAGGAGAGAAGGACAGCGGACAACAAACCGCTCCCGCTTCGACTGATCGAAACGGGAGCGGTGGTTTGCCCCGACTGCGTTGCGCAGTCACGCGGGTGGTTCTCAGACGGCGCGGACGCCGGTGGCCTGCGGGCCCTTGGTGCCCTGACCGACCTCGAACTCAACCCGCTGGTTCTCCTCGAGGGTGCGGAAACCAGCGCCCTGGATCTCGGAATAGTGGACGAACACGTCGTCGGAACCCTCATCAGGCGCGATGAAGCCGAAGCCCTTTTCCGCGTTGAACCACTTCACAGTTCCCTGTGCCATTCTTGCAATCCTTTACATATCAACTGTCGCGACACGATGGGTCATCGTGTCGTGGCCGGTCGACCGCCATACCTCAAAGAGCCCCGCGAAGATCTGCATCGATCCGCCAAACTAACCTCAGTACCACGGCTGCAACACGCTTGTCGCCCACCGGGAGGTGGGTCGCGAAAGCTGCGGCCGGAACCAGTCAATCATGTTCGGACCACCAGCGATAGTCACACGAACCAAAGTGAGTCAAAACCTCGTCAAACTTCAGACCGACGACACCAACCGGTAACATCGTGGCAGGTCAGGAGACCCGTCGCTTCGACACTATTTCGAAGAGTTCTCACCAGAAAATGCAGTACTCCACATTCGGGACAGGCCTGCTGGCCCGAACCCTCGCAGGTTCCGACGCCGACCCCTCCCCCCTCACTCACCTGTCGGTAATCCCGTCGCGCTCAGCATCTTTCGACTCCTGGCCGGAGTGGGTGCCGCAACCGCTGATCGACGCATATGCCGACAACGGCATAGATAAAGTCTGGACTCACCAGGCACGCGCGGCCGACGCCGCATTCCGCGGTAATCATGTCGCTATTTGCACGGGCACCGCATCCGGTAAATCGATGGCGTATCAAGTGCCCATTCTGACTGCTTTGCTGAACGAAAAGAATGCAACCGCTCTATACCTCGCGCCGACGAAAGCACTCGGAGCCGACCAGATCCGGGCGGTGTCGTCGATCATCGCCGGGCGACCGGAGTTCGGGCATCTGCAACCATGTGCCTACGACGGCGACACCGACCCCGAGATCCGGCAGTGGGCGCGCGCCCATTCCCGCTGGATCTTCACCAACCCCGACATGTTGCACATCGGCATCCTGTCCCACCATCACCGTTGGCGGCAGTTCTTCCGGCATCTGAAGTTCATCGTCGTCGACGAATGTCACCACTACCGTGGTGTGTTCGGGTCCCACACCGCGCTGGTGATGCGGCGATTGCTGCGCATCGCGCGGGCCGCCGGCGCCGATCCGGTCGTCATCGGTGCAAGTGCGACGGTCGCCGAGCCGGCGGAGGCGCTGGGCCGATTGATCGGTGAGCCGGCCGTCGCGGTGACCGACGACGGATCCCCCCGCGGAGAACGGACCGTCGCCCTCTGGGAACCCGACTTCCTGCCGGTGGTCACCGGCGAGAACGGCGCACCTGTCCGGCGTTCGGCTGGTGCCGAATCCGCCCGCCTGCTGGCCGATTTCGTGGTCGAAGGCGCCCGCACGTTGTGTTTCGCCCGCAGCCGGCGGGGTGTCGAGCTCACGGCGCTCAGCGCACGACACCTGTTGTCACAGAGCGCTCCCGAGCTGGAGTCCCGGATCGGGGCCTATCGGGCAGGCTATCTCGCCGACGATCGACGACGACTCGAGAAGGCCATCTCCGAGGGGGATCTGCTCGGGGTGGCCACCACCAATGCCCTCGAACTCGGCGTGGACATCAGCGGACTCGACGCCGTGATCGTCAGCGGCTACCCCGGCACCGTCGCGTCGTTCTGGCAGCAGGCCGGCCGGGCGGGACGCCAGCGCGAGTCCGGCGATTCGCTGGTCGTGCTCGTCGCGCGCGACGATCCGCTCGACACCTACCTCGTCCATCATCCCGAGTCGCTCCTCGGCAAACCCGTCGAGGCCACGGTCACCGACCCCGCCAATCCGTACATCCTCGGTCCGCATCTTCTGTGCGCGGCACTCGAGAAGCCACTGTCGGACACCGAGATCGATGCATGGAACGCCGGCGACGTGGCGCAGACCCTGGCCGCCGAGGGCCTGCTCCGCAAACGCAAGTCCGGTTGGTATGTCACCGCCGGGACCGAGCCCCACGCCGACGTCGACATACGCGGCGGCATCGGCGGGCAGGTCCTCATCGTCGACACCACGACCTCCCAGTTGCTCGGTACCGTCGACACCGGTCGCGCCATGTCCACGGTGCACCCCGGCGCCGTCCACATCCACCAGGGCGAAACCTATCTGGTCGACGAACTCGACCTCGACGACGGTCTCGCACTGGCGCATCCGGAGGATCCGGATTGGACGACGTCAGCGCGCGAGACGACCGACATCAGCATCACCGAGACCCTCGCGAGCCAACGGTTCGGCCCGCTGACCGTCGCGTTCGTCGACGTCGACGTCACGCACCAGGTCGTCGGGTACCTGCGCACGTTGCGCAGCGGCGAGGTGCTCGACTCCGTCGAACTCGACATGCCCGAACAGACGCTGAACACCCGCGCCGTGATGTACACGCTCACCCCGGAATCACTCGCCGACGCCGGCATCGACGAGACCCGGCTCCCCGGCTCGCTACACGCCGCCGAGCACGCGGCCATCGGCCTCCTTCCGCTGGTCGCGACCTGCGACAGGTGGGACATCGGCGGACTCTCCACCGATCTCCATCCCGACACGGGGTTGCCGACGGTCTTCGTCTACGACGGATACATGGGTGGTGCCGGTTTCGCCGAACGCGGGCACTCGGCATTCCTGACCTGGATCGAGGCCACCCGTGACGCTGTTGCCAGTTGCGGCTGCGAGACTGGCTGCCCCTCCTGCGTTCAGAGTCCCAAATGCGGCAACGGTAACGATCCGTTGGACAAGAATGGCGCAGTCGCCGTCCTGGATCTTCTCCGTCGGGAATACTTGGCCCATGCATGACGAGGCATCCGACCGGGGGACCCACATCCATCGTCAGGTCACCCGACCCGCACGTGCCTTCTTCTTGCTTGCCCGGCCGACGCAGAACACCGACAAGCTGCCGTCCTCCATCGGCGAACGCGACGTCTTCTTCTCCGAGGACGAGGCACTCGACGCCCTCGACCTCCACTACGCCTGGTGCGCGGCTCGTTCCGGAGGTTTCACCGACGTCGTCACGACGGCGCAGTGGTACCTCCAGACCGCGATGGTCGGACCACGGATCACCGCGTCGCTCGGCGAGGTCTACCTGGCATCCTCCGATGCCCAATCCGGCGAAACCTGGGCAGCAGCAGGTGGTTTCCTCACCGAGGGCGAGCTCATCCACTGGTCCTCGTTCGTCCGGGCCGCCCGGTCGTGGATCCCGTTGAACACCGGTACCGACTCCCTCGAACTCGCCTACCGCGGCGATGCCGACGTGCACTTCCACCAATTGTGGTTTGCGCCCATGCAGTCCATCCGCGTGTACCCGAAGCGAATCTCGGTGGACGCAGACGGCCGCGGATGAGCTCTCCGCCTGTGCTCGCAGTCCGGGCACGGGCACCGACTCACCCAACGGGTCCGGCGCGCGCGCGAGCGGTGGCACCGCGCGTTCCGAAACCCCCGAGTTCGACCGGTACCCGAACCGTCACCAGCACGTCGTCTCCGTCGACACCGCACCCGACGAGTTCCGCTCCGATGCCTTGCCGGCGGGTCAGATCCTGCGCCGCAACACACGGATCGGTCTCGCCGGCAACATGATCGATCGCCGCGGCCAACGCGGACAGGTCGGCCGCCGACTGTGCACGATGGCGAGCGAGTACCGCTCCCCCGACGTAGATCACCATCACCAGGACAGCGGCCAACGCCGCGATCACGAATGCACCCAGCACCGTTGCGTGGCCGTCGTCGTCGGCGATCAGCCGCCCACCGGGCCTCACGGCCCGACCCCCGGCGCGAACACCACCTGATCCGCACCCGACGGTTCCTTTGCCGCGACAGCTCGTGCTGACATCGTCAGGCCCGGCAGCATCGCGACACCTGACCGGACCTCGACGACGACATGGTCCTCTGACGCCGAGATCGACACCCGCGCTTCGTCTCCGACCAAACGCTGGGCGACCTCACGCCCCGAGACATCACCCGCTGCGGACAAGCGCGCCACCTCGCGTGCCGCGTCGGTGCATCGTATCTGCGTGGTCACCGCGGCGATCGCGCCGACGGCGATCAGCACCGTGACGACGATTGCCGCGATCGCATATGCAGCCTCGACGGTCACCATCCCCGAGTCGTCGGTGACCAAGCGTCTCAATGCATGTCGGCGCCTCATCAGCCGACCGAGGTGTTCAACGCCTTCCCGATGATGCCCGTCAACGCACTCACGATGTTGTCACCGGTGACGACGGTGTAGAGAATCGCACCGAACGCGGCCGCGGCGATGGTCCCGATCGCGTACTCGGCGGTCGACATCCCTTCCTCGTCGGTCATCAGACGGGTCACGTGTGCTCCGAGGCGGTCGATCATGGCGCCTGGGTTGTGCGACGGGGCGGCAGGTGCGTCGTGGTGTGTCCGGAAACTGATGCGTGACATGGTCTCTCCTGAGATTCGATGGGTCCGCGGGAACTGTGTTGCAGGTACTTGGACGCAGCGCGTCCCCATTCGGATCCGTCGAGTTTTCGAGACCGGTGAGCATCGGGGATGCCCCTGGCCGGACGGCAGCGGTTACGAGGTGGACCACACCCCGAGTTCGTTTCCGCTCGGGTCGGTGAAGTGGAAGCGACGACCACCGGGAAAGACGTAGGGCCCGTTGACGATCTCGCCACCCGCGGCGCGCACCTGTTCCACTGTGGCGTCCAGGTCGTCGGAGTAGAGCAACACCAGCGGGCCACCACGGACGGCGGCGGTCTCGCTGGTCGCGAGGCCACCTACCTCCGGCAGGTCCGGCCCGCCCGGATTCACGATCCCCGCGTAGGCGGGCCCGTAGTCGTTGAACTTCCAACCGAACGCGGAGGCGTAGAACGCCTGTGCCGCGGCCGAGTCGGTGACGGTGAGTTCGATGTAGTCGATCGCGTGGTGTCGTTGTCCTGAATCGCCCATGCGGACATTGTGCGTCGTCGCACCGACAATCTCCTCAGATCGAACCCAGAACCGTCGAGGCGAGGCCCATGACGACCGGGACGATCCCGAGACAGACGAACGCAGGCAAGAAGCAGAGTCCGAGTGGCCCGCTGATCGCGACACCGGCCCGCTCGGCAGCGGCGAGGGCGTCGTCGTGCGCCCGCCGCCGGACATCCTCGGCCAGTTCGGCGAGTCCACTCGCGAGAGACGAACCTGCCCGCGCCGAACGGCGCGCCATCGCGGCAAGGGCGTCGAGGTGCTCGTCGGACGTCGTGTCGCTCGGTTCGTCGATCAGGGCCGACCAGGCCGCGTCCGGATCGGCACCGAGCTGCAGCAGGTCGGCGACCCGTGCGAGGTGAGGCGCCATCGATGCCGGTGCGCGTTCGGCGACCACCGCAGCCGCGGTACCCACCGGCAATCCGGCGCGCAGACACACCGCGAACAGATCGAAGGCGGAGGCGACCGCGAACGGGTCGTCGTGGCCGGGTCCGGCACCCAGCCACCGGGGTGTCCGATCGGGGGGAGGTGGCGGATCGGTCACGCGGTACAGAAGCCACCGAGGCGCGGGCCAGACCCACAGCGCCGCGGCGAGCAGCATCGCCGACCACACCACAACCATCAGTCCGTCGGACGTCAACGGGCCAGCACCTTGCCGGTGATCCGCTCGGACCAGCCGATCCCCGCCGCCACCAGACCACAGCCGACCATCAGCAGAATCCCGCCGACCCCTCCGCCGAGGAGGACCTCGAGCGGTCTCGCGCCGGTCGCCTGCCCCAGTGCGATTCCCAGTAGCGGCAGGCCGGCCAGGACCACTGCCGTCGCGCGTGGCCCCGACAGCCCGGCCCTGGTTCGTTCGGCGAACCCCCGCCGAGCCCGGAGGTCCGCGCGCACCGCGCCGAGAAGGTCGACCATCGGCAGTCCGCGGTCGTCGGCGATCTGCCAGGCCACCCCGATCCGACGCCACGACGCCTCGCCCATCACCCCGCCCGTCGGGCCGTCCAGCGTCGTCGAGTCGATCACCGAACCGCCCAGCGCGGCGCGGCAGGCCATCGCCTCCAGCCCGTCCGCGATCTCCGATCCGGCGCCCCCGTCAGGTGGCCCACGACGACGCAGCTCGGCCACGGCGACCTCGCAAGCCCGCACCGGCGGCGCACCCACCGACAACTCGGCGATCATCAGCGACAGCGCGAGGAGCAGTTCTTCCAGCCGGCGATCGTCACGCTTCTCGACCCGCCGTCGCCGTCGGACCCACAGCACGACCGCCACCACGATCGCCGCTGCGACAGCGGCCGGCACACCACCGGCCAGGAGCGCACCGAACGGCACCATCACCGGGATCAGCAGTGCCGGTGTCTGCGATCGATCGGGTCGCGCGCGTCCGGACACAGCCGCGAGCCGATTCGCCGCCCGCAGCGGAGCGCACATCGGCAGTGCGACCCCCGCGGCGCCCAGAACCAGCGCGACACCGGCCGCCGTCGACATCACCGACAGTCCCCCACCACGGGTCCACGACCGGCGACGAGCGCGTCGAACTGCGCGCGCTCACCGGTGAACCCGTTGCCCCGCAACCAGATCGGCGCTATCGCCACCCGTCCGGTGTCGTTCCGGCGGACGACCCCGATCTCCGCGAGCCCTCGAATCCCGCCCGCGTTGCGCGCCACGCCGAGCACCACCTGCAGCGCGGCGCCGAGCTGACTGTGCAGAGCATCGCGTGCCATACCCCCGAGTGCGGCGAGGGCCTCCATCCGCGCCGGCACCTCCGAAGTCGAGTTCGCGTGAACCGTGCCGGCACTGCCGTCGTGTCCGGTGTTCAGCGCAGTGAGCAGGTCGATGACCTCGCTGCCGCGGACCTCACCGACGATGATCCGGTCGGGCCTCATCCGAAGTGCCTGCCGGACCAGGGTCCGCACCGGAACCTCGCCCACACCTTCGACATTCGACGCACGCGCGACCAACCGCACCACCTGCGGATGTCGCGGGGCGAGCTCGAGGGCGTCCTCGACGCAGACGACCCGCTCGCGCGGATCCATGGCGCCGATCAGCGCGTTGAGCAGGGTCGTCTTCCCCGAGCCGGTACCACCGATCACCAGGAAGGCGAGGCGTTTGCGAAGGATGTCACCGATGACCGGCACCACTTCGGACGGGATCGCACCGCTGTCGATGAGGCTCGGCAGGTCCTTTGACGCCGAACGCAGGACCCGCAGCGAGATACATGTGCCGTCAGCGGCGAGCGGCGGGATGATCGCGTGCAACCGCACGGTGTAACCGCGGCGCCCGACGTTCGACAACTGCCCGTCGACCCAGGGCTGGGCATCGTCGAGGCGGCGTCCGGCGCCGAGGGCGAGCCGGCCCGCGAGTCGCCGGACCGACGCCTCGTCCGGAAAGCGGATCGTCGTCCGCTCGAGTCCGGAACCGCGGTCGACCCACACCTCGTCGGGTCCCGCCACCAGAATGTCGGCGATGTCGGGCTCGGCGAGTAATTGTTCGAGTTTGCCCGCTCCGGTGAGCTCGGTCTGCAGAAATCGCAGCGCGGCGAGGAGGTCGGTGTCGC
The DNA here is from genome assembly GCF_042743165.1 of Gordonia sp. NPDC058843. Classification (NCBI taxonomy): domain Bacteria; kingdom Bacillati; phylum Actinomycetota; class Actinomycetes; order Mycobacteriales; family Gordoniaceae; genus Gordonia; species Gordonia sp. NPDC058843. The sequence goes on from NZ_JBHYNC010000008.1 coordinate 33,402, forward strand.
CGAGCACTCCCCCTGACTCCGCGCGGATCGCGTCGGCGATGACGGCTGGGCTCGGGTCCGACGCGTCGGCCGCCAGACGCGAGCGGACCCGATCCAGCAGCGCCTCGTCGGCCTGCCCGCCGGTTCGCTCTGGGGTCACGACGCGAGCCGCCGACGCTCGGTGACCCTGTCGTGCACTGTTCGCGCCGCGCGTCCGAGCGGACTACGGGGTCGTAACCGCAGCGGACCACCCTCCAGTCGCGCCGCGAGGCGGGGTTCCGGTCGGTACGCGGCGAGCAAGGGAAGTCCGATCGCATCGGCGACCTGCTGCGGCCGCAACCCTCCTGGCGACGGGCCGCGCACCGCGAGTTCGACGGCCACCTCATCGCCGACAACGCGGTCGACAATGCGTCGGGCAGCCGCGCAGCCACCGACGGTGGGAGTGGTCACCACCACGACGACATCGGTGGATGCGATCGCCGCGCGTACCACCGGGGCGTCGGATCGGGGCAGGTCGAGCACGACGAGATCGCCGTGGGTGTGCCCGGCGTCGATGACCGCGGTGACCGCCTCGACACTCAACCCCGCGGCCGGCAGGCGCTGGGAGGTCAGGACCGCGAGACCGTCGCCCGCGCTCGGCAGTGCCTGGTGCAGGGCCGTACCGCCGACGACACCGCCGTCGAGCGAGAGATCCTGCCAGCGCAACCCTCGGCGGCGCTCGATACCGAGCATGAGGTCGGCGCCCGCCCCCATGTCGTCGAGGTCGAGCAGGAGCGTGGGCGAGTCGGCGCCGGCCGACGTCAGTGCCACCGCCGCGGCGAGCGTCGATGCCCCGGCACCGCCGTGGGCCCCGAGAACTGCGACGACGCCGGCGGGTCGCCGTCGAGGTACCCGGCACTCGGTCAGAGCCCGGACGAGGCGTCCCTCGTCGACCGGCAACGTCGACGCGTCCTCAGCACCCAGGTCCATGGCCATGCGCCAGGTGTTCGCGCCCGGTTCGGCTGCGCTCACCAGTACGAAACCGGCCCGACGAGGCGGACGAACCCGGGACAGGACGGCGATCGCGGCCGGGTCCGCGACCACGGCCCGGGCCGTCATCCATTCGCGGCGGCAGTCGTCCGCGGGTGCGACCTGCACGAGGTAGCCTGCCGCGGCGGCGCAACGTGCGACGTCGTCGTGGAGATCGGGTTCTACGAGAACCAGGAGTTCATCGGGCATGCCGCCGATCATGCGGTAGATCGGAACCGGCGACGGGCTCGATTCCGGCCGCTTGGGGATGCCGCCCGGGGCTGTGGACAACCATCCGCAACCAACGGGTCCGGGAGGTAGAAAAGACCCCAGACAAAGGACAACCCCGGCCAGGGGGGGAGGAGGCCGGGGTCGTCACGTTTCAGCCCCGGGGGGTCGGGCTGAAACGCACCGGTATCAGAACCGGGTACCGATGACTATACACACGGATTTGGATTCTTTGCAAGCACAACAATCCCATTCGCGAATGTCCGTTCTACTCCACGGTAACAAAGATCGCGAATACCAGGACCATCCGGTTCGTTATCCGAGAAACGCGATTTCGTCGCACAAATCGCGCAACGTCATTGCAACGTTTCCCGGAACGCGCCTGCGACCCGGATCCGGCACGATCATCCCCGGCCCCGCCGGCTGTTCGATTGAATCTGTTGCGCACCAAGGCATCAGAACGTGATCGGCAAGTCGTTCGACATTCCGACGCGCAACGCTTGATGTGATCGGCATCACGGTGTAGAACAGTGGTTACGGAAACTCGGAAGGCCAAGTTCGATCCGGAAGAGAAGGAACGGACCCCCACGCCGAGCACTTCCCAGCACGGGCGGCAAGCACCCACGCGGAGCACGCCGCATATGGCAAAAGTGTTGTGCGCCTGCGACATCACAGTCAGGACGACCGACCGCCACCACTCGATGCGCCACTGCCTTCCTCTTGTGAGGCGCCAGGCCCGGGAGGAATGGCCCACAGCTGGCAGCACGTGGACGGTCCGCAATCCCGACTCGTTGGTCAATCGCCGAGGCGGTAACCACAGCCCACCAAGCACGCTTGGTAACTTGAGTCCGTGCTACGCGGGCGGCAACCGCGTCGTTTACGACGCCGGTGGCCGCCCGCAGTGCTGTCCAGGCCAGGTGAGCGGACCGCGGAACTATCCCGCGCGGGCCGCATCCGCGATCGACTTCGCCTCGGCTGCACCGGCTTCCAGGGCGTCGCAGCAGAAGACGATCCAGTCCCGCAGCCCCGACTCGGTACCCGCCCCGAAGTTCGTCGCCAATGTGCGGTACTCGCCGGCCCGCTTGAACCAGGTCACTTCCGGCACGCCGAGGCAGTGCGGGTCGAGTCCGGTCGCGGCGCTGACGAGTCGGGACGCAGCACGGGCGATGACGCCGTTGGCGGTGGGGAAGGCATCCATCGCCAACAGCTCGCCGTGTACCACCGCGACGAGTACGGGCGCCGGAACCGAGGTCGCGCCGGTTGTCAACTGCCCCAACAAGTTGAGACGCTCGCCCACATCCGTCCCACCTCGTGGCCGCCCGAGTTGCTCGGGGTCGTCGACGAGGTCGGCGGCGGCGAGGGTGTGCAGACGCGCCAGGGCCTGCGCGGGCGCCCGGCGGATCACCGACGTGAGCGTGACCAGGGAGTCGCCGTCGAGAGCCTGCGACACCCGCATCGCACCGGCGAGGATCGGGTCGTCGAAATCGCCGTCACGTCGGAGTTCGACACTTCCGCCGTCGATCGCGGCCGATGACCGGCCCGCCCGCCAGGAGGCCTCGGTGGCGGTCTTGTCCCATCCTCGCAGGTTGGCGGGGTGCCGGTGGACCGCGGACAGCGCATCACGCGCACGGTCGGCGGCGGCGGCAACGCCGGGCAACTCCAGCAGGGGCAACAGCGGATCGGTGGTCACGAACCGACGATAGTTGCGTCGGCGGCGCCCCATCCACGACACCCTCGGTTCCCGCCGAACGGTGACGCGGGCCCGGCGGGATGCGCGGTTCGCTCCTCGGTTAATGCCGGCGGTCCATTGTTAGTCGCCGTTTCGGGTATATCCGAGGCGCGCATTGTTCGTCCGCCTTTGTAAGTTGACTGACTGAAAAGCGCGGGCGGTCGAGGCGGCCCACTCCGGAGGAGCCCCGGACCGTTCGTCGTCGCTCACCCGCCGTTCATCGCGTATCGGCCGCGTTCGCATACGAGACTGTTCCAGCCCTGACTGTGACGTGACTACGCTCACACTGATTCCCCGTTCGGACGCGGGGTCACCCTACTGTTGGGTTGACCGCCGTCGACAGCGAAAGGCCCCAGTCACCGATGTCCTCCACCGTCCAGGCATTTCCACCCTCCGACGAGTTCGCCGCCCAGGCCAACGGCACCGCCGAGCTGTATGACCGTGCCGATTCCGATCGCCTCGACTTCTGGGCCGAGCAGGCCCGGCGGCTGGAGTGGGCCACCGACTTCACCACCACCCTCGACTGGTCGGATGCTCCGTTCGCGAAGTGGTTCGTCGGCGGGAAACTCAACGTGGCGGTCAACTGCGTGGACCGCCACGTCGCCGCGGGCAAGGGCGACCGGGTGGCCATCCACTGGGTCGGGGAACCCGGCGACACCCGAGACCTCACCTACAGTCAGTTGCTTGCCGAGGTCAGCAAGGCTGCCAACTACTTCTCCGCCATCGGACTCGTCCCCGGTGACCGCGTCGCCATCTACATGCCGATGGTGCCCGAGGCCCTGATCTCGATGCTCGCCTGCGCCCGACTCGGACTCACCCACTCGGTGGTCTTCGCCGGCTTCTCCTCCGGTGCGCTGCGCTCGCGCGTCGACGACGCCGAGGCCAAGCTGGTCATCACCACCGACGGCCAGTACCGCCGCGGCCAGCCGGCACCGCTGAAGGCCCAGGTCGACGAGGCGCTCGGAACCGGCGAGGACGCCGCGAAGTCGGTCGAGAAGGTCCTCGTCGTGCGTCGCACCAACCACGACCCCGACCTGAACTGGGTCGAAGGCCGAGACGTGTGGTGGGAAGACACCGTCGACGAGCAGTCCGACACACACCAGGCCGAGGCGTTCGACGCCGAACACCCGCTGTTCCTGCTCTACACCTCGGGCACCACCGGCAAACCCAAGGGCATCGTGCACTCCTCGGGCGGCTACCTCACCCAGGTCAGCTACTCGTTCCACTACGTGTTCGACCACAAAGAGGGCCGTGACGTCTTCTGGTGTGGCGCCGACATCGGCTGGGTGACCGGCCACTCCTACCTCGTCTACGGCCCGCTGTCCAACGGCGCCACCGAGGTCGTCTACGAGGGAACCCCCAACTCCCCCAACGAGCACCGCCACTTCGAGATCATCCAGAAGTACGGCGTGACCATCTACTACATCGCGCCGACCCTGATCCGCACCTTCATGAAGTGGGGACGCGAGATCCCCGACGCCCACGACCTGTCCAGCATCCGGCTGCTCGGTAGTGTCGGCGAACCGATCAACCCCGAGGCCTGGAAGTGGTACCGCGAGGTCATCGGCGGCAACTCCGCACCGATCGTCGACACCTGGTGGCAGACCGAGACCGGCGCCATCATGATCTCGCCGCTGCCCGGGGTGACCGCGACCAAGCCCGGATCGGCGATGACACCGCTGCCCGGGATCAGCGCCAACATCGTCGACGACCAGGGCAATCCCGTCGGCGCAGGCGAACAGGGTTACCTCGTGCTCGACCAGCCGTGGCCGTCGATGCTGCGCGGCATCTGGGGCGACGACGAGCGCTTCCGCGAGACCTACTGGTCACGATTCGCCGAGCAGGGCTGGTACTTCGCCGGTGACGGCGCCCGCTACGACGCCGACCACGCCCTGTGGGTGCTCGGACGCGTCGACGACGTCATGAACGTCTCCGGCCACCGCATCTCCACCGCCGAGGTCGAGTCGGCCCTCGTCGGTCACTCCGGTGTCGCCGAAGCCGCGGTCATCGGCGCCGCCGACGAGACCACCGGCCAGGGCATCGTCGCCTTCGTCATCCTCCGCGAAGGCGTGGAGAACACCGGCGACCAGCTCATCGCCGAACTGCGTCAGCAGGTGTCGGTCGAGATCTCCCCGATCGCCAAACCCCGCGAGATCAACGTCGTGCCCGAACTGCCCAAGACCCGCTCGGGCAAGATCATGCGACGCCTGCTGAAAGACGTCGCCGAAGGACGCGAACTCGGCGACACCTCCACCCTCGTCGACCCATCGGTCTTCGAAGCCATCCGCGCCAAGAAGGCGTAGCGCAGCTCCACGAGGTCGCCACCGGGCCCGCTGACGTCGCGTCGGCGGGCCCCGGTCGTCTTCTGCGCAGGGTGGCTCGCCACCTTCGCCGCGCCCGCATGGCAACATATGGCCATCAGCCGAACAACGGAGGATTCTGTGAGCCCCAACGAGCACGGCCTGCCCGACGCGGGCCGGGACTCCGTCCCGTCGATCCCGCTCTCCGACGCCAACGCCGGTCACAACGGCGAGCCGACGATCGGAAGCCTGGTCAAAGACGCGACCGCCAGTGTCTCCACCCTGTTCCGATCCGAGGTCGCACTCGCCAAGTCCGAACTGGTCACCGAGGCGAAGAAGGCGGGCGCCGGCACGGGGCTGCTGATCGTCGCCGGCGTGATGGCCCTGTACTCGAGCTTCTTCTTCTTTTTCTTCCTCGCCGAGTTGCTCGACGAGTGGGTCTGGCGCTGGCTGGCGTTCCTGATCGTGTTCCTCATCCTGGTGACGGTCACCCTGATCGCCGCCTTCGTCGGCTACCTCTTCTTCAAACGGGTCCGCGGACCCAAGAAGACGATCGAATCCGTCAACGAGTTGCCGAGCGTCCTGCCGCACCGGGGCGGGACCCACGAGCCGACGCACCCGAGAATCCCGCCCGCCCGCGAAGGGTGAGCCGTGAGCGCGGAGCCTGACCCCTCGAGCGTTCGTCTCCCGGGCGACTGGGAGCACTTCGACGTCCGCGCCAACGGAGTCCGGTTCCACGCCGTCCAGCCCGCAGGCGTCCCCGCCGGCGACCGGCCACTGGTACTGCTGCTGCACGGTTTCGGCGAGTTCTGGTGGAGCTGGCGACACCAGTTGACCGCGCTCACCGACGCCGGCTTCCGTGCCGTCGCCGTCGACCTGCGCGGATACGGCGACACCGACAAACCCCCGCGCGGTTACGACGGCTGGACCCTCGCCGGCGACACCAACGGCCTCGTCCGCGCGCTCGGCCACACGCGCGCCAGCCTCATCGGTCACTCCGACGGCGGACTGGTCTGCTGGGCGACCGCCACGCTGCATCCGCGCGTCGTCGACCGGATCGTCGTCATCGCGTCACCACACCCCCGCGCCCTGCGTCGACGGGTGTTGCGCGACAAGGCACAACGGGCACGATTCCTGCCGCTGTTCCTGCGGAATCAGATCCCCCGCCTCGGCGAACGCCAGGTCACCCGTGACGATGCGGTCTTCGTGTCCGACTACTTCGGGGAACGATCGTCGGCGCCCTGGCGGGCCGACCCCGACTATGCGCACACCGTCGAACTCAACCGCTCGGCCATGATGATCCCGAACGTCGCACATTGCAGCCTCGAGTACCGGCGCTGGGCGTTTCGTTCCCAGTTCCGGCCGGACGGCGCGCGCTTCATGGAACTCATGGACCAGCGACTGCATCTTCCGGTGCTGGCCCTCCGCGGCCGCGACGACCCGTACATCCTCGACGACGCGATGGCCGACAGCCACCGGTGGGCGGCGCACCAGATGTACCGCCAGGTCGAGGGCAGCGGTCATTTCGTCCATCAGGAACAGCCGGCTGCGGTGACCGAGCACATCGTCGAGTTCCTGCGCCACGAGCCCGAACCGACCGCCGACAGCACGCGCCGATCGGCCCGAAAGGTCAGGCGAGGACGCAGCGTTGCGTACTCACCCGCTCGCTTCGTCGCTCGGATTCGTCGAAGTCAGAGCGGACCTGACGGGCGGTGAGCACGAAACCGGTCTCGTCGGCGGCGTTCTCGGCGGCACCGAACACCACACCGAGCACCTCGCCGTCCGAGTTCAGCAGCGGCCCACCCGAGTTACCCTGCCGGATCAGACCCCGGACGGCATAGACCTCACGGGTGACCTGACCGGTGCGATAGATGTCGTCTCCGGTGTGGGCGAACACCGCACGCACTCGCAGCGGGCTGACATAGAACGGTCCGGCCTCGGGGAAGCCCAGGGCGATGGCGTCGTCCCCGGTCGAGGCCGGGCGGGAGGCGAACCTCAGGGCCGGCGCCCGAAGCCCCGGGACATCGAGCACGGCGATGTCGTTCTCGCTGTCGAAGAGCACGACTCGCGCGGCGAGCTGCGCCCCCGTCGAGGTCTGGACCTCCAACCGCTCGGTGCCCGCGACCACGTGCGCATTGGTCATGACCCGCTCGGGCGACACGACGAACCCGCTCCCCTCGAGGGCCTGGCGGCAGCTCGGCGCCACACCCTCGATCTTCACCACGCTGGGGCGCGCCTGCGTCACCACCGGAAGCTCCGCCAACGCCTGATCGGGGGGGTCGACATTCGTCGACGGGGTGCTGACGAACGGGAGCTTCGGGAGCCCAGAACTGTCCAGGAGCGCCTTGAAGTCGTCCGGTATGTCATCCACCCACTGCGGCGACAGCGCGTCGACGCCGGTGAGCACCTTCGAATCGCGCACGGCTCCGGCGATCGTCGGATCGGCCGACTCCCGCAGCGGGATCGCCAGCAGACCAGCGGCCAGCAGCACCGCGACCACCTGTAGCAGCGAGCCGACACCGCTGTCGACGGCGCGCAGCCCGGGCGACCGGATACCACCGCGAGCCGCACGTCCCAGAACCATGCCGGCAACCTCGCCGACGACGACGAGCACGACCAGCACCAGAATCCCGGCGAGCACCCGCGCCTGCAGGTCATCGAACCGCTCGATCAGGCGAGGCGCGAGCAGCAGGCCGGCAACGGCACCGAGTGCGACACCGACGAACGCCAGCGCCGACGCGACCGCACCCGATCGATACCCACTGGCCGCAGCGAGCAGCGCGATGCCGATCACGATGACGTCCACCCAGGTCGAGCCGGTCATCGGGAGCCTCCGGACTCGGCGTTGCGGGCGTCGACCACGTCGTGCTCATCCTGGGGCAGTTCGGCGAACCCCGATTCCTGTCGGCTGCCGGCGAGCTCGATCATCTTCTCCAGCGAACGCACGTCGCCCTTGTCCCACGGACGGTCCCAACCGGACACCTCGCTGATGGCAGCGACGAGCCCGCCCGTGAAACCCCACACGAGCAGGCGGTCGACGAAGAACGCGGGCCCCTTGTAGACGATGCCCACCGCCTTGCGGCGGACCTGGAACCGATTATCCGGGGCGAGCAGCTCGCGCAGATTGATCCGGTCCACCCGCGCGGTCTCGCCCTCGTCGACGACGCGCACGTCGCTCGGACGGTGCCAGTAGCCGATCACCGGCACGACGTCGAAACCCGAGACCCCGACCGGGAAACTCGGGAGGGTCGCGAGAATGCTCACTCCGGAAGCGTCGAGACCCGTCTCCTCTGCTGCCTCCCGCAGCGCTGTCCCCACCGGGAAGTCGTCGCCGGGATCGGCCGCGCCCCCGGGGAAGGCGACCTGCCCGCTGTGCTGACGCAGTGTCGGCGCACGCTCGGTCAGCAGGACCTCGGCGTCGGCGGGCAGACCGCCGGGATGGTCATCGGCCGACTCCCATGAGCCGGAGAACAGGATCAACACCGCCGCCGACCGCGACTTCGTCGGAAGCATCGACGCCAAGCGTGAGCGATCTCCCCCGCGATTGTCGACGCTCCTGGTGACAGCGGTGACGTCGTCGGTCAGCGCCCTGAGCCACGGCGGGATCTCCGCGCGCGGGACCAGCGGCCCCACAGCCGCACGCGGTCGCCCGCTCATATCCGGACGCCCAGATGCTCCGACACCGAGTCGGCGATCTCGTCCGGACTGTCGAAAACGCCGGGATACACCTCGGCGACCGTGCCGTCGGGTCGTAGGAAGACAGTCGACGGGAAGACCCGGGGCGCGTTGATGGCCGCGGCCACCTTCCCGTCGAGGTCGAGCACGGACGGCAAACTGACTCCGATCTCGGTGAGCAGCGTCAGCGGGAAGAACGGATTGCTTCCGCCCTCCTTGGCGTGCAAGGCCAGCACGGTGACCCGGTCGCCTGCGCGAGCGGCGAACTCCTGGAAGTAGGGCAGCTCGGTCTTACACGGACCACACCACTGCGCCCACACGTTGATCACGAGCGGCCGACCCGCCGTCGCCGCGCCGAGGTCGTAGGGCGCACCCGTACTCAAACAAGGCTCGACGATGCCCGCGAGGACGGAATCGGGCGACTCCGCCAGACCTGTGACCGGGCAATCGGGCAGCGCAGCGGCGCTTCGCGCCTCCGCCACACGCGCCTCGTCCACCGGCGCGTCGATGGGCCGGAGTCCACTCGCCGATGGCGGCGCACTCGACATCGGCTCCGGGTCGTCGCCGCGCGGCCAGATCGCCACGATCAGCGCGATCATCACGATCACGAAGACGACAGTCCACCGCGCGGCGGGTGGGAAGCGCGAATCGCGCGGGGATGACTCGGTGTTCGGTGTGTCGTTCACGGTGTTCGGTGTCTCGTTCACGGAGCAGCGAATCCTGCCAACTCGAGGAGATGCTCGGTCTCCGGCCCCTTCACCAGGGCCGCGGCCTCGACCTTGTCCATCGGCCCGGTCCCCACCGACGGACAGTCCTTCGCGAGGATGCACACCCCGCAGGCCGGCTTGCGCGCATGGCACACCCGGCGGCCGTGGAAGATGACCCGGTGCGACAGATCCGTCCACTCGCGGCGTTCGATGAGTTCACCGATCGCGTGCTCGACTTTCACCGGGTCCGTCTCCTCGGTCCACTGCCAGCGTCGGACCAGGCGGCCGAAGTGGGTGTCGACGGTGATGCCGGGCACACCGAAGGCATTGCCCAGCACCACGTTCGCTGTCTTGCGTCCGAATCCGGGCAGCGACACCAGATCCTTGAGATTGTCCGGCACCTCCCCGTCGAACCGCTCGACCAGTGCCTGCCCGAGCCCGATGAGCGAATTCGCCTTGTTGCGGTAGAAGCCCGTCGGACGGATCATCTCCTCGAGTTCGGTCCGGTCCGCACCCGCGTAGTCCGCGGCCGTCCGGTACTTGGCGAACAGGGCCGGGGTGGTCTGGTTCACGCGGACATCGGTGCACTGGGCCGACAGGATCGTCGCCACCGAGAGCTCGAGTGGATCGGTGAAATCGAGTTCGCAGTACACGTGCGGGAACGCGACCTTCAGGGTCCGATTCATCCGTCGCGCGCGCCGGACCAATCCGAGATGGGTCTCCTGCTTGCGTACCGCGGCCGGGCCCGCGGTCGCAGTCTTGCGTGCGCTCACCTGATTCAGGTTAGCGATGCGCACGGCGATGCCCGATCCGACTGGTCATCGAACACCCCGCGCCGACACCAGCACCCTCCTCGAGGGCGGCATTCTCGCAGGTCAGGCGGGAGTGTTCGCCCTGAGTGAAGGTCTGGGTGCGGCGACGGCCAGCTGCTCACACGCAACCTACGGTCAGGTAACAAGTCAGTGACGGCGGCCCTCCTGATGAGGATTCCGGGGGGTCGATTGTGTTTACTTGTCCCATGCACGGTCTCGCGGCGCTGCTGTTCCCGGCTGTACTCATGCTTTTCGCCATGGGCATGGACAAGGTCCAGTCCCGGATCGACCGCTCGGCGGTCTCCCGCGACGAGGTCGAGGACTTCCTCGACTCGGCCGACGCCCAGAACGTCCAGACCCTCGCCCGCGAGGGAATGCCGGCGGCGCTCGACGAACTCCGTGACCGCCGCGTCACCCGTCACGAATCGGCCGTGACCGGCCACGCCGAATCGCCGCAGCGGGCCAGCTGACCGGTCGCTGCCGACCCGTCATCGTCTCCGCGTCGACACCTCGACGACCGGACACACACGCAATGAGCCTCCAGTGACCCATCCAACACATATGCTTGGGCGCGGGGTAGCGTAGCCAAGGGCGCGATCTCACACGTGGCTGTAGCAAAGATTCGAGAAAGGTTCCCTAGGTGGAAGAAGTACTGGCGCGGGCGGGCATATTCCAGGGCGTCGAGCCCTCCGCCGTCGCGGCGCTGACCAAGCAGCTTCAGCCCGTCGACTTCCCTCGCGGACACGTGATCTTCCACGAAGGCGAGCCCGGGGATCGGCTCTACATCATCATGTCCGGCAAGGTGAAGGTCGGTCGCCGTTCCCCCGACGGACGAGAGAACCTGCTGACGATCATGGGACCGTCCGACATGTTCGGCGAGCTCTCCATCTTCGACCCCGGCCCCCGTACCTCGTCCGCGACGACCGTCACCGAGGTCCGCGCGGTGTCGATGGACCGCGACGCGCTGAAGGCATGGATCAAGGACCGTCCGGAGATCGCCGAGCAGCTGCTGCGCGTTCTGGCACGTCGCCTGCGCCGCACCAACAACAACCTCGCCGACCTGATCTTCACCGACGTCCCCGGTCGTGTCGCCAAGCAGCTCCTGCAGCTCGCCCAGCGCTTCGGGACCCAGGAGGGCGGCGCCCTGCGCGTCACCCACGACCTGACCCAGGAAGAGATCGCACAGCTGGTCGGAGCTTCGCGCGAGACGGTGAACAAGGCCCTCGCCGACTTCGCACAGCGCGGATGGCTGCGCCTCGAGGGCAAGAGCGTCCTCATCGCCGACTCCGAGCGTCTCGCGCGTCGCGCGCGCTGACCCTTCGAGACGCTCGCTGCGCTCGCTCCTCAGGGAGCAGGGAAAGGTCACCGCGCTCGCTCCTCAGGGAGCAGGGAAAGGTCACCGCGCCCGCTCCTCAGGGAGCAGGGAAAGGTCACCGCGCCCGCTCCTCAGGGAGCAGGGAAAGGTCACCGCGCCCGCTCCTCAGGGAGCAGGGAATGGTCACCGCGCCCGCTCCTCAGGGGCTAGACACTCAGACACGACGAAGGCCGTCGGCTTCGAGAGCCGGCGGCCTTCGTCGTGGTCAGGCCTCGCGCAGATACTCCAACTGGGCCTTCACCGACATCCGCGCGGCGGGCCACAGCTTCTTGTCGACGTCGGAGTACACCCTGCGCACCACCTTCATCGGCTTCGCGTCACGGGCCGACACACCCATCGTGTCGAGGGCGGCGACGATCTGATCGAGCCGCTCCTCCCGATGCGCTTTGTAGTACCGCGCCACCGGTCCCAGATCGGGATGGTCCGGGCCGTGCGCGGGCAGCAACGACGACCCCTCGCCTTCGACGATGAGACGGTTCAGCGAGTTCAGGTAGTCGCGTAATCCGCCGTCGGTGGGATCGAGCACGGTCGTCCCACTCCCGAGGATCGTGTCACCGGTCAGGACAGCGCGTTGTCCGTCGTGTTCGACGAGGAAGCTGACGGAGTCCCCGGTGTGTCCCGGGGTGTACAGCACCGTGATCCGCAGACCCGCCGCCTCGATCACCTCGCGATCCCGGAGCGGCGCCCCCTGTCGACAGTGCTTCGCCAGACGAGCGCGCACCGGGGCGCCGGTGCGCTTGTGCAGGCGCGACACTCCGCCGGTGTGGTCGAAGTGCCGGTGCGTCACCAAGACCAGTGAGACCCCGGGCAATTCGGCGAGGCGCCGGGCGTGGTGTTTGTACTTCGGCGGTCCCGGGTCGACGACCACGCATTCGTGGCTACCGGGGGCACGCAGCACGTAGGTGTTCGTGCCGTCGAGTTCCATCATCCCGGAGTTGTCGCACAGCAGAACCGACGCGAAGGGAGTCACTTCTCGCAGCACCCCGTAAGCCGGGTGCGTGGGTGCGGCGTCGTTCGATGAGCTCATGGTCTCCGACCTTATCGACTCGATGCGAATGCCCGGGCGGAGCCCGACCATCCGACCGTGATCGGAGAAGGTCTTCGGTCCTCAGTTCCCGCTGACGGGGGCGCCGTTCACGGAGTACTCATCGGACGTGTCGTCGACTACCGCCGGTGCCACCTGGTCCTGCAGACTGCGCAGCAGCGCGGCGCCCTGGGTGATCACACCCGTCATGATCTCGTTGACACCCTCGGCGCCGTTGTACACGGTGAGGTTCGCGGTGCTCAGGCCCTTGGCGACCTCCGCGACAAGCGTGGGCAGGGCTTCGATGAGCTGCTGGTCGAGGGCGATCCGGTTGTGTTGTGCGGCGGCCGCGGACTGGATCTCGACAGCTTTGGCCTCGGCCTCGGCGATGATCTGCCGTCGCAGCGCCTCTGCCTCCGCCGGCTTCACGACCTCCGAGATCAGTTCCTGTTCACGGAGTTCGGCCTGAGCCTGGGCGAGCAGGGACTGTTCGCGGATGACCTCCTGGTTGACCCTGGCCTGCGCGAGTGGACCGGCCTGCGCGGCTTCGGCATTGGCCTTGTCGGTCTCGGCCTTGATCGCGGCCCGCTTGATGGCCGTCTCCCGCTCGTAGTCGGCCTGGTTGCGCAGCGACTCCTGCTGCGCCTTCGCCGATTCCTGGTCGGCGCGAGCACGTTCGACGGCCGCCTCCCGCTGCACCTTGGCGATGTTCGGAGCGGCCAGCGCGTTGATGTACCCGGAGTCCATGTCGTCGATCGACTGGATCTGGAACGAGTCGACCACGAGACCGATCGATCCCATCTCGCGCTTGGATGCGTCGAGCACCTGACGTGCCAGGGTGTCGCGTTCACGGATGATCTGCTCGACCGTCATCGAGCCCACAATGGACCGCAGATGGCCCGAGAAGACCTGTCCGGTCAGCTGATTCATCTCGTTCTCCTGCTCGGAGATGAAGCGCTGCCCGGCATTGACGATCGACACCACGTCGTTGCCGACCTTGTGGGCGATGACCGCCCGCACGTTGAGTTGGATGCCCTGGGTGGTCACGCAGACCTCGCGAATGGTCGCCTCGTGCAGTGCCATCGACAGGAAACGGACCTTGCGGAAGAAGGGCATGACCCATTTGCCGTGACCGACCACCACGACGAACGGCGCGTCGTCGGTGTCGGACTTGGCGCCGGAGATCAACATCGCCTCGTCGGGTTCGGGAACGTAGTAGCCGAGCATGGGTTCTCCTCGAGATCGTCGGCGCCGGGAGCGACGCGAGCGGGCCGGGTGTCGCAGCGCCGGGAGCGAAGCGAGCGGGCCTGGTGTTGGCGGCGCCGGGTGCGCGGCGAGCGGGGTGGTCGTGTCGCGGCGCCGGGAGCGAAGCGAGCGGGGTGGTCATGTCGGACTCAGATCTTGCCGCATCCGGCGACTCACGGCGATCGGTTGTTCACATGGTGCGGTTCGGCGCACCATGTGTGGACCCGGGGACCGGCTCCCACGGCTCGACGTCGACGATCCGACCCGGCCACTCGGCGATGACGAGTACAGCGGAGTCGAGAACGATCGGTCCGGTGGCACGCGCGAGGAATCGCTCGGTCCCACCGCCGAACGGCAGGTCGATCTCGCCGAGGCCCTCGCCTCCGGGGATCGACATCGTCACGGTCCCGGTGCGTCCGAGGAGTTGCGGTGCCGGCATCCGACGACCCTTCTACTCGTCTGACAGTGTGTCGAACACTAGGCCAACGCGTTTCGACGCCGGTCGCGGACACCGTCGAGTACCACATACACCGCGGTCAGCACAGCGATCACGGCGGCGCCCAGAACCAGCGTCGGATAGCCGAAGGCCCCGACGACCAGCCCGGCGAGCGCACCCGCGGCCGCACCCGCCAGACTCATCGATGTATCCGAAACACCCTGTGCCGGAGCGCGTCGCGCGGTGTCCACACTGTCGGTGAGGAGTGTGGAGGCCGCCACCGTCGACGCCGACCACCCGACACCGAGCAGCACCAATGCCACCACGAGGCCCGTCTGCGAGTCGACGAACACGAAACCGACGACGCAACTGACGGCGAGTACTGCCTGACCGCCGAGGATCACCGGGATCCGCCCGGTTCGATCGGCGAGCAGTCCCATCACCGGCGCGAAGGCGTACATGCCGGCAATGTGGGCGCTGATGGACAGGCCGACCAGGGTCACCGAGGCGCCCCCGTGATGCATGTGGACGGGCGTCAGCGCCATCACGCCGACCATGATCGCGTGCGCCGACACCACCGCGGCCATCGCCGCGCGGGCCGGCGGAGAATGCACGATCGCCGACAACCCCTCCGCCAGAGACACCTTGGCGCGCGACCCGCCCGCTTCGCCGATCGCCACCACGAGCGGATCGGGGCGCAGCCCGACGAACAGCACGGCCGCCGCGCCGAAGCACCCCGCGGCACCGACGAGGAACGGCCCCGCCAGATCGGCCATCGCGAACCACCTCGCGACCGTCGCACCGAGCGGGACCACCGCGGGCCCGATCACCGCGCCGACCATCGTCGTCCACACGACGAGCGACAGGTCGCGACCCCGCGTGCCCGCCGAGGACAGATCCGTGGCCGCAAAACGTGCCTGCAGGCTCACCGCGGTGCCCGACCCCACCCCGGCCATACCGATGAGCATCAACGCGAACCATCCGCGGTCGACGGCCCCGGCAACGACCAGGGCCCCGACACCGGCGATCAGAAGACCAGTTGTCAGCGCTGGACGACGGCCGCGCCCGGCTGCCAGCGACGCCAGCGGGAGACCCGCGGCGGCGGCCCCGAGCGTGAGCACGGTGGTCGGCATCCCGGCCAGTGATTCCGTCCCCGACAGTTCCTCACCGAGAATCGCACCGAGCGCCAGTGCCCCGCCCATCGACAAGCCGCCGAGGATCTGGGCCATGCAGAGCAGGCCGATGGTTCGGCGCTGCAGGGCGAGATGCGAGCTCATGATTGCCGGCGCCCCGGCCCGCTCCTCATCCGGAGCGAGTTGACCGTGCCGAGCACGCCCGCGGCCAGCGGGACCAACAGCGCCACCTGTAGCGCCACCGGCCGGACCTCGGTGTTGATCGCGATGATCTCGTCGCGTACATCGGCGGGCTGACCGGCCAGCAACTCGGTCAGCTGGGTGTTGCTCATCACCTGCGCATCGTCGTCGAGCACTTGCGCGACACGTTGCTGTTCCGAGGGCGCCAGGACGTCGCTGGACTCTGTCTCGCGGACGAACCCGAAGGCGAGTGAGGCGAGGAGAATCGCACCGGCACTCGCGAGTCCGAAGGACAATCCGAATGACCCGGCCGCGGAGTTCGTTCCGGCGGCCTCGCTCACCCGCTCGTCGCTCACCGGCCCCAGGGTGTAGTCGTTCAGCTGCGAGACGAGCAGTCCGAGCCCGGCGCCGGCCACGATGAGCGGCACTATCAACCCCCAGCCGAAGTCGGCTCGCGGCACGATCGGCAGGAGCACGGCAACCCCCAGCGTGAGCAACCCGAAACCGCCGAGCACGATCGTCGACGGGGGCCGGGTGTGGGCCCGTCGGCCGGCCACCAGCGCGACCGCGAACATGCTGAGCGACAGGGGCGCCAGCGACAGGCCGGCTTCCATGGCGTTGTACTCGAGGACCATCTGAAGGTAGATCGGCAGCGAGATCATGATGCCGCCGAGCGCGATCTGCTGGAGCAGCTGCTGAGTCACTCCCAGACGGAAGGGCTTCGAGCGGAACAGATCCGGGTCGAGGAGCGTGGGCCGCCCGTTGCGGCGCCTGCGGATCAACCACCAGGCCAGTCCGCCCAGACCCCCCGCGCCGACGACCAGCAGGATGCCGACGGCCTCACCGCCCTCCTGCCAGACGAGAATCCCCAGGACGATCCCGCCCATCCCCAGCACGGAGAGCAGCGCGCCGATCGGGTCCACTCCGCGCGGTCCCGTGTACGCGACGTCGCGCACCAAACCCATACCGCACAGCACGATTGCGATGATCACGACCTCGCCGACGAAGGCCAGCCGCCATGACAGGTACGTGGTGATGAAACCACCGAGGAGCGGTCCGACCGCGGCCGCAATCGCCGCCGCGGCGCCCACGAGGGCGTACACCCGCTTCTGGTCGTCACCCTGGAAGTTGCCGTGTACCAGCGATTGCATGGCCGGCAGCAGGAGCGACGCCCCCACCCCGCCCACGATCGCCCAGAAGACGATGATCGTCGTGAGACCTTGGGCGACTGCCATGGCGGACGCGCCGACGGCGTACGCCAGCAACCCGATCACGTAGGCCCGCCGCCGGCCGATCAGATCCCCGACCTTGCCGCCGATCAAGATGAACGCGGCGGACACCAACGCCTCGAGGGCGATCGCCGACTGCACCCCACTGACAGTGGTGTCCAGATCGCGGACCACAGCCGAGATCGACACATTCATGAACGAGGTGTCCACGACGAGGACGAACATCGCCATCGCGAGCAGCAGGGCCAGGACGCGCTGCTTACCCGACAACGGAACCGCGGTCTCGGAAGATGTCGAATCGCTGATGGTGCACCGCCTCTACGACAGTCGCGTCGCGGGCCCGCCCGCCGCGGGTTCGACGTGAAGAGCATAGTCCGGCCGAGCCGGTTCACACCGGTGTTCGGCCGTGCGCAGTCGTCCTCACCCGGCGATCAGGTCGTACCCGAGCTTGCCCACCATCACGACGACGACGGCCAGCAGTACCCACCGCACAAACGAACTCCCGCGACCGATCGCCATGTGCGAGCCGATCTGGGCGCCGGCGATATTGGCGACCGCAAGGCCGAGCCCCAACAGCCACAGCACATTTCCCTGCAGGCCGAACACCGTGAGGGCGCCGAGATTGGTGCCGGTGTTGATGACCTTGGCCATCGCCGAGCTCTCCAGAAAGCTCGTCCCGACCAGCGCGGTCAGGCTGATGATTAGGAACGTCCCGGTCCCGGGACCCATCACCCCGTCGTAGAACGCCACGACGACACCGGCGAGCACGAGACCCGCGATCGTCGAGACGCGCGAGCGTGGACCCGTCGACGTATCACTCCCGAAGCCGGGATTGAGCGCGACGAACAGTCCGACACCGACCAGCATCACCAGCACGATCGGGGTGAAGATCTCGGTGGGCAGGACAACTGCCACCATCGCACCGAGTGCCGAGAAGACCAGAGCCGCAACGAAGACCGGGATGAGGCGGCGCAGATCGATCCGGACGTGGCGCACGTAGCGCCACGCCGCCGACGCGGTCCCAAAGACCGCGGCCAGCTTGTTGGTGCCCAGAGCCGTCGCGATGGGCAGCCCCGGCTGGGCGATCAGCATCGCTGGGATCAGGACGAGCCCACCGCCCCCGACCACGGCGTCGACCCAACCGGCCGCGGCGGCCGCTGCGACGAGGAGTGCGACGTCCAAAGCGGACGTCAGGCCACTTCGACGATCAGTTCCACCTCGACCGGCGCACCGAGCGGGAGTTCGGCCACACCGACCGCGGAGCGCGCGTGCACGCCGGCCTCACCGAAGATTTCACCGAGGACGTCCGACGCACCGTTGATCACCTTCGGCTGCCCGGTGAAACCCGGCGCGGACGCCACGAATCCGACGACCTTGACCACACGAACGATCGCGTCGATACCGACCAGCGCGTCGATCGCGGCGAGGGCGTTGAGTGCGCACACCCGGGCGGCCGCGGTCGCCTCCTCCGGCCGAACGACGCCTTCGGCGCCGTCGTGTACCTTGCCGCGCACCGACAGTTCGCCGCCGACCACGGGCAACTGACCGGAGGTGTAGACAAGGCTGCCGGTGCGCACGGCCGGGGTGTAACTCGCCACCGGCGGCACCACGGACGGGAGCTCGATGCCCAGCTCGGCGAGACGATCTGACCACGTCGTCGCCATGGTCAGCCCTTGGGTCGCTTCAGGTACGCGACGTGCTGTTCGCCCGTCGGACCGGGCAGAACCGACACCAGTTCCCAACCGTCGGCGCCCCACTGATCGAGGATCTGCTTGGTGGCGTGCGTCAACAGAGGCACGGTCACGTATTCCCACGCGGTCACTTCACTCATGGACTCACCCTATCTGGCGACGGTCAATGGATAAGGTGTTGCGGTGGCCAATGAACAGGGCTCACGATCCGGGTCGGGTGAGTCGCTCGATTCCGGCGTGACAGACAACGCTTCCGGCAGTGCTGTGACAGACAGTTCGTCCGTCGCGCGCGAGAACGAGTGGCCGGAGGCCGCCGCGCGCGCCCGCCTGCACTTCGTGTCGGGGAAGGGCGGCACCGGGAAGACCACCGTCGCCGCGGCGCTGGCACTCGCGCTCGCCGCCGACGGCAAGAAGGTCCTCCTCGTCGAGACCGAGGGACGCCAGGGCATCGCGCAGGTCTTCGACCTCCCGCCATTGCCGCCGACCGACACCCGCATCGCGACCGCCGAGGGCGGCGGCGAGGTGTCCGCGCTGGCGATCGACATCGAGCACGCCCTGCTCGAGTACCTCGACATGTTCTACAACCTCGGCTTCGCCGGCCGCGCGATGAAGCGGATCGGCGCCATCGACTTCGTCACGACCGTCGCCCCCGGCCTCCGTGACGTGCTGCTCACCGGCAAGATCAAAGAGCGCATCATCCACACGGACAAGCAGGGCAACCGCGTGTACGACGCGGTGGTCGTGGACGCACCGCCGACCGGCCGGATCGGGAACTTCCTCGACGTCACGCAGGCCATGGCCGACCTCGCCAAGACGGGTCCGATCCGCAATCAGAGCGAGGGCGTGGTCCGTCTCCTGCATTCGGAGGAGACGATCATCCACCTCGTGACGCTCCTGGAGGCGATGCCCATCCAGGAGACCATCGAGGCGATCGACGAGTTGCGCGGGAAGGGCCTCAACCTCGGCAGCCTCGTCATCAACCGCGTGAGCGAGCCCCACCTACCCGCCGACGCGATCGACGAGATCGCCGAGGGATGGGTCGACGCGGGTCGAGTGGAGGACGGCCTGACCGCCGCCGGACTCACACTGGCCGAGGGGGATCTGGCCGGCCTGCTCACCGAGACCATCGAGCACGCGACCCGGTTGCAGGCCCAGCAGATCGCCAAGGCGCAGCTCGACGAGGTGGAGTTGCCGACACTCGAACTACCGTCGCTCGGCGACGGTGTGGACCTGGGTTCCATCTACGAGCTGGCCGACCTCCTCCAGAAAGCGGGTGCGTGATGCCACTCGACCTCAAGATGGGCTCGGTGCTGACCGACCCGTCGACCCGTGTCGTCATCTGTTGTGGCGCAGGCGGAGTCGGCAAGACGACCACCGCCGCCGCGATGGCCATGTATGCCGCGGAGCAGGGCCGGACCGTTGCCGTGCTGACGATCGATCCGGCCAAACGCCTGGCCCAGTCGCTCGGGATGTCCGAACTCACCAACGATCCGCAACCGGTCGCGATCGACGGCAAGGGCACGCTCGACGCCATGATGCTCGACATGCGACGCACCTTCGACGAGATGGTGCTCGAGTACTCCACACCTGAGCGCGCCGAGGCGATCATGGAGAACTCCTTCTATCAGACCGTGGCCTCGTCGTTCTCCGGGACGCAGGAGTACATGGCGATGGAGAAGCTCGGCAAGCTGCTCGAGCAGGATCACTGGGATCTGATCGTCGTCGACACCCCGCCGTCGCGGAACGCACTCGACTTCCTCGACGCGCCGCAACGGTTGGGTTCGTTCCTCTCCGGTCGTCTGATGAAGGTGCTCGTCGGCGGTGGCCGTGGGGTCGGCCGCATGGTGACCGGCGCGATGAGCCTGGCCATGCGCGGCGTCTCGACGATCATCGGCGGCGAGATGCTCCGCGACGTCGCGACCTTCGTCCAATCACTGGATTCGATGTTCGGCGGGTTCCAGGACCGCGCCGCCAAGACCTACGCACTGCTGAAGCAGCCGGGTACCCAGTTCGCCGTCGTGGCCGCGGCCGAGGCCGACGCCCTGCGGGAAGCCGCGTTCTTCGTCGATCGCCTGTCGGAGGAGTCGATGCCGCTGGCCGGCCTGATCCTCAACCGAACTCACCCGAACCTGACGTCGATCCACGAAGAGGCCGCTCTGGTCGCCCTCGAGTCGGTCACCGACGACCTCGCTCGCGGCGTCCTTCGGATCCACGCCGACCGGGCCGCCACCGGCAAGCGCGAACTGCATCTGCTGCAACGGTTCACCGCATCGCACCCGCGCGTGCCGATCGTCGGGGTGCCGGCGCTGCCGTTCGAGGTGGCGGACGTGACCGCGCTCCGCGCGGTGGCCGAGCAGATCACCGGCCGGGGCTGACCGCTACGCTCCCCCGCTCATCGAGCATGTGACGAGCCGTCAGCCTCTTGGTCGAGCATGCGACGAGCCGTGTCGAAACCTCACTCGACACGGCTCGTTGGATTCGCGTGGGCTCAGACCGCGTCGCGGTGGCGCCGAACCTGTGCGGCGAAGAACGCCGACCAGGACGTGACCTCGGGATGCTGGCGGAGGAGGGCGCGCCGCTGCCGTTCGGTCAGCCCGCCCCAGACACCGAATTCGACGCGGTTGTCGAGGGCATCGGCACCGCATTCGAGCTGGACCGGACAGTGACGGCAGATCGTTGCGGCCTTGCGCTGGGCCGCACCCCGCACGAACAGGTCATCGGGGTCTCCCCCTCGGCACCGCGCCTGAGCAACCCACGCCAAGCGCTCTTCTTCGTTGGAAACTACCGCTGTCGCCATCCGCCACCCCTACCTGTCGTATCTGCGTAGCTGCGAGAACGCCTCAACCCGCTGCTCAAACCACATTTGCAGCGGACTGTTATGTGAGTCACATTCTGCACTCAATCTAGGGATCTGTGCTTTGGGGCGCAACCCCTGGAAGCAACAAAGTGGGACAACCGTGCAAACTCATCCGTTCGGAGGCGGCGACGGTCGCGCGCGTCCGGGTCGGCGGGGCACCAGAAATGGGGACACCCGATCACCCGCAGGTTTCCCTGTCCACGCCGCCCGCGGGCGAGGCAGGACGATGCCGAAGACGAACGCACGTATCCTGTCGGGGTGATGTCGAAGAAACTGTGGTCGCTGG
Source organism: Gordonia sp. NPDC058843 (assembly GCF_042743165.1). Classification (NCBI taxonomy): domain Bacteria; kingdom Bacillati; phylum Actinomycetota; class Actinomycetes; order Mycobacteriales; family Gordoniaceae; genus Gordonia; species Gordonia sp. NPDC058843. The sequence continues at coordinate 55,296 of NZ_JBHYNC010000008.1, forward strand.
CGTGGGCGAGCCTGCTGGCCGGAGTTCTCGTCGCCGGCCTGCTCTACCCCGTCGCCAGCGGAATCGGCGTCGTCTCCAACCGAGCGGCGGCCGCTGTCGAGAACGTGTCCTCCGAACTACTCAGCGGCACGTTGCCGGAGGTCACCACGATGACCGACGTCGACGGCAAGCCGATCGCGGTGCTGTTCGACCAGTACCGCTACCAGGTCGGCTACAACGACATCTCGCCCGACATGATTCGGGCGATCATCTCGGTCGAGGACCGGCGGTTCCTCGAGCACGACGGCGTCGACTGGAAGGGCACCATCCGTGCCGCGCTGAAGAACTCGTCGTCGGGCGAGGTCCAGCAGGGTGCGTCGACGCTCGACCAGCAGTACATCAAGAACTATCAACTCCTCGTGCTGGCCCGGACCGAGGCCGACCGGCAGGCAGCGGTCGAGACCACGCCCGCGCGCAAGCTCCGCGAGGTGCGCATGGCGCTCACCCTCGAGCAGACCCTCATCGATCAGGCCAAACGCGACAAGGGACTCGACGACGCCGCCGCAAAGCAGGAGGCGAAGAAGCAGATCGTCACCCGCTACCTGAACGTCGTGCCGTTCGGCAACAACGCCTACGGCATCGAGGCCGCCGCGCAGACCTACTTCGGCATCCCCGCCAAGGATCTGCGCGTCGAGCAGGCCGCACTGCTCGCCGGCATGGTGCAGTCCAGCTCGGCCCTGAACCCCTATTCGAACCCCGAGGCCTCTCTCGCTCGGCGGAACCTCGTGCTGGACACGATGATCGAGAACTTCCCGGAACGACGCGACGAGCTGGTCGCGGCCAAGGAGACGCCTCTCGGCGTGCTCCCGCGTCCGCAGACCCCGACGCAGGGGTGCATCGCGGCGGACAACAACGGCTTCTTCTGCGACTACGCCCTGCAGTTCCTCGCCGAGAACGGCATGTCCCGCAACTCGGTCCTGCGCGGCGGCTACATCATCCAGACCACGCTCGACCCCGAGGTCCAGCGCTCCACGGTCCGCGCGGTGAAGAGTCAGGCCAGCCCGACCGCCGACGGTGTCGCCGACGTGATGAGCACGGTCCGTCCGGGCACCCGATCGCACGACGTGCTGTCGATGGCGTCGAGCCGCGACTACGGCCTCGATCTCGGCCGAGGCGAGACGATGCAGCCGCAGCCGTTCTCCATGGTCGGCGACGGCGCCGGTTCGGTGTTCAAGATCTTCACCGTCGCGGCTGCGATGGAGAAGGGACTCGCCGCCGGTTCGAGCATTCCGGTGCCCGGGTCGGTCGCGGTCGAGGGCATGGGCAACAGCGGCGGGGTCAACGGCTGCCCGCCCAACGCCTACTGCGTCCGCAACAGCGGCCGGTACCCGGCCTCGATGTCGGTGACCGACGCTCTCGCCCAGTCCCCCAACACGGCGTTCGTGAAACTGCTGCAGCAGGTGGGCGTGAAGCCGGCCGTCGACATGGCGGTCCGACTCGGCCTGCGCTCGTACACGATTCCCGGGTCATCCGGGAACGGCGAGAAGAGCATGGCCCAGTACGTCAAGGACGGGAACTTCGGGTCGTTCACCCTGGGGCCGCTCCCCATCAACGGCCTCGAACTGGCGAACGTGGCCGCGACGATCGCCTCCGGCGGCACCTGGTGCCCGCCGAATCCGATCAAGTCGATCAGCCGCATCAAGCGCGATCAGTACGGCAACCCCGTCATGGATGCCGAAGGCCGACGCGCCCTGGTCTCGGTGCCGTTCACGACACCTCCGTGCGAGCAGGTCGTCGACGAAGGGCTCGCACACACTCTCGCCAACACCATGAGCAAGGACGACGTGGGCGCCGGAACCGCGGCCGCCGCCGCGGGCTCCGCGGGATGGACGCTGCCGATGTCGGGTAAGACCGGCACCACCGAGGCGTACCGGTCCTCGGCCTTCCTCGGCTTCACCAACCAGATCGCGGGCGCCGCCTACGTCTACAGCGACGGCCCGAACCCGCAGGGCGTGTGCACCAGCCCGCTCCGTTCCTGCTACGACGGCAACGTGTTCGGCGGCATGGAGCCCGCCCGGACCTGGTTCCAGGCGGTTCGACCGGTCGCGACCAAGTTCGGACCGGTTCGGCTGCCCCCGATCGACCGCGCGTACTGGAACGGCAGCGACCGGGGCCGCATCCCGCAGGTCAGCGGTCTCCCCGCCAGCGAGGCCACATCACGCCTGCAGGGCGCCGGATTCAAGGTCAGCGAACTCGACGTCGACAGCGGGCGTCCGCAGGGCACCGTGGTCTTCACCGCACCGTCCGACTCGGCCATGCCCGGCAGCACGGTGACCATCTACGTCAGCAACGGGCGCCGCGCCGGCGGTGACGAGGGCGGTCCCACCGAGACCACGGTCGTGGTGCCCGGCGTCGGACCGGTGGTGATCCAGCTACCCGGCTGACCCGCGGCCCGTCCGCGACAAGCCGCTCCCGAAACCGGGACGGGATCGTCGAGCAGGATGCGTATTCTGGGGTGATGCAGCACTCCGAACTCGACATCGCACGCCTCGGCATCCCCCGCCTCGGTCCGTCCGGTTCCGGGGTACCCGTCCGCGCGTTGGCCGGTGTGGCGGGACTCGCCGCGGCCGGGTTGTTCTACTCGACGGTGATCGAGCGCAACGCCTTCGCGCTGCGCCACACGACGCTGTCGGTCCTCGAACCCGGCGCCTCGCCGCTGCGGGTCCTTCACATCAGCGACCTGCACATGATGCCCAACCAGCGTCTCAAGCAGGCGTGGATCGCCGAGCTCGAGGCGCTCGAACCGGACCTCGTGGTCAACACCGGCGACAACCTCGCGCACCCGCAGGCCGTGCCGTCGGTGGTCCAGGCGCTCGGTGGTCTGCTGTCGCGGCCCGGACTGTTCGTCTTCGGGTCCAACGACTACTTCGGTCCCAAGCCCAAGAATCCGCTCAAGTACTTCAAGAAGGACCATCAGCGCACGCAGGGCGAGCCGCTGCCGTGGCAGGACCTGCGGGCGGCGTTCACCGAGCGCGGCTGGCTCGACGCGACACACACGGTCCGCGAGCTGGAGGTCAGTGGCGTTCGTGTCGTCGCGGCCGGGGTCGACGATCCCCACATCGAGCGGGACCGGTACGAGACGATCGCCGGCCGCCCGAATCCGCTGGCACATCTGCGTCTGGGCCTCACCCATTCGCCGGAGCCGCGGGTTCTCGACCGCTTCGCGGCCGACGGTTACGACCTGGTCATGGCAGGCCACACGCACGGCGGGCAGCTCTGCCTGCCGTTCGTCGGTGCACTGGTGACGAACTGCCAGCTCGACCGGTCCCGGGTGAAGGGTCCGTCGAGCTGGGGGTCGTCGATGAAGCTGCACGTGAGTGCGGGTCTGGGCACGTCCCCGTACGCCCCGGCACGCTTCTGCTGCCGCCCCGAGGCCAGCCTGGTCACCCTCACACCGGTGTCGCACGGCGACGCCGACTACGACGCCGACCAGTCGCTGCCGCAGCTGGCCCGGGAGACCATGTGAGCACTGACCTTCACCCCCGAGTGAAGGTCCTCGCGTTCGACACCTTCGGGACGGTCACCGACTGGTTCACCGGCATCTCCGGTGCCGTCCGTGCTGTCGTCCCGGGAGTCGACGCCGCAGCGTTCGCCAAAGAGTGGCGACGCCGGTACTCACCGATCCTGGCCCGCGTCGAATCCGGCGAATTGCCGTGGCGTCGCCTCGATGATCTGCAGACCGAGACGCTGCACGACGTCGCCGCTCTGTTCGGAGTCGCACTCGACGACGAGCAGGCCGGCTCTCTCGTCCGCGCGTGGCGGACGATCCCCGGTTGGCCGGATGCGTCGGAGGGACTCCGACAACTCAAGCGGGACTTCATCATCTGCGCACTCAGCAACGGCACCGTCGCCCTGCTCACGGACATGGCCCGGCACAACGACTTCCCGTGGGACGTGATCGGCGGTTCCGACATCTGGCGGCACTACAAGCCGGCACGCGAGACCTACTGCGGGCTGGCCGATCTCCTCGAGGTCGAACCCGCCGAGGTGATGATGGTCGCGACCCACCAGAGCGATCTCGACGCAGCGCGGTCCTTCGGGCTGCGAACGGCGTTCGTCGAGCGGCCGGACGAGTGGGGCGGGGACGAGAAGGACGATTCCGGCTCACCGGACAACGACTTCCACGCGACGGATCTGCTCGATCTCGCGCGGCAACTGAGCCCGCCCGAGGGGGCGACTCCCCGATGACCCTCGACGACCTGTTGCGCTGGGAGGACTCCGGGGCGTCGTGGCGGGTGGTCCACCATGGACCGGACGGCGTCACCCTGGGTCTGCTGAGATGCGACGGCGGCGAGGAGGTCGATCGGGTTCTCACCGACGACCCGATCATCCTGGCGCACATCGGCGGTCGGCTCTCGTCGGCCGACGACCTCGAGTGACGCAGACCTTCGGATACGAGGAGACCCCGACCGGATTTCTCCAGGTCAGGGTCTCTTCTGCAATCTCAACCTTGCGTCGGGGTGGCGGGATTCGAACCCACGACCTCTTCGTCCCGAACGAAGCGCGCTACCAAGCTGCGCCACACCCCGTGTGTAGCCTGCGATAGCTTATACCCCGCCTCGGCCGAGTACTAAATCGCCTGGTCAACTGCACGGACGCGCCGGTACGCGTCGGGCGATGTGCCGATGACGCGTGTGAACGCCACTGTCAGTGCGCTGGCCGACCCGTACCCGACCTCGCGGGCGATCGTGGCCAGCGTCTCGTCGCCCGCGCGCAGTCGCTGCGCCGCGAGTTCCATCCGCCACGCCGTGGCGTAGGCGAGCGGCCCCATGCCCACCGACCGCTCGAACCGGATCGCGAGCGTGGAACGTGAGACCGACGCGACGGACGCCAGTTCGGCCACCGTCCACCGATATGCCGGATCCCGGTGGATGGCGCTCACCGCCGCGGCCACCACCGGGTCGCGCAGGCCCGTCAGTATTCCGGTGGCGCCCGTCGGCTCGAGACGCAGGATTCGAACCAGCATCGCCGTCGCCACACTTTCGGCGACGACCTCGGCCCCGGGCTGCGACGACCGCAACTCCGCGTCGATGACAGCGATGTCGTCCCTGATCGACGCGGCGTCGGGATGGTCGGAGGCGACGTGGACCACCGCCGGGAGGCGGTCGATGAGCAGCTCGTGCGCCCGGGCGCCGAAATCGAATCGGCCACCGATCAGCTCCACCCGATCACCAGTGGCCTCACCGACGCGTGCGAGATCGACCCCGGCGAAGACGAGGTGCGCGGGCTCGGACCTCATCGACGGATCGGTTGCGAGAACGAACGGCAGGCGAGCCGCCAGGAGAAAACAGTCGCCCTCGGCGAGCTGGATCACCTCGTCGCCGACCCGCAGGACGCATCTCCCCCGTCGCACAGCGTTGAACTTGATGCCGGGAGGCGCGTCGAAAGCTACGGACCAGCGCCCACGACCCGACATCCCGGCGGACAGGTGCGCGGTCACCTCGGCAACCCGGAGTACGTCGGAAAGGGGATCCATACGACCATTCTGGACTCTCGCACATGAAATCGCGCCGAATAGCCATTCCCCGTCCAGCCAGGTCGGCATAACCTCATCCACATGACCACTTTCACCGCACATTCGACGACATCTGACGTCCTGAACGGCATCGACCTCGCCGGCACTCGCTTCATCGTCACCGGCGGCGGCTCCGGCATCGGAGCCGAGATCAGCCGGGCACTGTCCGGAGCAGGCGCCGAGGTCGTCGTGGCGGTCCGGGACCCGAGCCGGGTGGGTCGCCTCTCGCCGCGGGTTCGTGCCGAACAGCTCGATCTCGCCGACCTCGACTCGGTACGGGCATTCGGTCGACGATGGGACGGTCCGCTCGACGCCCTGATCGCCAACGCCGGGATCATGGCCTACCCGGATCATCAGCTCGACGCCTCTGGGTGGGAACACCATCTCGCCGTGAACTTCCTCGGGCATTTCGCGCTGGCCGGGGAACTCCACGCTTCCCTGGCCGCGGCAACCGGCCGCCTGGTCGTGGTGTCGTCGGGGGCACACCGGGACACGCCGTTCGACTTCGATGACCCCCACTTCCGACGGCGCACCTACGACCGATGGTCGGCCTACGGACAGTCCAAGACAGCCGGCGTCCTCTGGGCAGTGGCCGCGGCGCAGCGGTGGGCTGAGGACGGGATCACCGCCAATGCGCTGAACCCCGGCTGGGTGATGACCGGCCTGCAACGACACGTCGACGACGCGACCATGCGGGCGATGGGCGCGATCGATGACGACGGCAACGTCATCACCCAGCCCTACTCGAAGACGCTCTCCGAAGGAGCGGCTCCGAGTGTCCTGCTGGCCGCGTCCCCGGCGATCGCCGAAGTCACGGGCCGGTACTTCGAGGACAATCAACCCGCACCCGTGACAACGGCCGGACCGACAGGCGTCGCGCCGCACGCCGTCGATTCCGTGGCCGCGCAACGGCTCTGGGACCTTGCCGCGGCCGCGGTGCACGACTCCGGACGTTGACTACTCGACCAGCTTTCCCTCGGTCGAGACCTCCTGCATCAGCTCCGCGACCTCAGGTGCGATGGGAGCAATCGGTTCCCGCACGATCCCGGACGGCGACCACACGAGATTCACCTGGAAAGCGGGATCGAGATCCGGGTGATCACTGCGGTTGTGGCAGCCACGCGTCTCGCGCCGCTCCAGCGCGGCTTCCATCGTGGCGCGGGCGGCAAGAGCCGCGGACTTGAGATCGAATGCGTGCGCGAGATCCTGGTACCCGGCGATGTCGGGATGAATCCCGATGTCCCGCATACGCTCCTCGATGGCATCGAGTTCGGCCAGACCACGCCGGAGGCCGGTTTCGTCGCGCACCACTCCGGCGTATTCGGTCATGATGTCGCGTATGCCCCGCTGCAGGGCCCGGACGTTCTCGGGGCCATCGGCGCCGAGCAGGGTGTCGATCTCCCCACGCGCTTCGGCGACCGCCTCCGGTGACCGCTTCTGCACGTCGAGGCCTGCCGAGTACGCGGCCGCGGCGCGTCCTACGATCCGCCCGTACACCAGCAGTTCGATCAGTGAATTGCCGCCGAGTCGGTTGGCTCCGTGTAGTCCGCTGGCAGCCTCACCCACTGCGTACAACCCGTCGACCCCGGTGGTGTGATCGTCGGCGCGAACCCACACCCCGCCCATCGAATAGTGCGCGGTGGGCGCGATCTCGATGGGTGCGCGAGTGATGTCGAGCATCTGCAGTTCGAGCATTGCCTGATAGACCCTGGGCAGTCGGGTCATGATCGTCTCCCGCGGGAGGTGCGAGACGTCGAGCCAGACTCCGCCGTTGGCGGTACCGCGTCCTTCTTTTATCTCGGTGTACGCCGCCAGGGCAACCCGGTCCCGCGTCGACAGTTCCATCCGCTGGGGGTCGTAGCGCGCCATGAACCGTTCACCGAGTGCATTCGTCAGGATGCCGCCCTCACCTCGTGCGGCCTCGGAAACCAGAGTGCCGGCGGCGCTTTCGGGCTCGATGATCCCTGATGGGTGGAATTGGACCAACTCGGGATCCCGAATTCGCCCACCGGCTTCCACCGCGAGTCGAAAGGAGTCACCCGTGTTCTCGTCACGGCGGGAAGACGTGCGACGCCAGATCCGAGTGTGCCCACCTGCGGCGAGGATGACCGCGTCCGCCCTGATGAGGTACCGCGTTCCGTCTGTCAGGTCGAACCCATACGCGCCGAACACCGCGTTGTCGCGCACCAGGATTCGGGTGATGTAGACACTGTCGATGATCTCGACACCGAGCTCGTCCGCCCGTCGGATCAGGGCGCGCTGGATCTCGAGCCCGGTGTAGTCGCCGGCGAAGGCCGTGCGCCGATACATGTGGGCCCCGAAGAACCGCTGCGAGATCCGTCCGTCGGACTCCCGGGCGAAGTTCATCCCGTATCGCTCGAGGTCCTCGATACCCTGCGCGGCACCGCGGGTTACGACATCGACGGTGTGCGGGTCGGCGAGGAGGTAGCTCTCCTTGATCGTGTCCGCGGCGTGCTGCTGCCACGAATCCGAAACGTCCATGGTCCCGAGCGCCGCGTTGATACCACCCGCGGCGAGCGAGGTGTGCGCATCCATCTTCGGTCGCTTTCCGACCGCCAGCACGTCGACGCCGGCCTCGGCGAGCTCGATCGCCGCGCGCAAACCCGATCCGCCTGTGCCGATGACGATCACGGACGTGGACAGCTGGGGTTCCTCGGTACTCATGGGGACCTCCTGGTGATGTGTTGTCACAGAGACGACGACGCAGCGGCCGCACATGTGAGGTCCCGGTGGCCGCGCCTCGACGACCTCACACATGTGCCCCCTGCGTCGTCGTAGGAGTGAACACATCGAAGGAGAGGCACGAGATGACAGAGATCCTCATCGTCGGTGGCGGGTACGCGGGGCTCTACACCGCGTTGCACCTCGAGAAGAGCACACGCCGCCGGCACGTACACGTGACGCTGGTCGATCCGCGTCCGTACATGACCTATCAACCATTCCTTCCCGAAGTGGTCTCGGGTGCGGTCGAGCCGCGGCACACGCTCGTGTCGCTGCGGCGTCACCTACGGACGACCACGCTGGTGCCGGCGACCGTCACCGACATCGATCACGCACATCGGACAGTGCGGGCGCGGGCGCTGGACGGCCGAGCGCTCCGGTTCGATTACGACATCATCGTCGTCACCGCAGGGGCGGTCACCCGCACGTTCGCCATCCCGGGCCTCGCCGAGCACGCCATCGGCCTGAAGAACGTCGAGGAAGCCGTCGCGATCCGCGACCGGCTCCTGACAGCGTTCGAGCGAGCGGCCGTCCTTCCGGACGGACCCGAGCGCGCACGGCTGCTGACCGTCACCTTCGTCGGTGGCGGCTTCTCGGGCGTCGAGGGGTTCGGCGAAGCCCTCTCTCTCGCAACCGAACAGCTGCGGTACTACCCGGAGATCCGCCAGGAAGAACTGGAGTTCCACCTGATCGAGGCCAGGGACCGCATCCTGCCCGAGGTCACCGACAAGCCGGGACGATGGGTCGTCGAACGTCTTCGCACACGCGGTGCGCACGTGCACCTGAACACCCAGCTGGTCTCGGCGGTGGGCGGGCACGTCGTCCTGTCGACGGGAGAGGCGTTCGACTCGGACCTGATCGTGTGGACCGCGGGCAATGCCGCGAACGGCGTCGTCGCCAACCACACCGACCTGCCGGTCGATGACCGCGGCTATCTCGTCACCCGCCCCGACCTCCGGATCGGAACGGACGACGCCATCGTCGCCGACGCGTGGGCCGCCGGCGACAACGCAGCCATCCCCGACCTCGCCGTCGGCAACGACACCCTGACCGTTCCCAACGCGCAGCACGCCGTTCGCCAGGCCCGGCTCCTGGCTGCCAACATCGCGGCCGTCCTCGACGGCGACGAGCCGAGGAACTACACGCACGCCGGCCTCGGAGTCGTGGCCACCCTCGGGCGTGGCGACGGACTGTTCCAGTACAAGCGCCTGGTGATCAGGGGGTGGCCGGCATGGGCGATGCACCGCGGGTACCACGTCCTCGCCGTGCCGACCTGGGAACGGAAGGTGCGGGTACTCCTCGGGTGGTTCGGCGCCTTCGTGGGCCGACGCGACATCGTCTCGCCGGCCACGACCGTCACGCCGTTCGATGCGCCCGCCGGGACGACACCTCTGGACGTCCACGTCGACACGAAGGTGGCATGATCCGACCATGAGCGACCAATCCGAGCCGCTCCCAGCTCATCTGGGAGACGTTCACGACGAGCGGAGACGTCTGCAGTCGATGGCCTACCGCATGACCGGCACGCTCTCCGACGCCGAGGACGTCGTCCAGGAGACCTACCTGCGCTGGTATCGGCTCACCGACGCCGAGCGGGCTGCGATCTCCAACCCGGCGGCCTGGCTCACCCGGGTGGGGAGCCGCGTTGCGCTGGACCTGCTGGGTTCCGCCCGTGCCCGGCGTGAACAGTACGTCGGCGAGTGGCTACCCGAACCGGTTCCGGCAGACCTCTTCTCGGGGACGGCTCCGGTCACCGACCCCGCCGATCGCGTCACCCTCGATGATGCCGTCAGCACCGCGCTGCTTGTCGTACTGGAGGCGATGACGCCTGCCGAGCGAGTGGCGTTCGTCCTGCACGACGTCTTCGCGGTGCCGTTCGATGAGATCGCACAGATCGTGGGACGTTCACCCGCCGCGACGCGGCAACTCGCCTCGGCGGCTCGGCGACACGTCCGCGAGCAACGGACCGTGGCCGTGACCGACGCCGACCACGACGCAACAGTCGAGAAGTTCCTCGCCGCCACCAGAGGCGGCGACCTAGACGAGCTGATGCGAGTGCTCGCTCCGGGCGTCGAGCTACGCTCCGACGGCGGCGGGCTCGTGAGCGCTGCCCGTCGACCGGTGATCGGGGCGGAACACGTCGCCCGGTTCCTGCTGGGCGTCCTCGCCAAACAACCAGAGCTTCGCTTCGCCGAAACCCGGACAGCTGACGGACTCGGCTATCAGATGCTGATGGGAGACGCCCTGTACGGAGTGGTGAGCCTGCGCGTCGAGGCGGAGCGCGTCGTCGACGTCTGGCTCATGGTCAACCCCGACAAACTGACCTCGTGGCGCGAGCGGACCCGCTGAGTGCTGCCACACGCGCCAGTGGCGGACGATTCGCCTGGTCAAAGATGCGCCCGGACTGGCTCAAACGCTGTGCGGAAGCGCTTCGCGCACCCCATCCTTGTTGTGGTCCATCCGTACCAGTGCCGCCGCGCCGTCGGTCGGGACCAGGAGTCGGCGTACAACCACTGAAAGGACACGCCAACCATGAGCGCTTCCCCGGATCAGCAGGCGAACTCGTCTGCGAAGCAGGGTTTCGCATTCGGCATCGCGATCGTGGCCGCCGCGCTGCTCTTCGTAGCCGGACTGGTCTCGATCTTCCAGGGCATCTCGGCGATCGCGAACGACGACCTGTTCGTCGCCGGCCCCGATTACATCTTCCGGTTCGACCTCACCACCTGGGGCTGGATCCACCTGGTCCTCGGCATCATCGGGGTCCTCGTCGCCGGCGGTCTCGCCGTGGGCGCCGACTGGGCACGCATCTCGGCGATCATCATCGCCTCGCTGTCGATCATCGCGCAGTTCCTGTGGCTGCCCTACTACCCGGCCTGGGCCATCCTGATCATCGTCCTGGACCTCATCGTCATCTGGGCCGTCTCCACCTGGAACCCCAACAACGAATACAACCTGTGAGCCAGCGGCTCTGACAGGCGAAACGGACTCGCTGGGACAAGGGCTGCACGACGACCAATCCACGACGCGCATCCGGTCCGAATCGTCTGATGACGCCGCTCCACCTCGGAGCGGCGCGACGACGAATCGCCCGGAAGGAACACCATGCGCATCACCCGGTCCCTTGCAGCCCTTGCCGCCGGCGTACTCCTCAGTGTCGGCTTCGCAGCCGGTACGGGGGCGGCGCAGGCCGCGCCGCTGGCCCCGGTGGCGAAGGTCGAGGTGGACCGCTACCTCGGCAAGTGGTGGCAACTCGCAACCGTGCCGTCCTTCTTCGGGGTCACCTGCGCCCGGGACACCAGCGCGACCTATACCTACATCGACCCAAAAACCATCGGCGTCGACAACCAGTGCACCGGACCGACCGGCATGCGCGGTGGCGTCGTCGGCCGGGCGACCGTCGTTGATCCGCAGACGAATGCCCAACTGAGCGTTCGGTTCCCGCAGACCCCGGGGAGCATCAACCCCGGCGGCGCGCCCAACTACATCGTCGCCTACCTCGAAGACGGCGCGAACCCCGACGGGCCCTACCAGTACGCGATCGTCGGTGACCCCACCCGCGGATCGGGATTCCTGCTCTCGCGCGACAAGGTCGTGCCCAACTCGGAGTTGCGTCGCCTGACGCGGAAGATCGAGAAGGTCGGATACAACCCGTGCACCTTCCTCGTCTCCCCGACCACCGGCGGGCGCAGCGACTACTCGCCCCTGTGCACGGTGTGACGGTCACCGGCCGACGATGACCAGGACTCCGGCGCAGGCATGGACATGCTTGTGCCGGAGTGGCGTCAGCTCGCCTCGGCGTCCGGAGACGACATCGGTGCGGTCCGGCGGAACTCGTCGGGTGTGCAACCGAACTTCGACCGGAACCGGTTACGCATCGTCGCCGTCGAGGCGAACCCCGACGCGTGTGCGATGGCCTCGAGTTTCAGGTTGCCCGGGCCCATGAGCAGCCCCTGCGCCCATTCCAGGCGCCGGTCGGCGATCATCTCGGCGAGCGACGTGGTGCCGCCGGCGAGCACCCGGTAGAGATGCCGGCGACTCACGTGCAGGTGCCGGGCGACCATCTCGACACTGAAGTCGGGGTCACGGAAATTGCGCTCGATGAGGTCGGTGACCGCGGCACGCAAGTACCGCTCACTCGTGCGCATGTCCGATCGCAGAGCTCCCGAATTCGATTCCGGCACAACGCGTATCGACTGCACGTCACGACCATTGAGGATTGCGGTCACCTGGGTTCCTTCCACGCGAGACTGCTCCCACCCGGTACAGGAGTCTATCGACGCGCGCAGCCCGGGTCTTGGGCCTTTAGTCCCACTTTCAAGGATTTCGGTCCCGGGATTGTGCTGCGCGACGACGACTTCCGTGGGATGCCGGCGCACGGAAGTCGGTCAGACGTCCAACTCCGGAGTCGGTCGGCCGCCCCGTCGTAGGGTGTGAGTCGTGACCACCGACGACGCCGCAGCACGACGGGCCGAGCTACGGGCGGCCGCGATCAGGGTCTCCGACGAGGTCTTGTTCCCGGCGGCCGGCGAGGTCGACCGCAGCGGCACGGTGCCCGGGTCCCACTGGCGGGCCCTCGCCGACGCCGGCCTGTACGGCATCGCGGCGCCGGTCGAGGCCGGCGGGCCGGGACTCGAGTTCACCGAGGTCACCGAGATCCTGGAGGTGCTCACCAGCGGGTGTCTCGCCACGGCGTTCACCTGGATCCAGCATCACGGCGTCGTCTTGTCCCTGTCCCGGACCGCGAACGCCGACCTCCGGGCGGAGTATCTCGACGCGGCCGTGACCGGACACCTCCGCGCGGGGGTCGCCTACGCCGGAGTCGTCCCCACGCCACCACGGATGACCGCGACGAGCACCGACGCCGGATGGCGCCTCACGGGTGACGCTCCGTTCGTCAGCGGCTGGGGCGTGGTCGACCTCCTGCAGATCTCGGCCCGCGATGTCGCCACCGATGACGTCGTCTCCACGATCGTGCCGGTGGCCGACCTGCTCGACGAATCCGAGCGGCGCGCGGGCGCGTCGACCGGCGCGGTCCGGGTCACGCCCGTCGACCTGTCCGCGGCCGACGCCACGAAGACGGTGTCGCTGCGCGTCGACGGCCTGACGATCCCCTCCGCCCGGGTCGTCACCCGGGTGAGCCTGGCGGAGTTCTTCGCGACCCAGAACGTCGGCATCCGGCTCAACGGCACCCTCCCGTTCGGACTCGTGCGGCGCTGCACCGCATTGCTCGATGTCACCGGTCACAGCCGCGAGGCGCGAGCACTGCGGGAGCGGGCCGACACTGTCCGATCTGCACTCGACGCCGGAATGGCGGATGCCACCGAGCTGCTGGCGGGCCGAGCCGATGCCGCGCGCCTGGCACTGGACGCCGCGGCCGCGCTGGTGGCCGCTGACGGAGGCCGCGCACTCGTCCGCGGAAGCGATTCCGAACGATTGTTCCGCGAAGCCGCGTTCGTTCTGGTCGCCGCCAGCCGACCGGAGTTGAAAACCGCTCTGTTGCAGAGCTTCAGCGGTACCTGAAGTCGCGCAGGAAGATGGCCTCGGCCAGCGCGATCCGTTCGATCTCCGACGGGTCGACGCTCTCGTTGGGCGCGTGGATCAGGCACTGGGGTTCCTCGACGCCGAACAGCATGATCTCGGCTTCGGGGAAGAGCGACTGGAGGACATTGCACAGCGGGATCGACCCACCCTGCCCCTGGATGAGCACCTCGCTGTCGTAGGCGGTCGACAGTGCGCTGGTGAGGGTGTCGTACGCGGGACCGCTGGTGGACCCGACGAACGGGGCACCCACCGCTTCGCGTTCGAAGGACACCCGTGCATTCCAGGGCGTGACGCCACGGAGGTGCTCGATGAGCGCGTCCTGCGCGTGCGTGGAGTCCATTCCCGGCGGCACGCGAAGGTTGATCCTCGCCCGGGCCCGCGGCTGAACCGCCGCCGATGACCCCACCACCGGCGGACAGTCGATGCCGAGCACTGTGACAGCCGGTCGTGCCCACACCATGTCCGACACCGATCCCGAGCCGACCAGCTCGACCCCGTCGAGAACCGTTGCATCTCTGCGGAACCGGTCGGGCGGATAGGACACACCCGACCATCGGGCTTCGGCGTCGAGTCCGGTGACGGTGGTGTTGCCGTGTTCGTCGCGCAGGGTCGCGAGCATCGAGATGAGTGCCGCCAGGGCGTCCGGGGCGGCCCCGCCGAACATCCCGGAGTGCATGGCCGAATCCAGTGTGTCCACGGACACGACGATGTTCGCGATGCCGCGCAACGTGGTCGTCAGACTCGGCTCGCCGACGGCGAAATTGCCGGAGTCCGCGATCAGGATCGCGTCCGCGCGCAACAGTTCCGGGTTGCGGACGGCGAAATCCTCGAGCCCACCGGTCCCTTGCTCCTCGGAACCCTCACCGATGATCTTGATGGTCACGCCGGCCTCCCCGGCGAGAGCTCGCAGCGCGGTGAGGTGGACGGCGATGTTGCCTTTGCAGTCGGCCGCTCCCCGCCCGTACCACCGACCGTTCCGCTCGGTCAGTTCCCAGACGGGAGAATCCCATTCGTCGTCCCCGAGTGGTGGTTGCACGTCGTGATGGAAATAGAGCAGGACGGTCGGCGCACCCTCGGGACCCGGGATGTGACCGGTGACCGCCTTGCTCCCGTCACTGGTCACGTGGGCCGCGACGTCCTCGACGCCGAGGTCGGCGAAGGCACGCAACAACCAGTCGACCATCCCGTCGCATTCGTCGGGCGGGAACTGCTGCGGGTCGTGCACCGATCGGAAGCCGACCATCTCCGCGAGATCCGATCTCGCCCTCGGCATCAGCGCGGCGACCTGCTTCCGCAGCGTCGCTTCATCTTCTCGCGCAGTCGATTCCACCGGCGAAACTCCCCTTCGTCGTAGCACTGGCTCGTGCCGGCCCTCGTCGGCACGCCCGAGACTCAGCTCTTTCCCTCGGCCGCCAGGTCGTACACCTCGAGCTCACCGCGACCGATGGCCTCCATCATCCGGGTGTGGTCGGAGTCGTTGAGATCGGCGTAACCGAGGGAGAACTCGGCGATGGCGTCACCGAATCCCTTCGTGTTGTCCAGGTACTCGGCGATCTGGAACCGGCTCGCGGTACGCGCATGCGCTTGACCGAGAACCAGTCCGCACAACTGCGCGTACAACTTCATCCCGTCGGGAGTCAGCGCCTCGACGACGACCGAACCCTTGCCGTCACGAAGCTGGCGCACGTAGAAGTCGCGTCGATCTCCGTTCTCGTCGGTTCCCGTCGACCAGCCGAGGAACAGATCACTGGCCGCCTGCAGCAGGCGCTGCCCCTCGACCACCCGCTGCCCCTGATTGTCGAACCCGGACGCGGGCACGTGGTCGGCCAGCACCGACCGTTGCGCCTCCTTGACCTGGAGGAACAGCGGGTCGCTCATCTCCTTGCCGGTGAGCAGGATGATCCACGCCCGCGTGCCGACGCTGCCGACGCCCACGACCTTGAACGCGATGTCGACGATCTCGAACTGGTCGAGGAGTGCCCGCACGTGCAGCGGCACGGTGTCGCGGTACGCGCTGATCCGCTCCCGCACCCGTTCGGCGACGATGTCGGCGGTCTCTGCCGGGAACCGCTCATGCAGCGGAACCAGCAGCGGGGGGTCGCTGCGGATGTGCGCCGATCCGTCGGCGTCGACCACGCAGAGTTTCGCGAGGGCCTGGGCGCTGTCGCGATGCCGCGCCTTTTTGAGTGCCTTCTGCGTACGCTCGCTCATCGACGTGTCCAGCTTCGGGCCGAAGTCGGTCAGGAAGTCGTCGGCATCGATTCCGGCGTACCAGTTCTCGAGCGTCGTCTGCGTGGCGCTGCGTGTGATGGCCCGCCGATACGCCTTGGCGACGGTCTTGGCGACCTTGCGGTTGGTGGCGTCGTCGAATCCGTTGTTCCGTCCGGCGATCGTGAAGCTCGCCGCGAGGCGTTTGACGTCCCACTCGAACGGCCCGACGTGGGTCTCGTCGAAGTCGTTGAGATCGAACACCATCCGACGTTCGGGGCTGAAGAAGAGACCGAGATTGCTCAGGTGCGCGTCGCCACACAACTGCGTGATGATGCCGGTGTCCGGGGTTCTCGACAAGTCGTCGGACATCACCGCGGCCGCACCGCGGTAGAAGGTGAACGGGGTCGCCGACATCCGGGCGTGGCGCACCGGGATCAGATCGGCGACACGGGTCTGCGCCTGCGCCTCCAGGATCGTCAGCGGGTCCGCCCGCTCGGTGGGCGTGGGGCATGCGGCGAGTTCGACAGCGGTGGGCAGAGTGGACGGGGGTGTGGCCACGGGGTGCTCCTTCACGTCGGTGCGGCCCCGCCACCGGCGGAGTTGCAATTGTCCGGGCGCCGATCGGGGCCCACGGGGTGACCGGCCGCCGCGCTCGACATCCCGTCCGGGCCCGGACACCCGGCGACGTCGGAATTCACTGATACGACACGAACCACGGCGACGGGCGTACCGCCAGCGTCGTCGCGGGCGAGAACGTCGGCTTGTCCTCCGTGTAGAAATTCTTCCAGCCCATCCATATCCCCGCCGGGAGATCGGTGACCAATCTGCGCCACGTTTCCATCTTCACGTCCGGGGTGCCGTGACCGTCGGCGTGCAGTATCACCTGCAACTCCTCGCGATCGGTCACGATCGTGCGCCGGTCCTCGAGCATCCCGGTGTCGAACTGGTGGAGAACGAGAAGTTTCTGCGGCAGCTGGTGACTTCGTACGAGTCCGGCGAGCCAGTCCGAGGTCCGGTTGACCTCCTCGGCGCCGACCGAGCCGATCTGGGTGAGATGGACCTGGTCGGGTTCGAGTCGCCACTCGGGGTCGAGCGCCAGTCCGACATGGGGTTGCGCCAGCAGGTCCGCGTAGCGTCGGGCCTGCGTCAGGAAGTCCATGCGACCGGGCTGCAGGTCGAGCGTCACGTAGACGCCGGCACGACCGGCTTCCTCGACCCACGGCCGGAGGATCTCCGGATCGATCATGTTCGTGTAGGTCGCCCCCTGGCCCGGCTCGGCCGACGCGACCGAGGCGATGATCTCGAACGCCGGGACCACCGGTTCGGCGCTCACCCGCTGGTAGTCGGCGGCGAGTCTGCGCACCCGGTCGATCGACGCCGCGATGCCCTGTCTCCCGAGCGGACCGAGCGCCGGCGCATCCGGCGATCCGTACAGTGCGACCATCCGCCTGCCCGGGAAGATGATCTGCCCGCCGCCGGGCAGTTGCGGGGTGTCCCGAGCCTGTTCCACGCGCCGGGCGAACTCGTCGGTGGTGCCGAACGCGGATCCGACCGCGCGAACGGCCGTCGGTTCCGACGCCACCGCCGCCATCGTGGCCACCGACTCGGCCGTCGCACGCGGGTCCGGCACGGGCACCTCGACGACGCGGGCCGCCGACCGGGCCGTCATGATCGCGTCGACCGGTGCATCCCGGGTCAGCATCACCAGCGGGGCGGTTCCGGCCCTCGGGGCGTTGCCGCGCAGATCGTCGAGATCCGCACGGACTCGAGAGTCCGCCACACCGTCGACCTGTCCGAGCCGGACCGCGGTGGTGACCCCGAGTCGTCGAAGCTCGTCGCTGACGCTCGGCGCCGTCCGCGGGGTCACGGCAAGCACCGGCACGTGCTTGTCGTGCGCGACGCGCTCCACCGCGGCCCGGACGGCGACATCGTCGAGGGCATCGCGTCCCACGAGGATCGCCTCGTCGGACCGGGCGTACAACTCGCGGCTCAGCAGCACCGAGTCCGGGGCGTGGCCCGAGAGCACGTCGACCCCCGGCGGCGGACTCGTGTACGCGCCCACTCCGGATGCCCCGGCCCCGTGCGCACCATCGCCGATGGCCGACGCACTCACGACGAGACCGACGACGACACACACGATCGACGTCCAGATCAACCGAGCGGTCACCCGCGCATCCCTCCCGTTCTTCACCGAACTTCGCCGCGCCGGCCGCCGGACTCGCCCCGGTCGATCCGTTTCGGCACAGACGGTCGCCCAACGTAGCAGCGCCTGGTCCCCGGGCTCGACCGTCACCGCGGGGCGAGGTCGTGACCGGCCAGGACGAGAGGACCCTGTGACCCGCTTCACGACTGCAACAGGTTCTAGTTGTAGCGTGAATGCCGTGGACTACTGGGGTGTGATGGTCGGGTTCGGACTGTTGGCTACGGCGTTCGGCGTCGTCGGGTTCGTGCGATATCGGGAACGCGAATCGACGACCCTGCAACGCCAGACCCAGCTGGCCCGCGAACTGCGCGACCTCGCGGGCGACGACGAGGTCCGGTTGGCCGCGGTCGACGAGTTCTCGATGACCATTTATCAGCGTCTCTTCTACGCCTCGGTGGTCGCCCCGTGGATTCGCAGTGCCGCGTGGGCGCTCCTGGGCGCGGTCCTCGCCGGGGCGGGTGCGCTGGCGGTGGGATCGATCGACGGACTCTTCGCGACCGTCGTCCACATCGCGACCATCGTCGCCTCCGCTGTCTTCGCCGTGGCCGCCCTGGTGTACGCGGGGATTGCGCTGTACCACTCGGCAACCACCCCGCGGGTCTCCTTCAGCGACTCCTACGCCACCGAGGAAGCCGATCCGGATTCCGGCACCCCGGACACCGACGCCGACACCGACACCGGAGTGCCCGCGCGGTCCACCGACTGACCAGGACGCCACTGACACACAACGAACCCCCGTCCGAGCTCGAGATGCTCGGCGGGGGTTCGTTGCTGTGAGAGGGTCAGACGCGGTCGCTCAGGCGACCTGCGCCTGCCACATCCAGTGCAGCTGTTCGAGTTTCGAGGCGAACGAGATGAGCAGATCCTGGGTGACCGGATCGGCCTGTTCGGTGACCGTGATCCGCTCGCGGAGACCCGAGACCACGGCCTTCAGGTTCTCGACGATGGCCTCGACGACGTCGCTGTCCTTTGTCCATCCCTCGCCGAAACCCTTGGTGTGGGCCGTCTTCGCGACGGTCTCGGCACGGCCGTCGGGGCTCACGCCGATCGCGGTGGCCCGTTCGGCGGCCGCGTCGGTGAACTCACGGGACACCGTGACCAGTTCGTCGAGATCGAGATGAACCGACCGGAACTGCTTGCCGACCACGTTCCAGTGCGCCTGCTTCGCGATCAGCGACAAGTCGATCAGGTCGACGAGAGTGTCCTGCAACGCCTTTCCGGCGACGGACTGCTGCTCGTCGGTGAGTGTGCTGGTGATCGGGGTGGTGGTGGTCATGATCAAGAACTCCCTTCTTGTCATAGCTGGAGGCAGCCGTGTTTCCGACTGCCGTTGTGCGGTACGGCCGCGGCGATGTCAGACGCGGACGGTGACCGCGGAATCGATGTTGCCCTTGGTCGCCTTCGAGTAGGGACAGAATGTGTGCGCGAGGTCGGCGAGCTCCTTCGCCTTGTCCTCGTCGAGACCGGGCAGCGACACATCGATGGCAACGGTGAGTCCGAATCCGTTGTCCGCGGGGTCCTTTCCGAGTCCGACGGTCACGTCCACGGTCGCCCCGTCGGGGACCGGAGTGCCGGTCTGCTTGGCCGTGGCGCGGAGTGCGCTGAGGAAGCAGGCCGCATAGCCTGCAGAGAACAGCTCTTCCGGATTGGTCCCCTCGCCGCTGCCACCGAGTTCCCTCGGCGGTCGCAGATCCAGGTCGATCTGGCCGCTCGCCGAGACGACCTCACCGTCGCGTCCACCGCCGGACGCCTTCGACGAGATGGTGTACACCGGTTCGATTGCCATTCGAAATCCTCCTGGATGCTCGTGACGGCTTGGCCAACGGTCGTTTCAACCCACCCCCTCCGCGGAACATTCCGGCGCCGGGGTCGCCGGGCAGGTGATGGTCACGACACCGGCGTGCGAACCCGGCTCAGCGACCGCGCATCATCCGCGTGGGCTTCATCCGGGTCGTTTCCGGAAGCCATTCGTTGACCGGTCGCCGGAGCGTACACAGGGCGGCGACGACCAAAAGACCGAATTGGACGTAGCTGAGCACGACCATGCTCGACGACACGTCGGGGTACCGGAACAGGAGGTCGACGCCGACGGGTATGCACAGCAGATGCACGACGACAGCGGCCAGGAAGAAGTTGCGCAGGTGGCGGCTGTGCTGCGTCGCGGCCGCCACGAGACATGCGTACTCGATGGCGAGCACGACCACGATCATCACCAGCATGAAGGGCGGGAAGAACCCGGCGAGCGTGTCGACCTCGCTCTCGGGAGCCGAGTTGGCCGGGTCCGCGACCACTCCTTCGAGAAGCCGGCCGCGCAGATCGTCGGTGATGGTCCCCAGATTGAAGAAGCCGTAGATCGTCAGGACGAGCCCGATGACGGCCGCCCCCCACCACACGATCCGAGCATGCACCGCGAGCGCCTCGGGAGGCGGCCCCGGATCGCCCGGGCGCGGCGGATACAGCGCGGACTGGTCCCGGTCGCGCGAGGAGCGTTCGAGGGCGGCCAGGTCCTCGGCGTCCAACTCGGCCTGGGTCGGGATGCGTTCGGGGTCACGACCGGCGGAGTCGCCGGATGCACCCCCGGCCGGGCCCTTCGAATCCGTCATGTCTCGATCGTGCCACCCGGCGTCGCCGGGCCGACAGGGCCGACCGGCATCAGGCCGTCCCCCCGGCGCGGCACCACCACGGTCACTTCCGGAATTCGGTCAGCACGAACTCCATCCCGGGCACGAAGGTACCGAGCATGGGCACGACGTGGTTGACGATGGACTTCGTCAGGATGGGTGGTGTCGGGTCGGTGACAAACGTGACGTCGGCACCCTGGGCCCGCCAATCGCCGACGAGTTGTGCGACCTGCCCGTACGGGATCACGTCGTCGTGCAGTCCGCCCTCGACGAAGACGGGCGCATTCGGCTTGAGCCGGCCGATGCGCTGGTCCCGGACCACCTCCTGCAATCCCGGAGAGCGCGCGATCAGGGCGGAGAGCGTCTCCCCGGTACGGGTCCAGGTCTCGACGCGTCGGAAGCCGAAGGCCGGGATGATGTCGCCGATGCAGCTCGTGGAGATCTGTTTCAGCGCGGCCTTGCCGGCCGGATTGGTCTCCCTCCGCACCACGTCGGCGACATTCGCGTACCGCTCGGTGAGCCCGTTGACCGCGAAGCCGATCGCGCCGGCGATGGTGCTTCCGTCGATGGCCGGGATGACCTTCTCGAGATCCGCCGGGGGCGCGCCCGCGTAGGTGGCGCGCACGTTCAGATCCGGCGCGTAGGTCTCGGCGAGTTCGGCTGCTGACGCCGCGGCTCCTCCACCCTGCGAGTATCCGGCGAAGCCCACCGGCGCGTCGGCCGGCGCTCCTGAGATGGCGAGAGCGGCTCGCGCACCGTCGAGCATCGCCTGCCCGCTCTCCGCGCGATTGACGTACGTGTGGACGCCGGGCGTACCCATCCCGATGTAGTCGGTGACGAACACGCGCACTCCGTGGACGAGCATGTAGTACATCTCGGGCGCGGTGTAGTTGACCGAGATACTCGGCTTCGTGACATCCACGGCCAGGGGCAGGCCCATCAGCTTCGACGGCGCACACTGGTCACCCTGACCGATGGTCCCGGACCCGACGACGAGAGTCGGGCGCGGACCCTTCCCACGCCACGGCGCCGTGGGCTCGACGACCGTACCCGTCACCGCCGCGGGCGTGCCGTCTTGTTGGCGCGAGGTGTACATCACCTTTCGGGCCGTGCCCGGCCACTGCCCGGTCATCCCGGGTATCTGGAGGAGCAACGGACTCGCCTGGCTGCGGATCACCGAACCGGGCTCGGACGCGAACCGGGTCGGCGGCGTGTAGAAGTCCGATGCTGCCGCGGTGCCGACCGCGGCCGGGGCCAGCGACGCCGCGCAGGCGGCCACCAGCGCGCCGGCGATGCCGACGATCCGTCTCGATGTACTGCGATGAGTCATGCTTCTCCCCGACCTCACGTCCATGGCTGTGTAACCTACCCCACAGTAACTTGAGTCGGGTGACTGGTGTCGCTTCGGCAAGCGCATGGCTCGGTGGGCACCACGAGGCGGACCGTCTCGACCGTCGAGATCCCGCCGATCGCTCGAGTGGTCGAAATACCTTTCCGAATTGCCGGCACCTTTTCAGCACAGCGGAGGAATTTGTTACATCTCCGTTATCGGAGAATGCGCAATATTGCACGAGGTCCCCAAAAAGAATGACCGCCACTTTCCTCTGAACCATTTCGCCGAATAGCATCGGATTTCGTATGGCGACATTTGGCGTCGATTTCGATCCCATTCAATTCGAATTCTCGGGAGGAATCGGCACACCACGACGAGAGGCGATCACGTGAACAAGAAGGTCACCAAGGGTCTGTTCGCGGCGGTGGCGGCCGTCCTGTTGCTACTCGGCGGTCTGGGCACCTATGCGCTCTGGAGCGACAGCGAGTCCACCGATTCCGGCGATGTCCAGACCGGCACACTCGATCTCGCAGCGGTGAACGCCGGTCAGTGGCAAGACGTCTCGAACCCTGCGACGCCGGTCGACATCGATCCCACCACCTTCCGGATGGTGCCCGGAGACGTCCTGCAGTACACCGCCAGCTATCGGGTCGAAGCGGTCGGTGACAACCTGACGGCCCGCATCACCACCACCGAGCAGGGGACCAACGTCATCCCCGCGGCGCTGGCGGATTGGGTGACCGTCACCAACACCGCGACCTTCGGCGGCGCGGCGATTCCCAGCAGCGTCATCACGACCGCCGACAACGGGAAGACGGTGGATGTCACCGTCAGGGTCGACTTCGACCGCGACACCCCGAATCAGGTCGGGATCAACTCGACGATCAACCTCTCCCAACTGCAGGTGACCCTGCAGCAGGAACGCGCCTGAGACGATCTCGACGATCGAGCGGCGGATACGTATGTCGCGCCAGGTGTTCGGACCCATCGCGGGTTCGGTCGCGCTCGTGGTGGTGCTGATCCTGATCGCGGCGTCGGTGCGCTCGACCGGGGCGTACTGGACCCAGACGGTGTCGTCTGATCCCGGCCAGGTGACCGCCGGTCGACTGTCCCTCTCGACCGGTTCGGGGGCCGACAATGTCTACACGTTTCCCGAACTCACCGGGACGGCCCTCGTGCCTAACCAGTTCCGGCAGGCACCGCTGGCGATCGTGAACACCGGGACCACGCCCCTGCGGTACCGGTTGGCCTCCGCCGGACCGCAGGCGTCCACGACGTCGACGATCGCGGTCACGGTTGCCGGCGCCGTCGGCGGTACCTGCACGGCGACCTCGGCTCTCGGGCCGACGAGCGCTTTCCCGACGCTGTCCGCCGTCAGCACCGTCGCGACCGTCGGGTCGGCGTTTCGCACCCTGGCCGTCGGCGCGCAGGACATCTGGTGCATACGCAGCACGCTGATCTCGGTCACCGGAACGCAACCGGCCACGTACACGCATGTCTTCGGCTTCCGCGCGGAGCAGATATGACGCACCGGCACAACAGCATCGACACCACCGCGGCACCCGATCAGACGCGCACCGGACCGTGGTGGTGGTTCAGCACGATCCTCACCTGGTTGCTCGTGTTCGCCGTGTCCGCCCTGGTCCTCGCGCTCGTCGTGATACCACTGCTCGGCAACGCCCAGCCGTACACGGTGCTGACGGAGTCGATGCGACCCACGTACCCGCCGGGCACCCTGGTCGTGGTTCGTGACGGCGACATGAATCGTCTCCCGATCGGCGAGGCGGTCACCTATCAGATCAGGTCCGGCGACCCGGCCGTCGTCACACACCGCATCATCGCCACCGGCACGGACAGCGAGGGCGGCCGCACCTACATCACGCAGGGGGACAACAATCCGCAACCCGACGCCGAGCCCGTGGAACCCGCACAGATCCGCGGAACCGTGTGGTACTCCGTTCCCTATCTCGGACACGTCAACAACTGGCTCACCGGTGACACGCGCGTGCTGGTGGTGGCCGTGATGGCCGGCGCCCTCGGTCTCTATGCCGTTTTTCAGCTCGTCGGCGCGGTCGTCGACAAGCGGCGCGCGTCTACCGGATCCACGTCGACGTGAGCGCCGGGCGTACGGCTGTGGACCGGGTGGGGCGGGTTCTGCGTTCGGCCCGGCGCCGGGACCGGAGCGGGCAGGCAAGATCAGTGCAGCTTCGTGCCGTGCTGTCGGTCGGGATCGTCCTCGGACTCGGAACGGTCGGCACACTCGCCGCCTGGTCGGCCACCACCACGACCACCTCGGGAACCTTCACCACCGGCACCGTCGATCTCTGGCTGAACGACGTGAACGCCACGGAGGTCACTCCGCTCTCGGTGCCGCTCGGTTCGGCGTTGCTGCCGGGACAATCCGCCGCCGTGCGAATCGCCGTCCAGAGTCGGGGCAATGTCGCCGCGAACTACACGACCAGGGTCCGCGGATCGGGCGCTGCCGGCACCGCGGTTCAGCTCACCGTCGTTGTCGGCGGGACGATCTCGGGATCGACGTGCACCGGTACCCCTGCGGTCACCAGCATGACGCTGACCGGCAGCGACGCCTCGATCCTCGGGACCCGGGGTCCACTCGCGGCCGGGACCGGCACCGAGGTCCTCTGCCTTCAGATCGGGCTGCCCGTCGGGGCATCGAACATCACCCAGACGGCCACCGGCAGCGTGGTCCTCACCTTCGAGGGCACCGGGGTGGCAAGTGTCTGAACACATCACGGCGCCGCGTCGACCCGGGCGCGTGGTCGACGCCGCACTCAGCCTCGGGGCCGTCGCGGGTGTCGTCTGCATGTGCATGGCGCTCGGCGCCGTGTTCTTCGGCATCACACCACTCGTGTTCCGTTCCGGTTCGATGGCGCCGGCCATCCCCAGCGGTTCCCTCGCCCTCGCACGCGACGTCCCCGCCGACGACATCGCACCGGGCGCCGTCGTGAGCGTGATCGCCGACAACGGCAACCGGATCACCCACCGGGTCGCGAGCGTCGAGGAATCCGCCGGCAACTCGGTCTCGCTCGTCCTGAAAGGCGACGCGAACGCCGAACCCGACGCAACGCCGTACGTCGTCACCGACGTCACACGGGTGGTCTTTGATGTTCCCTACCTCGGCTACGCCGTTGCCTGGTCGTCGACCCCCGCGGCTCGGGCAGCAGGGACCATCCTCGCGGTCTGGCTGCTCGTCGCCGTGTTCGGACCACGCCGACGCGGACGCAGCAGCGGCCGGCATCGTGCGTCCGCCACGCCACCCGGCGTCCCCGGACGCGCGGTGCACTCCGGGATGTCGATCGTCCTCGTCGGCGCGCTCTCGTCGGCATTGATCGTCGTGTCGCCTTCCGCCCCCGCACGGGCAGCGGTGACGGACCGGACGGTCGGCCAGGTCACGATGACACTGGGTAGCGCGCCCCGCCCGGCAAGCTTCACCTGTACGACCCAGGGCACGTTGCTGACGAACGCGGTCCTGAGCTGGCCGGTGGTCGCTCCCGCGTTCGGCTACCGACTCGAGTTCCGGGCCACGGCGACCGGTCTCCTGCTGGACACACGCGACATCCCGGCCCAGGCGTCGGGGACCGTGAGCTTCGCGGTCACCACAGGTCTCCTCGACCTGCTGCCCAACTCGTCGACCGTGCACCTCATTTCACGGGTGGGCACCTTCTGGATCTCCCCGAGTCCCACGCTCACCCACCGCATCACCAAAGCTCTGTTGAGCTCCTCGTGCGCGACACCGGGAACGGTGACGAGTCCCGGCGCAGTGGCGGGGCGTCAGGCCCGCTCCGCCCCATCGGGGTCGAGTGAGACAACGACCGATTCCGGGTCGTCGAGTCCGTCTTCGCAGACCTCGGGATCGCAGACTCCGGGATCGTCGTCGACCGAGCCGTCCGGCGATCCGGTACCGCCGGTTGACGGCCTTCCCGCTCCGACGACTGCCCCGACGGCCCGCGAATCCGAAGTCGGACAGGCTGTTCCGGACGCTGCGAGTTCATCCTCGTCGACGGAGGCCGACGGGTATCGATGAGACCGGATCAGACTTACGCAGCAGCGTGATCTGGGTGCGTGTAAATTCATCAGGATGAATGATAGGGTGGCGTGGAGCACACTCGCGACGCCCCCCGCGTCGACTTCGCGTCCGGGACCGCGGCCTCGTCATGGCCGCGCCACGCGTTGACCTGTGCTCACTCTCGCAATCACAGATCACGGGCGGAATAGATGACAGATACGAGAATCGCTCCGGCGACCCGGAATCGAGACCTCGGACCCACTCACCAACCAGGGATCCGTGCCTCCTCTGTCGTCGCGCTCCCCAGGGTCCGGAGCGATGCCGTCCCGACGCGGTGAAGCGATAGCCCGTGCTTCTCACAATTGCGAACTCTGGCGCCCTCCTGCGCGATCGGTCAACGACCACCGAGCTCTGGGTGGTCACTGGACTCGATCATGCACAGCTGCAACGAGAACTGCGTCGGCACGCGATCGGCCATCTCGACCACACACTCGCCAACATCAACATCCTCTGGCTACGCGATCGCTTCAGCAGCTTCGAATGGCGGGTGCGAGTCGACAGGCTGCAACTCCACGCCGAACGCTTCGGTCGGTTCGACGGCCTGCACGTGGCCGCCGGAATCCGCGCACCGCTGTCCCAGCTCCACCCGGGAGCCGCAGCCCGCGTACCGACGTTCGTGTGACGTGGTGACGCGGGTGCCGACGCGAACTACCCGATGACACAGAGCGCCGGCGGCGGGACGTGCCGTTTCAACCCCGATTCACGATTGACAGGACAGGAATAGCATGGCGGAATCGATGGCAGCGACGACGGCCCGGGTCCTCGATCGACTGGCCGGCGGACTACCTGCGCCGGCACTTCGGACAACACCGGCTTCTTGGGCCGGTCGGCTCCGTGACATCGCGCCGTTCTGTGCTGCGGGCGAGCCGCTTGCGCTCGTCACGCCGCACACGACCGACGAGGTCGCGCTCGTGCTCGCCGTTGCCGACGCCGAGCGCATACCCGTGGTGTGCCAGGGCGCCCTGACCGGCGCCGCCGGAGCGGCAAACGCCATCGACGGGTGCATTTTGCTCTCCTTCGAGAAGATGAATCGCATTCTCGAGATCGATCCACTGGAGCAGATCGCGGTCGTGCAGCCTGGAACCGTCAACGCGACCCTTTCAGCGGCAGTAGCCGAGTACGGCCTGTTCTACCCGCCGGACCCGGGCTCGTGGGAAACGTCGACCATCGGCGGAAACGTCGCGACCAACGCCGGGGGCATGTGTTGCGTCAAGTACGGAGTCACCTCGGATTACGTCCGCGCACTCGAGTTCGTCGTGCCCGGCGGGCAGATCCTGCGCACCGGCCGGCGGACCATCAAAGGGGTGGCCGGCTACGACCTCACACATCTGCTGACGGGATCGGAGGGGACTCTTGCCGCTATCACCGAGATCACCGTGTCCCTGCTAGCCGAGCGCGACGTCGCGCTCGCCGCGGTCGGGATGTTCGAGAGCACTCGCGCGGCCGCCGAGGCGGTGGCCGCGATCAAGGCGACGGGGCGACGACCATCAATGCTCGAATTGCTCGACGCTCCCAGCATCGAGATCATCAGTTCATTCCGTGACGTCGGTCTCCCGAACTCAGGCTCTGTCCTTCTGGTCCGGTCCGACCGTGGCGTCCACGCAGCCGATGACATGGCCGTGTTCGAGGCGGCATTTCGGTCCGCCGGCGCTGAGGAGGTTTACGCCGCATCAGATCCCCAGGAGGCAGAGATGCTCCTAGAAACACGGCGCCTCCTGGGACCCGCGATCGCGGCACAGGGCTCCCCCTTGTCCGACGACGTGTGTGTTCCGGTCGGCGCTCTCGCGACCCTGGTCGACGGTGTCGCCGAGATCGGACGACGCCACGGAGTGCGAGCCATATGCCCCGGACACGCCGGAGACGGCAACCTGCATCCGGCGATCTTCTACGATGCCGACAACACCGACCGTGCATTCTCGGCCTTCGAGGAGGTCATGGACCTCGGGCTGTCCCTCGGCGGGACGATCACCGGCGAGCACGGAGTGGGGCTACTCAAGAAATCCTTTCTCCGTCGTGAGCTGTCTGCGCCGATGCTCGATCTGCACCGGAACGTGAAGGCCGCCTTCGATCCACATGGAATCCTCAACCCGGGCAAGGTTTTCGACTGACGGCCAACTGACCCGGCAGTTACCCGACCAGGATGCGAATCGTATCCGCTACGCACGCGGGCTTGTTGGAGCCCTCTACGTGCACGACGAACCGGACCACGAAGCGCTTGCCGGCACGTGTGTCCTGCACATCGGTGAGTGTGGCGGTGGCGCGTATACGGGAGCCGACGACAACGGGGCTGGGGAAGCGTACGGAGTCGAGACCGTAGTTCACACCCATGTCGACGCCCTCGACCGAGTAGATCTGCCAACCGAAGGACGGCAGCAGAGACAGGGTCAGATAGCCATGAGCGATGGTGGCGCCATAGCGTCCCGCCGCCGCGCGGACCGGATCGACATGGATCCACTGATGGTCGCGAGTGGCGTCCGCGAAGTCGTCGACCATCTTCTGGTCGATCGTCAGCCATCGGCTCGTACCGAGTTCTTCCCCGACCGAGTCAGCGAAGGCGTCAACGGATCGAAAGACGCGCGGGCTGTCGGGTTCGATGGTCACGTGGAACTCCTCATCGAGGAAGGCTGTCCCTCACGATTCGCGCGACGCGACGATCGAGCGCTGCTCGTCACGGTTCACCGTTTTCAGTCGCAAACGTCCCGCTGCATGGCCGGACGCTCTCTCGTGCGAATCCAGGTGCCGCCAGTCATCGAAACTCACCGCTTTGGTGAACCTCTCGGCAATGTCATCGGCGACCGCCGGTTCAGCGAGTCGCGCGGCGCCGAAGTCATCGAGCAGCGACGAGACCGTCGCCTTCGCACACCGTCGATTCGTCCCGAGAGCACCCGACGGGCCGCGCTTGATCCAACCGGTGACGTATGCGCCCGCGACGACCTCTCCGTCAATGCGTGTCACGCGTCCTTCGTCGTTGGGCACGACCGCCCGCTCGGCGTCGAACGGCAGGCCCGCGATGGGCTCAGACCGATAGCCGACAGCCCGGACGAGCAGACCACATTCGAGGTCGTCGGCGTCACCGCCGCCCGTGGGGACATAGCGCAACCCCCGCACCGCCGAGTCGCCCACCACCGAAACCGGAGTACGGCAGAAGTCCAGCACCACAATCGGTTCATCGGAGAGCGGGGCCTGCGTAGGCAACTTCTCGATGAGTTCACGTTTGTACAGAGCCATCACCGAGGACTCCGGAGACGGCTCACCGATCTCTTCGCTACGGATAAGCCTGGGCCCCAACGCTTCTCGGAGACCGATCAGTTCAGGTGTGGTGAACGCGGCGACATCGGCGCCACGACGACCCAGCACCCGCACCTCACGGATTCGCGACTCGGACAGCACATCAAGCGAGTGCTCGGCGATGTCGGTCTTCCGCAGGGCATCGACGTCGGAGGCGAGGATACGTGCGACGTCGAGAGCCACATTGCCGTTGCCGACGACGATCGCACGATCCGCCGACAGGTCCGGCTGATGTGCGAGTCCGTCGGGGTGTCCGTTGTACCAGGCGACCAGTTGGGTGGCGGCCATGCTCCCGGGCAGGTCCTCCCCCGGGATCAGCACTCGCCGGTCCGAGGCCGCACCGACGCCGTACAGCACCGCATGGTATCGCTCGGCGAGCTCGGCGAAGCTGATGTCAACACCGACATCGACGTCGAAGAACACACGAACCGCGCGGTGCCGCATCGACCGGGTGAACGCGTCGGCGGCCTTCTTGGTGGACTGATGGTCCGGTGCCACACCGTGTCTCAGCAAACCCCACGGGGTCATGAGCTTCTCGAAGACGTCGATCTGCACGTCGAGTCCGCGCTGCGCGAGTAGGTGTTCCACCGCGTAGCTGCTCGCCGGTCCGGCACCGACGATCGCAACACGCAGCGGGGCCGAGCCTTTCCACGAACGCGCCGGTTGAGCCGCGTACGGCACCTGCTCGTAGTCCAGGTGGGCGGGATCGCGGTAATACACCGAATTGAGCTCGATGAACGGCAGCGACGACTCAGGCAGGTCATAGTCGGGCTCGATCGCGCCCACCGGGCATGCGTCCAGACACGCACCGCATTCGATGCACGCGTCCGGATCGATGTACAGCATCTCCGTGGTCGCGTACTCCGGATCGTCCGGGGTCGGATGGATACAGTTCACCGGGCACACCGGCACGCAAGACGCGTCGTTGCAGCAATTCTGCGTGATCACGAACGTCATGAGGTCACCTGATTCCTTCACTGACCGACAACTCGGTCGCGGGTCCGCTACTGCGCGGCGACCCTCTCGTTCTTCAGCACCCGCCGCAAGAGTTTGCCGGTCTCGTTGTACGGCAACTCGGCTTGCTGGTGGATGTACTGCGGGACGCGAGTGGACCGAAGGCCCTCTCGGACCCACTCTTTCAACACATCGACATCGACGACGCCAGAACCCACTACGAACGCCTCTATCCGCTCCCCCCACTGCGCGTCGGGGATCCCGACGACGGCGACGTCGTCGACACTCGGGTGCGCACGCAGGCGGTCCTCGATCTCGTTCGGAGAGATGTTCTCCCCGCCCCGAACGATGACGTCGTCTGCTCGACCATGCAGGTAGAGGAATCCGTCCGCGTCGAGGTGCCCGTGATCGCGGGTCGGGTACCAGCCGTCGGCACCGATCGCCGAATGACTCAGATACTCGCCTGAGACCTGTTCGCCGCGTACCCAGATCTCACCGGCCTCGCCGGCGGCGAGCACAGTGCCGTCGTCGTCGCGGATCTCGATCTCCACCGAGGGCAACGCTCGGCCGACCGAACCGAGTCGGGCGCGCACCGCAGGATCATCACTGCCGGCCGCTGTTCTGTGATCTTCCGGACCGAGCAGGCTGATGGTGGAACTCGTCTCGGTGAGTCCGTAGGCGTTGACCAGGTCGACGTCGGGAAGCAGTCGCAGGGTCCGCTCGATGACGTCGACCGGCATCCGCCCGCCGCCGTAGGACAGGTGCCGGAGCGACGGCAACGACCGACCGTCGCTCTCGACGACGTCGAGGATGCGGTCGAGCATGGTCGGCACCACCATCGCCTGCGTGACTTCCTCTCGCCGGGCCAGATCGACCCACTGCTGAGCGTCGAAAGCGGTGAGTAGGACGATCTTTCGGCCGGCATAGAGTGACGTGATCATCGAGCTGACGGCTGCGATGTGATACGGCGGTACCGACACGAGGATCGCCTCGCTCGGGTCGGCGTTCAGGAAGTCGACCGTCGACAGGACGTAGGGCACCAGGTGCCGGTTTCGAAGGATCGCGGCTTTCGGTGTGCCGCTGGTGCCACTGGTGAACAGCAGCACGGCCGGGAACTCGCCGTCGGTGTCGGAGAACTCGGCCACACGTTCTGGATCCGGGGACTCGATCGGGTGGACCCCCTCCAAGCCCCGGACACGGGGCGCCGACCGTTCGTCGGTGACCACCGCTACCGGCGCGATGCGGGTCAGCGCCTCGTGCAGCTGCTGATCGGTCCACCGGTAGTTCACCGGGACATAAGACACCCCCGCCACTGCGGTGCCGAAGAAGAGGGCCACGGCCTCGGCCGAGTTCTCACCGACGTAGGCGACGGCCTTCACGTCTCTGTCCTCGATGGCCGCGGCCCAGGCCGTGGCCCGGTGAACCAGATCGTCATACGTCCATCGGACGTCGCCGCCGATGACCGCGGTTCGTTCGCCTGCGGCCTGGGCGACCATCTGCAGGAGCATCGTCACATTCATCCGGCGACCTCAGTCCGACGACGGGAGCTTCTTGGCGGCGAGTTCCGGGAGGATCTCGCCGTCGACGGACAGGCTTCCGCCGCCGGGTTTCACACACAGCACCTGCAGGCCCGACGCCTCGTGCACGTACCGCTTCCCTAGCGCGGTACCACCGTCGAAACCTGTTGCCACGGAGCCAATTTCATTGGCCCGCGCATCCACCATCGGTGCACCGCCACAGGCGAGTTCGATGTCGGCGCCCTTGACCACCATGACCTCGGTGTCACACACCGAACTGAGAAGTCTGCTTCCGGTCTTCATGAGTTACTCGTTTCTAATCGGCGATGAGAAGTGCAGTGGGTCAGACGAGGCCACCGAGCAGCGCGAGCGCTCGACGGGCCAGCGGCGCGACCATCTCGCCCCGCTGCAGCATGCGCGGGTCGGCGCTCTCACCGCGGACCGCTCGCGCGTACAGCTGCTGCAAGATCACGACGGTTCGCCAGCACCCGAAGGCCTCGTACCAGTCGATCTCGGCGAGGTCGAGTGAACTCGTCGACGCGTACCGCTCGACGACCGCACGACGATCAGGGAGGTCGAGCTCACGAGTGGCCGAGGCGGCGACGAACGCCCCGGGATCGTCGTCGGCCAGGGTGTGATCGGGCCAATAGTTCAGCAGGGTGCCGAAATCGGCCAGGGAGTCGCCGAGAGTTGCCATGTCCCAGTCGAAGACAGCTGCGACCCGATCCGGTTCCCCGGCGACGAACTGACAGTTGTCGATTTTGAAATCGTTGTGGACCATGCCCGCACGTTGGGTCCGCGGCAGGTCGCGCGCGAGGCGCTCGGCGACCTCGTCGACCATCGCCCGCGTCTCGGCCGCATCGTCGAGCAACGACTGGTCCGCGACCGCGGCCCAGCGGCGGGCCCATCCGTCGACCTGCCGTCGGAGAAATCCATCGGGCCGACCAAGATCCTGCAGATCACACGCTGCGGGATCGACGTCGTGCAGGTCGGCCAGCGCGTCGATGACTGCCAGACCCACCCGGACGGACGCGTCGGCATCGGTCGAGACCGCCGCCGGGACATGGTCCCAGACCACATGTCCGCGTCGATACTCCGAGACGAAGAACTCGGCGCCGATGACACCGGTGTCCGCGCAGTGCAGGTACGCGCGGGGCGCCCGGGGGTAGACGGCATACAGGCGGGACAGCACTCGATGCTCGCGCGTCATGTCGTGCGCGGCCGCCGCAACCTGACCGAGCGGCGGGCGTCGCACCACGAGATGTCGGTCACCGAATGTCACCCGGTAGGTGAGGTTCGCCGACCCGCGCGGGAACTGAAGCACCGAGAACGGGCCATCGATGTCGGGCATCTGTGCACGGAGGTAAGTCTCCAGCGCAGCCCAGTCGAGGTCCTCCCCCTCGCGGACCGGAGCGACGTCGGAGGTGAACCCTCCTGGGGCGTTCGGCGTCATGCGACACACCCGCGGGTGCCCGAGAGGCGGCCGTGTGTGGCAGGAGGATTACCGATGCGCTGAGTGAACACGATCACAGAATAATTCCTCATGATGATTTAGTCAAGTGCATTCTGGCCGCGTCGACTCGTGGCACAAGACAGCCGACGACTTGCGCCTGGAGACCCGTGATCAGGTAGCCACAGGTCGCCGAGCACTGGTCGCCGGCTGGTGGTGGAGCGCGGGTGCGGACTTCAGTCGGCCCGAGCCAGGTCCGTCGGCCCGGCAGCGATACTCACCCGCACCGCCTCTATCGCGTTGCGACGAGCGACAAGCGCCTCGGCCGCACCCTCATCCGCAGATGCGGCGATCTGCTCGTCGAGCGTGGCGATCTCCGCCTCGAGCCTGCCGCCGGCCTCGTCGATGGTGAGGAGATCTTGCTCCTCCCAATCTGACTCCCCGAGAATCGATTCCGTATCGACAGTCATGGGTGTCACACCTTCCGGGGGAACCTGAAGAGTTCCCGCGCATTCGTCTCGACGATCTTCGTCACCTCGTCGGAGGGGACGTTGTGGAACATCTCCTCGACCACCTTGCGACTGTTGGGCCAATAGGAGTCCGAATGCGGGTAGTCGCATTCCCAGGTCAGGCGGTCCACCCCGATCTCATGACGGTTCTGCACGCCGTACTCGTCGACGATGAAGCAACCCCAGACGTTTCGGCGGAAGAGCTCCGACGGCCGGACCTGCTGGTTCACGTTCTGATAGAAGCGATGGCGCTCCCAGGTCTGATCAGCACGTTCCAGGAGCCAGGGAATCCATCCGATTCCACCTTCGGAGACCGATACCTTCAGGTCCGGATGCTTGTGGAAGACCGGAGAGAACAGCAGATCCGCCACAGAGGCCATCGAGTTGGTCCCCATCAGTGTGGTCATCACCGCCATCGGCGCGTCGTCGGCCGTCAGCGTCACCTGGCCCGACGTGCCGAAGTGTAGACAGGCCACGATGTCTCGGTCGGTCAACTCCGTGAACAACGGATCCCAGTGATCGGAGTGGAACGAGGGATGGCCGAGCTTGGCCGGGTTCTCCGGGAACGAGATCGCCCGGATGTCCCGATCCTCGACACGCTTCAGTTCGTCGATGGACTGCCGAATATCCCAGTGCGGGAGGATGATCATCGG
The DNA here is from genome assembly GCF_042743165.1 of Gordonia sp. NPDC058843. Taxonomy (NCBI): domain Bacteria; kingdom Bacillati; phylum Actinomycetota; class Actinomycetes; order Mycobacteriales; family Gordoniaceae; genus Gordonia; species Gordonia sp. NPDC058843. Next base: position 89,959 of record NZ_JBHYNC010000008.1, read on the forward strand.
AATGAAGCGGTCCGGGTACGGGGCGCACCATTCGTCCAGAACGTAGTCATTCCACGCCTGCACGCACAGCAATGCGAGCTCACGATCCTCCAGTGTTCCGAACAGCGTTCCGGCGAAGCGTGGGAACGACGGGAACAACGCCGCCGCCTGCACACCGTCGAGGTCCATGTCCTTGACGCGTGCCGCCGGGTCGTAACACCCCGGGATCATTTCTTCGAAACGCACCGGGTCGGTACCGATCTGCTCGCGCGGCTTGCCGGCGACCGCGTTCAGGCCGAGCTGTGCGTACACCTTGTCCTCGAGCATCCACACCTGGTTGCCCTTGCTCACCTGCTGCCCGAATCCGTACTGATCGGTTTCCTCACCGGTGGCCTCGACGATCCGCGGACCGCGATCACGGTACTTCTGCGGCAACCTGTCACGCCACACGTTGGGCCGCTCGATCAAATGATCGTCGACGGACACCAATTGGACATCGTTCTCCAACGGCATGAAATACCCTTCCCTAGCGTTTGATTCTGTTCTCAAGAAGACAGCTTCGCGTCCGCGGCGACCAACTCGCTCACACCGACCAACCCAATTCCAGTCGCTCGAGTCCAACGGTCGGCCCGGCTTCGACGAGACCCTCCGTATTGGTGACCGAGTAGTTCGGGATGCGCTTGTGCCACTCCTCCAGCGCGATCGCCAACTCCGTGCGGACGAGATGCGCCCCGACACAGCGGTGCGGTCCACCCGCGAAGGAGTAGTGGGCGGTGATCTGGCGGTCGAATTGAATTTCGGTCGGATTGTCGAACTCCGCCTCGTCGCGCGACGCCGACGGATTCGCGACCATCACCATGTCCCCCTTCTTCATCGGACAACCATGGAAATCGGTGTCTTCGGCGACCTGGCGCGCAGTCATGACGATGTTGTGGGCCCGCAGGAACTCCTCGACGGCGTTCGGGATGATCTCCGGCTCGCGGACGATCCATTCGCGATCGCTCGGGTTGTTGGCCAGGTGGTAGAACATGTAACTGAGCTGACTCTTCACGGTATCCAGCCCGGCCAGCAAGATCACCTCGGCCATGTTGGTGAACGCCTCGTCGGTGATCAGTTCACCGCGGATCACGGTGGCGGCCAGTATGGAGAAGAAGTCGTCGTCGGCGTTGGCCGGCGGGTTCTCGCGCCGGTCCTTGAAGACTTGGGCGAAGTACTTCTTGATCGCGATCTGAGCCTCTCGCTGATTCAGCGCGTCTTCCCCCAAGTGGCCCAATCCGTCGAACGTCGCCTCAACCCATGCCATGAACACCTCGGTGTGCTCCATCGGCAATCCGACGATGCGCAAGAAGACCTGTGTCGGGAACACTTTCGCGAACTGCTCCAAGAAGTCACACTGCCCGGCGCCGGCGAACTTCTCGATCGTCTCGACGCAGTCCTGCCGTATGCGGTCCTCGTTCTGCTTCACAAAGCGAGGCGAGAACGCGATGTTGAGCATGCGGCGGTACTCACCGTGCAATGGCGGGTCGACCATCGTCGGTATCCAATGCCAATCCGGATTCGGAACCGACGGGATGGTCGCGCTGCTGCTGAAGATCTCCGGCGTCTGATAGGCCTCTCGGACCAAGTCGGATGTCAGCAGCATCCAGAAACCGGGACCATAGGACGAATACGCCGTCGGCGTCTGATTCCGCAGTCTGTCGAACTCCTCGAAGTAGGTCATCGCGGGCCGGGGTGTCGTGTAGTCGAAGTTGACGACCGGGCAGCCGGCAGACTTCGCACGTTCGAGCCTCTCGGCGGCGTCCGCCAGCTCCGCGTCGGTGAGCTGGGTCGTCGTATCAGCACTCATGAGACGTAACCTCCACTGGTCAATCGCACACTGCCCGAGGGGCTGTGAGATGAACGCACCTCGTCACCGAGGGGTGCGCGGGGACCACGCATGCCGAGCGTCGCGGCGAGAGATCAGGCGATCCCCGGCCCCGTGCGGTCGATCTGTCGTGTGATGTATGCACACCGGCGCAGTTGGTGTGTCTCATGCCACACTAATTCCTCATGATGGTTGTGGCAACCCCCGCCTCGGTCGGCCGCTCCCACGCGTCCATGTCGAGGCCCCGTTGTTCGCGTCTCGGACAGAGCTCGAGTCCGACTGTGACGCTTGACACTTCAAATATCATGATGAACACTTCGCTGTGTCGTACATCACTCTCGTCGTCAGCCCGGTAGATCACGGAGGAATTGATGAAGTTGAAGAAGGCGGCGGCACTGGCCGCCACACTCACGATGGCGTGCTCTGTCGCCGCATGCGGAGGCAGTCCGACCTCATCCGGTAGCACCGCCAGCGAGATGCAGGTCATGCTGTACCCGGCTCTCGCTTATCGACTTCCCGTGCTCATCGCGCAGGAGAGGGGGTTCTTCGAGGAAGCCGGCCTGTCGGTGAACGTGGTCGCCCAGCCGAACAATCTGCAAGGCGCACAAGCGCTCACGGCCACCAAGTCGCAGGCTGGTCAGGTGGGCACCGCGACGTTCGCACAAGGCGTTCAGGGAGGTAGCGATGTCCAGGCGTTCTGTGGCGGGATCACGGTTACGCAATCATCGATCGTCGCCGCTGCCGACACCGATCTGCCCGCGGTCGCCGACGGTGCGACGCCGGAAGCGGTGTTCGACGCGCTGTCCGGCCGCAAGATCGGCGCACAGACCCCAGTGGGCAGCGGATTTCAGATCATGCTCGACGCTGCCCTCACCGAGGGTGGTGCGTCGGACTTGACCTGGGTCAACATCGGCGGCAGCAACTCCGTCACCCAGGCGTCGCTGCAGAACGGCAGTATCGAGGTGGCACAGTCGAATCCATCGGGCACGCAGGCGCTGGTCGAGAGTGGTGCCGCCAAGGAGCTGATTTACCTCCCGGACCACAGCGAGCTGTACGGTGAGCTGTACGGAAGCCCTTGGATCGCACCGACGGAGTGGTTACGGAACAACGGCGAGACCGCTCGGTCCTTCTGCGACGCCACTGCAACCGCGCTCGAGTTCATCCTCGATCCCGCGAATCGCGACGAGGCACGTCAGATCCTCATCCGCGACAGCGGGATCAGCGATCCTGCCATCGCCGATGCAGTCCTGGAGACCTATGGCGAGTACTCGTCCGACATCTCACCGGACGCGATTCAGCGTACCTTCGACCGATACACCGAGTTGGGTATCACCAAGCCCGAACCGGAACTCGACGCCGGCGAACTCGTCAACACCGTGGGTCGCTGACCGGTCCGGCACGAGCACCCACGCCGGGCCGCAGGACACACGCTGCCCGGCGTGGGCGGCCGACCTTGCCTCGATCGAACTCGTCGCCGGCGCAACCGGACTGATCACTCACCGAGAATTCGGCGTCGCCACCTGCGTCGACGAGAACCGGACAACGTGCCCCATCGCGGGAACGGCGGCGACCAGGCCAGTGATTCGTGCCGGCGTACGACAATGTCGATCTCATGCGCGATCTCGGGCGCGAACGGTATCGACCCCCGCGTGTCCAGATCGACGCTCACGACAACCGTCCGGAGAACCGTGGTCACCCGTCGCTGTGTCCGATCCACGATGAACGCCAACAAGACCACCGCGCGACTGGACCGGTCCAGCACTCGGACATACACGGCGAGATCGGAATCGGTCCCCATCTCACCGAGGTACGCGAGGTGATGCTCGACAGTGAACACACCCTGATGTGTACGTGTGCGGCGTTCGTCCGTCAGACCACAGGCCACCAGCACCTCGTGCGCACCGTGGGCTGCGATCTCCACGATGAACCGCACACTGAGGTGCCCGTTCCCGTCGATGTGGTCGGACGGGATCCGCCCCACGTCCACCTCATGCAACTGCATCACGTCGTCGACGGCAGGGACCCTTCGACGGCGCCTCACGACGTCTGTATCACAGTCTCGGCGTTGCGATCGACCACGGACACCGCGACTCGCGCGTCGTGGTCGGCAACCGGCGCAATCATCCCGTGCACGACTGACCCCTCGCCCCGGTTCGGGGGGGCGAATTCGCCGGGGGCACTGCGCAATTTCACGAGGTCGGCTCCCGACACGGCTACCGTGGCGCCATCCGGATCGCTCCGTCGAGGCGGATGGTCTCCCCGTTCAGATACGAGTTCGCCAGGATCGACGCGGCGAGCCGACCGAACTCGTCCGGCTTGCCCAGCCGTGCCGGGTTCGGGATGCTCGCCGCCAGCGAGGCCCGCACATCATCGCGAAGACGCGCCAGCAGCGGGGTGTCCATGATGCCGGGTGCGATGGTGTTCACGCGGATCAGCTTGCTGGCCAGGTCACGCGCGGCGACGAGGGTCATGCCGACGATGCCCGCCTTCGACGCCGCGTAGTTGATCTGACCGATCTGCCCCTCGAACGCCGCGACCGACGCGGTCATGATGATCGCACCGCGTTCACCGTCCACCGGTTCGAGTCGCGCCATGCGTTCCGCGCCGAGCGAGAGCGCATGGAACGACCCCACGAGGTTGAGCTTGATGACGAACTCGAAGTCCTCGACCGAACCCGCCTTGCCCTCCTTGTCGAGGATGCGCATACGACGGCCCGCTCCGGCGCAGTGCACGAGTCCGCGCAGGCCCCCGCGGTCGTCGGCGACATCGAGTGCGGCGGCGAACTGTTCACGATCGGTGATGTCGGCGGCGGCGAAAGCAGCTGCGGTGCCGAGTCCGTCGGCGACCGCCTGACCGTCGGAGGTCGGTAGGTCGATCAGGGTGACCAGACCGCCTGCGTCGACGACGCGTTGGGCCGTCGCCAGGCCAAGACCGGACGCGCCACCGGTGATCGCGACCGAGATGCCCTTGAGTTCCATTGTTTCCGATTCCTTCGATGTGTGCGGACGTCCCGCGAGCCCAGAGGCGCTTCGAGAACGGCATGGTTCGCCGTGTCGCCGGACTCCCACGTCGACGGCCCTCGTACCAAACAGGACTGTCGCGCGAGCGATGGACGTGACGGCTCACCGGGAGTGGCACATCCGACCCTAATTCCTCATGATGTTATTGACAAGGAGTGCGGCGAGACCGGTTCCACTTCACGAGCCGGCACGGTCCTCCGACTCCATGAAAGGACGAACGTGCGTATCGGACTATCGGCTTACGGTCTCGCGGCCACCGACATCATCGCTCTCGCCCGCGATGCCGAAGCCGCCGGTTTCGACTCCCTCTGGATAGGCGAGCACATCCTCGCCCCGCGTGCGTATCAGTCGTCACATCCGCAGGCCGCGGCAGCCGTCCGGCATCACAGCACTCCGCATGCGCACGCCGATGTGCGCTTGGTCGATCCACTGTCGACACTGGCAGCCGCCGGGGCGATGACCCACCGGATCACGCTGGCCACCGGGGTCTATGTGGCGCCGCTCAGGCACCCGTTGCAGGTTGCACGTTCGGCGTGCACCGTGGCGGAGATCAGCGGGAACCGGTTGGTCCTGGGACTGGGCGCCGGGTGGCTCGCGGAGGAGTTCGACGCCCTGAACGAGCCATTCGCCGCCAGGTTCCGTCGTCTACGGGACAGCGCCGGGATCATTCGCGAAGCCCTTCGCGGCGGCTGGATCTCACGTCGGACCGGTGAGTATGTGTTCGACCCCGTCCAGATCACCGCCTCCACCACGCCGGTACCGCTGGTACTCGGCGGCAACACCGACAGAGCTCTCCGGCGCTCGGTCGCCCTCGGCGACGGATGGTTGAGCAGCGGTACGCCGACCCTCGAGGAAGCGGTCCTGCTTCGCACCCGCCTCGATGCGGCAATCGCCGAACACGAACGGTCCGCGCCGTTCCGGACGTGGTTTCGTATGCCCGGCGCCGACGCCGAGGAGCTCCACCGATGGCGCGACGCCGGTTTCGGCGACATCGTGATCTGGGCAAATACGGCCTGGCCTGCAGACCACCCCCGGCGCGGTGAAATACTTGCCGAACATGCACTGCGACTTGGTATTCGATGAGGGACCGGTCGTTCCGTCAGTGTCCGGCCGAATCCACCGAATCCGGGTCGAGCTTGATGTCGAGCAGCACGGGTCGGTCACGATTCGGCAGTTCGGCGAGCGCGCGATGAAGGTCGTCGGATGACCGGACCGTGTAGCCTCGCGCACCCAGCGATTCGGCCACCGGGGCGAAGTCCGGCCAGTCGAACGTCGATCGCGTCGGATCGAGGTCCTTTCGGCGGAACTGAATGTGTTCGGCTCCGTAGGCCCCGTCGTTGAAGACCGCGACCACGAGGTCGAGGCCATGACGCACCGCGGTGTTGAATTCGGCGAGCCCGCCGAGCATGAATCCACCGTCCCCGGTGACAAGCAGGGTCGGGCGCTGGGTACCCACCGCCGCTCCGATCGCATTGCCCATCCCGAGACCGATGGAGCCGAAGTTCACGGTGTGCACGTAGTCCCGGGGTTTCTCGACGTGGAACAGTGCGAACGCGTTGAAGATGAACCGGCCACCGTCATAGACCAGGGCGCGATCGCGCGGGAACGCGTTCTCGATGGCGATCATCGCCGAGCGCAGATCAACCGTCCCGTCGCCGCCTCGGTCGACGAAGCCGTCGTCACGACGCTCCGTCAGTCGCGCCGCGAGTTCCGGCGAGGCGAACCCGGTTGACGGAACCTCGATGGCATCGAGCATCTCGACCAGCTCGCCTGCCGTCACCCCGGCATCGCCGAGAACGACGGCGTCGACGGAACCGTTGCGATGCAACGCGTCTCGATCGACATCGACCTGGACCACGCGACGCCCGGCAAGGACGCTGCCTTCCATCGTCGTCCACTTGTTCAACCCGGCACCGAACGCGATCACGGTGTCCGCATCGCCGATGACATCAAGGGCCACCTCATGCGAGATCGTGCCGACGATGCCGATGTTGTGCGGGTCGTCGCGGAAGGAATCACGACCACGCAGTGTGGTGCCGAGAGGCGCCCCGATGCGATGGGCGAGCCGCGCCACGGCAGTCCTCGCCTCAGGGGAATCCACTCCCTGACCGGCCAGCACCAACGGGCGACGGGCGGTGGCGATGACAGCCACCGCATCCTCCAGCGCCTGCTCCGCCGGACGCACTGCCTGGATGGGAGCCCATCTCGGCGACGAGGCCGCGTGCTCGACTGTCTCCCACTGGAATTCGATCGGCACGTTCAGCACGATCGGACGACGTTCGGAAAGTGCGCGACGCACGGCCACCGCGACATCTTCGGCCACGGTGTCGGCAGCCCGCACCTGCTCGAAACCGGCCCCGGTCGGCACCACGACCTCCCGCTGCGCGATGTTCTGGAAGTTGTCCCGGTCGACGACCGCGGTATCGCCGGCCACGAGCAGAACCGGGGTTCGGTCCTTGACGCTCTCCACGAGACCGGTCAGGGTGTTGGTGAGCGCAGGACCGTGCGTCACGCACGCCACACCGAGGCCGCCGGTGACGCGTGCGTACCCGTTTGCCGCGGTGATCGCCCCCGCCTCGTTGGACGTCGAGATGAATTGGGTGTCATCGAGATCCGCGAAACTGTCCATCATGTACAGATTCGCGTCGCCCATCACGCCGAAGATCGTGGTGACGCCCTCGGCGCGCAATGATCTGGCGATGGTCTCGTGGAAGAACATCGTGGGTTTCCTTCTTGTGAGTCGGTGGCGCGGGAGGGATTCAGATCCACTCCACGTCGCCGTCGAGGAGAGTGCCCAGCTGCGCTCGGTTCAGCGCGAGAACACGGGTGAGGTGTTGGTTCATCAAAGCGGCTGCTCGCTCGGAGTCCCCTTCGGAGATCACCTGGGCGAGTTCGAGATGGTCGTCGACGAGCTCCTGATGGATCAGCTTGACGTCACCGACCATCGCCAGATGGTGGGCCACGATCTGTCCGTAGGCACGGAAGGTGACCTGGAAGACGCGATTACCCGCCAGTGCCGCCACGGACCCGTGAAAGCCCTCGTGCCCCGACATGTACACGTCGAGGTCGCCGTGCACGACCTCATCGACCAGTCCGTCGATGTACGGCGCCATGGCGGCTCGGCGCGCCTCGCCATCGGGATTCGCAGCCGCCATCCCGGCCAGGGTCGTTTCGGCGAAAACCCATGTGTCGAACAGTTCGTCGTAGGTCGCGCCGGCGAGATGAAGGTACAGCGCCTCCATGCGGCCGAGATTGGCCGAATCGACCGTGCCGACGATCGGCCCCCCTCCGGGTCCGCGCCGGATGGAGATCATCCCCTGGACCTCCAGCAGACGGAGTCCTTCCCGAAGAGACTCGCGGCTGACCCCGTACTGCGGGAGCATCTCGGCCTCGGACGGCAGACTGTCTCCGGTCTGAAGGCCCTCGGAGCGGATGGTCCGCACGACGGCCCGCGCGACCACCTCCGCAGCCTTCAACGGACGAAGGACCGAGCCGCCGCCCGCAATGGCGATCGCAGACTGACCCGCGGCAGCTTCCCCCGATGTAGCGTTCGCTTCGGTCATGTGTTGTCCCATCTCGTACTCCGCTGATCTGCAGCGTGTCCGCAGTTCAGCTATTCATACCGATGATCTATCACATCGGTAGATGTCGCCGCATGGATTGCGCGACCGCGGCTTCGCGTGCTCGTCAGGGTGGCGTGGTCAGGTCCGTCAGATTCCCCCCGTCCACCCTGTGTCCGTTCGCGATGGCAGCGCGCGCCTGGATCATCGCTCGGGGGAACCCCACCGACAGATGCGCCGTGATGCGCCCCTCGGAGTCGAGCCAGACCGCACCCCAGCGGTCCGTCGTCGGATGCTCCCGAACTATCAGCCGATCGTCTCGGCGATGCTGCCCGACATACTGGATCTTGCGCCCAAACTGATCCGACCAGAAGTAGGGGATGTCGTCGGTCCCCTTGTGGCAGTGCATGATGGACCGTGCAACCACCGCGCCGCCGACAGCCGCCTCATCCCAGTGACCGGTATGGACACGCTGAGACAAGCGGTTGCTCCAACGGCTGGCGACGTCCCCGATCGCGTACACGGCAGGATCGTTCGTCCGGCGTCGGGAGTCGACGCAGACCCCGAACCGGTCGACGTCGAGACCGGCTTCCGTGAGCCAACCGACGTCTGCGCGCGAACCTATACCCACCACGACTGCGTCAGCGGCGAGCAGGGTGCCATCGGTGAGCCGGACGCCGGCGACCTCGACCTCTGCCACGCCGGTGCGCAACCGGAGGTCGACACCTTCCCACAGCGCGGCCAGGCGTAGAGACACGTCCGCGCCGAACGGGCCCACGTGTGGGCCGTCGCCCGCCTCGACGCAGATCACCGAGCAACCCATACCTACTGCAGCAGTCGCGACCTCGGCGCCGATCCAGCCGGCGCCCACGATGACCAGCCGCGCCCCGGGCCGCAACACCGCCGCGAGCTTCTCGGCGTCCTCTCTTGTGCGCAAAGTCAATTGTCCACCCGGTCCGGGGAGGCGGACCGGTGTCGACCCCGTGGCGAGAACCACTGTGTCGTAGCCGATGTCGCCGGCAGTGGTCGCGACGGTCTTCGCGTCGCGATCGAGTCCGGTCGCCCACACACCGCGCCGGACCGTGACCTCGAGGTCGTCGAAGTCGAGTCCGAGGCCGGGGTCGGCGGACTCGGTGAGACATGACTTGCTCAGCGGCGGGCGGTCGTAGGGGTCGTGATCCTCCCCGCCGACAAGGGTGACGCGCCCGGTGAATCCCTCCGATCGAAGTGCGGCGCAGGTGCGTCCACCCCCGATTCCGCCGCCGACCACCAGCACGTGATGGTCGTCTCCCGGAGTCATCGGTGGACACCATGAGTCGACAGGATCCGGTCTGCCAAGCGGTCGGGCGGTCCGAGGAGGAAGTCGTTGCTCCGCGCCTTTCGGAACAACAGGTGAGCATGATGTTCCCAGCTGAAGCCGATACCACCGTGGACCTGTACGTTCTCACCGCTGGCAACGATGGCGGCGCGAGATGCCGCGAGCATGGCCATGGCGGCCGCCTCCGGAAGATCCTCGGGACTGGCGACGGCGGCCCACACCGCGTGCTCGACCAGGGACCGAGCCAGATCCGTCTCGGTGGCGACATCGGCGATGAGGTGTTTGAGGGCCTGAAACGATCCGATGACCCGCCGGAACTGCTCCCGCACGCTCGCGTACTCGACGGAATCGGCGAGGGCTTGTTCGGCGACACCGAGCTGTTCGGCGGCCACCGCCACCAGCGCCAGATCGCGCAGGCGATTCGACAGCGAGTCGGGTACATCGACGGTGATCACCCGCGCCGGGGCATCGGTGAATGTGATGGTCGCGAGATCGCGCACCAGGTCGAGGGCTTCGTGGCGACGGACCGAGGCACCGGCGGTCTCGATCGCGAACCAGGCCGAACCTGCATCCGTCTCTGCTTGCGCGATGACGACGTCGGCATGACCGCCTTCGACGACGAGCCGTGCCTCGCCCGACACTCTCCCCTCGGCATCCGCGGTCAGTCCCGTACCGGTCCACACGGTGCCAATCACGGTGCCGGCGAGGAGGGATGGGAGGAGCTCGGCCCGGGCGGCGACGTCGCCCGATGCGGTCACGGCCTCCACTGCGAGGATCGCTCCGAGCGCAGGGACCGCGGCGGTGCTGCGACCGATTTGTTCCATGAGGACAGCGATCTCGGCCCAGGTGGCGCCTGCGCCGTCGAGTTCCTCCGGGACGGCCAGGCCGAGGACACCTACCTCGCCGACCAGTCGCTCCCACAGTGCGCTGTCGAGCCGGCCGGCGGCGGCTGCGTCGGCGCGGGCGACCACCTCGTTGCGCGGCGTCGCCCGGTGGGTCACTCCGGCAAGCACTTCGGCGAAGTCGGTGCGATCGGCGACGGCCTCCACATCGTCGAGGATCATGTCAGTTCGCCTCCGCCGAGTCCGCCGAGACGGCGGCCAGGACGTCGGTGAACTTCGCGTCGGCCGCCTCTTGGAGCCGGGGGACGTGAATCGACGGGAACAGGTCCGGTGCGGGCTCCACGCCGCGCAGGAGTTGCTTGGCGACCGACTGCTTGTGGATCTCGGTCGCGCCGTCGGCGATGGCCATGTGGAAACCCTCGAGGACGTATTTGCCGAACGGCAGCTCGGTGGAGATACCGAGCGAACCGTGCAACTGGACAGCGCGACCCGCGACGTCCTGCAGCACCTTCGGCATCGCGACCTTCACGCCCGCGATGTCCTTGATGACCTGCTTGTAGTCGTTGACCTGGTCGATCTTCCACGCGGTGCGCAGCACCAGCAGACGGAACTGTTCGAGTTGAATCCAGGAGTCGGCGATCATCTCCTGGACCAGTTGCAGTTCGCCGAGCGAGCGTCCCCGGGTCTCCCGCGACACCGCGCGCTCAAGCATCGCATCCAGCGAGCGCCGTACCAGGGCCACGGTCCGCATCGCGTGATGAATACGTCCCCCGCCGAGGCGGACCTGCGCCACCTTAAATCCATCGCCCTCCTCACCGAGAAGGTTCGCAGCGGGCACCCGGACATCGTTGTAGCGCACGTATGCGTGGGTGCCCTCGTGGCCCGCGTGCCCCGTCACCCCCACGTTGCGGATGATCTCGATCCCCGGCGTGTCCGCGGGGACGACGAACATCGACGCACGCCGGTGCCGATCGGCATCGGGGTCGGTGACCGCCATGACGATCAGGAACGACGCGAACCGCGCGTTCGACGAGAACCACTTCTCACCGGTGATGACGTAGTCGTCCCCGTCCCGTATCGCGCGGCACCGGAAGGACGTCGGATCGGAACCACCGGTCGGCTCGGTCATCGAGAAGCAGGACGCGATCTGCCCGTCGAGCAAGGGTTCCAGGTAGGTCTTCTTCAGTTCGGCGGAACCGTAGTGTGCGAGCACCTCTGCGTTCCCGGAGTCGGGCGCCTGTGTACCGAAGACCACCGGGCCGCTGAGCGTCGTGCCGATCAACTCGTTGAGCAACGCCAGTTTGAGCTGCCCGTAGCCCTGACCCCCCAGTTCGGGCCCGAGATGGCAAGCCCACAGGCCCTTTTCGCGGACCTGCGCTTGCAGGGGTCTGATGATCGCGTTGCGTACCGGGTCGGTCATGTCGAGCGGATGGTCGTACATGCGATCGGCAGGTTCGACCTCCTCGCGTACGAATCGCTCGACCCAATCCAGCTGCGCCTGGTAGTCGGGGTCGGTCTCGAAGTCCCATGCCATGGGGGGCTCCTTCGGTGGGGAGGTTCAGCGGGTGGTTTCCGACTCCGGGATGAGTTCCCAGTTCGGGATGGTCGTCGAGTCGTCGAGATCGACGAAGACGGTGCGAACAGGCGTACCGACCTGCATGTCCGGGCGGCCCGCGATGTGTCCGAGGAAGCGGATCACCGGCTCACCCGGGCGGGGTTCGACGTCGACGAGGATCGATGTATAGGGCACCGGGTAGCGAGGGTTGATCTGGTGCTCGACGACGGTCCAGGTGTGCACGGTGCCGTCCTGCGGCACATCGGTCCATCCGAGATCGTCTCCGTGGCAAGCGCGGCATCGCGGTCGCGGGGGATGCTGCTGGTGCTCGCAGTGACGGCATGTCTGAACCACGAGGCGGCGATCCGCGGCCGCGGCGAAGAGTCCGCCAGTCTCCGGGTCGTCGGTCACCGGCCGGAGTCCGACATCGCCGCCGAGACCGGTGCTCGAGTCACTGCCCGGGGCGCTCATGCGGCCACCAAGAGCAATGCGCTCCCTCCGGGCGGCGGCGCAGAGGTGACCAGGGAGACCTGGGCGCCGGGAACCTGCGAGGTGGAGGTGCCCCGGATCTGCCGGACCCCCTCCACGATGTGGTTCATCCCGTGGATGTACGACTCGGACAACTGCCCTCCTGCGGTGTTGATCGGAATGGCGCCGTCGAGATCGAGCGCACCGCTCTCAATGAATCCAGACACGTCGTCTCGGCTGCAGAACCCGAAATCCGCGAGCTGTAGGTAGACCGTCACGGTGAAACAGTCATACAGCTGCGCGACATCGACGTCCGACGGAGCGAGGCCCGATCTCTCGTAGAGTCGTTCGGCGACACGCGTGGACGTCAGGTTCTCCAGGCTCTCGCCCAGGAGGACCGGATACATCTGGCCGGGACCGACACGCAGACCGGTCCCCTGGGCGACGGAGTTGATGAGCGCCGGCGGTTGCCGCAGATCCTTGGCACGCTCGGCTGTCGTCACGACGATTGCTGCGCCACCGTCGGATTCGAGACAGAAGTCGAACAGCCGCAGCGGGTCGGAGATCATCCGCGAGTCGTAGTAGTCCGCCGGCGAGAGCTTCCGGTCGTACATCTGGGCGGCCGGGTTGGCGTTGGCGCGGCGACGGCACACCATCGCGATCTCGGCTAGCGCCTCGTGGGTGAGTCCGTGCTCGGACATGTGCCGGCGGGCGAGCATCCCGAAGAACTGACCGGGCGAGGTCATGCCGTAGGGAGCGAACAGTTCCAGGTAGCTCGATGCGCCGCCCACACCACCGTCGACGCTGACGCCTTTGCCGAGCCGACGACCGGACCGCCCGTTGAGTGCGCGATAGACCAGCACAGTGGTGGCCTGGCCGGACATGATCGCGGCAACAGCCTGCCCGACCATCGCGCACGGGCCGGAACCGCCGGGCCCGTTCTGTCCCCAGTAGGCGACGTCGTCGGCACCGATGGCGTCGGCGAGCGCCACCTGGGACGCCTCGTCGTAGTCACTGCGGATCAGACCGTCGATGTCGCCGGGCTTCAGACCTGCGTCGGTGATCGCGGTGAGAGCTGCCTCTGCTGCCAGTGAGGTCACGCTGACCCCCGACTTCTTCGAGTACCCGGTGGTGCCGATCCCGACGACCGCGCACGTGTTGGGTTTCCAGGTGCTCACGACATCACCCCGATCCCGGCGCCTGCGACCGTCGCGGTCGCCGACGAATCCGTCTGTGCGAGCACTTCTTCCGTGTCGGAACCCAGTTTCGGCGGAGCCCCGGGCCCGCCGGTCCCGTACGAGAAGGTGAAGGGCGAGCCGGGGAACTTGACCGTCTCTCCGTCGATGGGGACATCGACGAAGTACCCGCGAGCCTCCAGGTGTGGATCCCCGACCAGGTCTTCGGGCGCCGAGATCGGGCCGAGCGGCAGACCTCGACGCTGCGCCTCGGTGTAGACGTCCCCGGAATCCTGCATGAGGAAGAAGGACTCGAGCAAGGTCTGGATGTACGGGAAGTTCTCCTGCCGATGGGACAACTCGAGATAGTCGTCGTCGGCGAGGTCGAGGGCCATTCCCAGCGTGTCGAGCCAGTCCACCAGGATGCCCCACGTCTTGATGTCGCTGAGGATCAACGCGAAGTACACCTGGACACCGTCGGCGCACTCGAACAGCGCCGGCGATGTCGGAGTCGGCTGCGCATGCCGACAGGTCTGGCGCTGCAGCAGCACCCGCGGATAGAACCAGTACGGGTTCGCGAGCTCGCCACTCACGGCGATCGCCTCGTGCATCGACACGTCGACGATCTGGCCGAGACCGGTTGTCTGCCGTTCCAACAGGGCCAGGAGGAGACCGGTGTGGCCGAAACTCGCCGCGATCTGCATGGCCTGGTTGCCGCCCGGGCGGATCGGCGGAATGGAGTGGTCGTCGTACCCGCAGCTCATCAGGATGCCACCGGTCGCGAGCGCGACGAGATCGCTGGACCGCCGGTTGGCCCACGGCCCGGTGAGGCCGTACGGCGAGACGGAGACCGCGATCAGATGCCGATGACGATCGATGAGCTCCTGCAGATCGATGTCCGACGCGGCGAGGTCGTCGGGGGTGTCCGAGGTGATGAGCACGTCGGCGCTGGCGATGAGGTCGTCCCGCTCGGCCCGCCCCTCGGCGGTGGTCGTGTTGACGACGACACTGCGCTTGCTCGTGTTGTACGTCCAGAAGTTGAGGCTGAAGTCGGGATCACCCTCATGTCCGCGGACCCACGGGCCGACGTGCCTGCCCTTCGAGCCGCCGACGGGTTCGACCTTGATCACGTCGGCACCCTGGTCGGCGAGGAGCTTACCCACGATCTCCCCTCGCGGGTCCTCCGCCAGCTCCACCGCGCGGAGTCCGCTGTAGGTGAGCGTGTCCACCGGTCCTTGCCACATGTCAGATCACTCCGTCGTTCTCTAGTTCGTTGATCTCGTCGCCGGGCAGGCCCAAGATCTCGCCGAACACGTAGTGGTTGTCCTCACCGAGTAACGGCGCAGATCGCCAGGTGTGCCCCTCGGTGCGCGAGAAGGAGACCGGTGTCCCCTCGAATCGAGCCTCCCCGATCACCGGATGGTTCAGTTCGAAGAACGTTCCGCGAGAGGCGATCTGCGGGTCCCATTCGCTGACATCCTCGGCATTCTGCGCGGCTCCGGCCGCGATGCCTGCGGATTGCAGCAATTCCATCGCCTCCCGGTCGGTGCGCTGCGAGGTCCAGGTGGCCACGTGGGCGTCGAGGTCATCTTGGTTGGCGTGCCGGTCACGTTGCGACGCGAAGCGCTGGTCGTCTGTCCATGCCGGTCGCCCGATGGCAGCCACGAAACGTTTCCAGTCGGCGTCGTCGAACACGGCGATGGCAACCCACCGGTCCTCATCGACGCTCGGATACACGCCATGGGGGGCGGCGGCCGGATCATCGAGGCGATTTCCGCGTGGGAAGGTCGGGCGGCGGGTGACCGCCCCGTTCGCCGTCACGTCGAGCATGTCCGCGCCGATCATGGAGATACCCACCTCGACCGCGGACACATCGACCTCGGCGCCCGAACCGGTCGCCCGGCGGCGCAGGATCGCCATCATCAGTGCGGCCGAATTGTAGTAAGCCGCTTGGTTGTCCATGTAGGACAGACCCCATCCGGACGGCTCGACGCCGGGGAGTCCGCTGATGAACGACAGTCCGCTGACCGCCTGCACGATCGGTCCGTACGACTTGTAGTGGGCGTGCGGTCCCGAATGCCCGAAGCCGCTCATGCGACCGTAGACGACCTCGGGCGACAGCTCGCGTAGCCGATCGTAGGTGAGACCCCACCGTTCCATCACACCCGGCGCGAAGTTCTCGGTGACGACCATACTCTGCGAGATGAGTTGATCGACGAGTTCACGGCCCCGGACGGTCTTCATGTCGACGGTGATGCCTAGCTTGTTGCGGCTGTAGTTGTTGTGCAGTCCACCACGATCGGGGTCTGCGTCGGACCTCTCCTCCCCGTAATTGCGGACCTCACCCTTGTAGATCGGCAGGAGGCGTGGTCGGTCTATGCGTCGGCGGTTCTCGATCTTGATGACCTCGGCACCGAAGTCCGCCAGCATCCGGGTGGCCACCGAGCCGACACCCATCCAACAGAAGTCGGCGACGCGGACACCCGCCAGCGGACCGGTCCTGGGGACCGGACGTCGGTCTGCCGACATGGCATCAGAGCTGGTGCTCATGGTTGTGCTCACTTTCCGGGTTCAGGAGGTCGCCGTCCGGCCGCCGTCGACGGGCAGGACCGTACCGGTCGTGAAGCTGGACAGATCGGACGCGAAATACAGCGCAGCGCCGACTATCTCGCTCGGCTCGCCGGCCCTCCCCATCGGGAAGCCCTTCGCACGTGCCCGCCACTCGTCGGTGTACCAGGCGTCGGCGAGCTCGGTGAGGAACGGGCCGGCCATGATCGTGTTACAGCGCAGGCGGGGACCGTACTGCTGCGCCAACCCCTTGGTCAGCGTGTTGAGACCGGCCTTCGCCGCCGCGTAGATCAGGTCGGTGGTCTTGGGGCGGACCGAGGCGATCGAACTGATGTTGATGATCGAACCGCCGTCGGTCATCCGCGGAGCCGCCAGAGTGGCCATCCGGAACGGCCCCTTCAGGTTCACCTCGACAGTCTTGTCGAAAAGCCGCTCCGACGCCGACTCGAGCGAGTCATAGGTCGGTGCGATTCCCGCGTTGTTGACGAGAACATCGAGTCGGCCGAATTCCGCAGCCGCGGAGTCGACGAGCGCAACGCATCCATCCCAGTCGCCCACGTGGCCGGCGATCCCGACTGCCCGGACACCGCTCGCCTCGGTCACGGCCGCGGCCGCCTCGTCGACGCCGGCCTGCTTGCGGCTCGCGATGATCACGTTGGCGCCGGCTGCGGCGTATGCGTGGGCCATCTCCAGCCCGAGGCCGCGGCTGCCACCGGTCACCAGGACGACACGACCGGACAGGTCTATGGAAACACTCATGTCGTGGCTTCCGTTCGGGAGGGCTTGGGCGCGCGGGGTTCCGGGGGTAGGCCGAGATGACGTTCGGCGATGATCGACCGCTGGACCTGATCGGTGCCGCCCGCGATCCGATAACCGGGCGCGCCCAGCAGGTGTGCGTTCCAGGAGAAGGTGCCGGGTTCGCCGTCGTCGGCGATCAGCCTGTCTCCGAGCATCGTCCGGGCGAGCTCGGACACGAGGTTCAGACGGGTGACCCACTGCAACTTGCGCATGGAACCGGCGGCTCCAGGAGCCTCACCGGCATCGCGAGCCCGCTTGTCCCGGCGTAGCGCGACCTCGGCACCGACCTCGCGCAGGCGGACATCGGCCAGGTGCGTACGAATGTCGCGGTGCCCCAGCGAATCCGTGCGCCGAGCGAGGTCGAGCAGCTGGTCGAATGAGCCGCCCACACCCTTCTTGTTCGACGCATTCGCACGTTCGAAGCCGAGCGTGGCGCGGGTGACGGCCCACCCGTCACCGACGTCACCCAGCCGATGGCTGTCCGGGACCCGGACGTCGTTGAGGAACACCTCGTTGAAGCTGGTGCCGCCCGACATCTGCCGGATCGGCCGGATCTCGACTCCCTCCGCATCCATCGGGATGACAAAGGTGGTCAGTCCGCGGCTCCCCGAGGATCCTGCCTCGGTACGCACGATGGCCTGCCCCCAGTCGGCAAACTGAGCTCCGGAGGTCCACACCTTCTGTCCGTTGATGACCCAGTCGTCGCCCTCCCGGACCGCTCGGGTGGAGACGTTCGCCAGGTCGGAGCCCGCGGCGGGTTCGGAGAACAGCTGGCACGCCAGCAGCGACCCGTCCAACAGTCCTGGTAGCAACATGGACCGGACCGACTCGGATGCGAAGATGCGGATGGTCGGCGCGATCAGATTGACCGTCACCGAGAGCAGTTCGTGCCGAGGCAGCGGAACGAGCTCAGCCTCGGCCTGTTTGAACGCGTCCTCGTACTCGGCCGGCAGACCGGCACCGTACATGTCGGCGGGCCACGAGATCGCGGCGTACCCGCCGTCGAACTTGGCGCGTTGCCACGCTCGCAGCTCGTTGATCAGACCTTGTTCCACGTCGTGGGACAGGTTGTGGAACACCGATACGTCGTACTCGTCGCCGGCGGCCACAGAGCCCTCGGGGGCGTTCTGGATCAGCCATGCGCGAACCGACGCGGCGTGATCGTCGAGGTCGGGAACACGGGTGGCGGTTGCCGTCATGCCTCGACCTCCATCGAGATGGCCCGCTCGGGACAGCCGTCCACCGCTGCCTGTGCATCACGCAGGTGCGGTGAATCGTCGGTGACGGTCTCGGCGAGCAGGACCGGAAAGCCCTCGTCGTCGGGATCGAACACGTCGGGGGCGAGCGTGTAGCAGCGTCCGTGACCGCTGCACCGGCCGGTGTCGATGGTGATCCGACGGATTGCGGTGTCGTGCATGGTCATACCGTCCACCCCAGCTCCAGACGTTCGAGTCCGACCTGCGGGCCCGCCTCGACGAGGCCCTCGGTGTTGGTGACGGTGTACTCGGGAATGCGCTTGTGCCACTCCTCGAGTGCGATCGCCAGTTCCTTACGGGCGAGGTGCGCGCCGACGCAGCGGTGCGGCCCACCCGCGAAGGAGTAGTGGGTGGTGATCTGGCGGTCGAGTTGGATCTCCGTGGGATTGTCGAACTCGGCCTCGTCGCGCGACGCGGACGGATTCGCGACCATCACCATGTCACCCTTTTTCATCGGGCAACCGTGAAAATCGGTGTCCTCGGTGACCTTTCGAGCCGTCATGACGATATTGTGGGCGCGCAGAAACTCCTCCACGGCGTTCGGGATGATCTCCGGCTCGCGGATGATCCACTCTCGATCACTCGGGTTGTTGGCGAGCCAGTAGAACATGTAGCTGAGCTGACTCTTCACTGTGTCCAGACCGGCGAGGAGGATGACCTCGGCCATGTTCGAGAACGCCTCGTCGGTGATGGGCTCGCCGCCGATCACGGTGTTCGCCAGGATCGCGAAGAAGTCGTCCTCGGGACTCGCCGGCGGGTTCTCACGCCGGTCGGTCAGGACCTCGGAGAAGTAACCGCGGATCGCCACCTGCGCCTCGTGCTGAGAGACCGCCTTGTCGCCGAAATGACCCAACCCGTCGAACGTCGCCTCGACCCACGCCATGAACATCTCGGTGTGCTCCATGGGCAGACCGACGATGCGCAGGAACACTTGCGTCGGAAACACTTTTGCAAACTGCTCGATGAAATCGCATCTGCCGTCGGCGGCGAACTTCTCGATGGTCTCGATACAGTCCTGCCGGATCTGGTCCTCGTTCTGCTTCACGAATCGTGGTGAGAACGCGATGTTGAGCATGCGGCGGTATTCGCTGTGCTGCGGGGGATCGACCATCGTCGGGATCCAATGCCAGTCCGGGTTGGGGATCGACGGGATGGTCGCGTGACTGCTGAACACCTCCGGAGTCTGGTAGGCCTCGCGGACCAGATCGGAGGTCAGAAGCATCCAGAAGCCGGGCCCGTACGAGGAATACGCGGTCGGCCCCTGGTTTCGTAGCTCGTCGAACTTCGAGAAGTAGCTCAAGGCCGGCTGCGGTGTCGTGTAGTCGAAGTTGACGACCGGGCAACCGGCCGCCTTGGCGCGTTCGAGTCGCTCCGCGGCCTCGGCCAGGTCGGCTTCGGTCAGTTCCGGCGTCGAATGAGCTGCCATGAGTTGATTCCTCGAATCTGAGCTGTGGTGCGGACTGTGTCGGGTTCCGGCGTCGTCGGATGCCCTCGAGCAGAGGGTTGTGTCAGTGCTTGACCGCGGCCGGGACGTCGGCGCCGGCAAGCGGTGTGGTCGAAATCGGGAGGAAGCTGGCCAGCTTGATCGAGTGGCGCATGCGGGTGATCACCCACCCACCCTCGGCGCGTGCGAGCTCGAGGGTGTAATCCGCTGCCATCGTCAAGAACTCGGTGTCGTCGCCACGGACCTGCTGGTGCGATACCAGGTAGGCCAGAGCCGTCGCGGTGTCCCCATTGACATCGATGCCGTATGGCGACACCATGTGGTGCTGCCAGGCGACGTGCGACGTGTTCGCCTTGACGTACTCAGCGACAGCAGTAGCACCGACGACTGTGGTGCGTCCGTTGTGGTATTCGACCACGACTGCGTCGTCGAAGATCGCTGCCAACCGCTCCCAGTCCCGCGCGTCGACGAGCGTCGCGTAGTCGGTAATCGTCCGCCGGATCTCCAGGTCGTCGACGACCCGTGCAAGGCGTGCCATCACCTCCGGTGTCGTAGTCATCCCACCTCCTCGATGTGCCATGGACCACATTAATTTCTCATGATGATTTGTGCAAGACCCGGCTAGCCGGTTTCTACAATCAATAGCGCCGGGACCACACCGACTTGCGCCGCGTGTACTCCTCCAGCGCCGGGGAGCCCAGACTGCGCCCGTAACCCGAGTACTTGGAGCCACCAAAGGACACCGCAGCATCGACCACCTGGTAGCAGTTGATCCACACCGTGCCGACATCCAGCACATCGCTCGCCCGATCGGCTCGGGCGATGTCGCGAGTGAAAACCCCGGCAGCGAGGCCGAACTCGGTGTCGTTGGCGATTCGGTACGCCTCCTCTTCCGTGTCGAACGGGATCACCGACATCACCGGACCGAAGATCTCCTCACGCGCCACACGCATCGACATGTCGACATCGGCGAAGATCACCGGGGCCTGGAAGTTGCCCGCAGAATCAGGCACGTCGCCGACGAGTTTGACCGTGGCACCCTCCGCGCGACCGACGTCGACATAGTCACGTACACGGTCACGCTGTTGCGGCGAGATCAGCGGGCCGAGGTCGACCCCGTCGTCGAAGGCGTGACCGACCGTCAGATCCGTCGACGCCGCCACGGCTCGCTCGAGGAAGTCGTCGTAGATGTCACGGTGCACCAGGGTGCGGGATCCGGCGGTGCAGACCTGGCCCGAGTTGTTCCACACCGACCTGGTGGCGGCCGGCGCCGCCAAATCGAGGTCGGCGTCGTCGAACACGATGACCGGCGACTTGCCGCCGAGCTCGATGTTCGCCTTCTTGAAGGTCTGCGCCGCAGCGGCGGCGAGAGCACGGCCGGTGCCCACCGAACCGGTGAAGGAGAGCCGGTTCACCCCGGGATGAGCGACCAACGCACTGCCGACCACCCCGTCTCCGTGAACCACGTTCAGCACTCCCGGTGGAATCCCGGCTTCGAGCGCGAGGAGGGCCATGTAGGTCGCGGTGAGCGGGGTGTGCTCGGCGGGCTTGAGTACGACCGAGTTGCCTGCCGCGAGCGCCGGCGCGACCTGGTTGAAAAAGGCAGCCGGGCCGTTCCAAGGCTTGATCACGCCCATCACCCCGATGGGCTCGACCCTCTCTTGGACCAGGTATTCCGGCCCGACCGGAGGAAGCTGACCGGCTATCTTGGTGGGCCAGCCGGCGTAATACCGCAGGGCGTTGATCGAGGCCTGCGTGACGAATGAGGCGTATTTGCGCAGGATTCCGGCATCGAGGGCGTCGAGGTCGCCCGTGACGTCACGGTGCTCTTCGAGCAGGTCGGCGAGCCGATGAAGGCGCGACTCCTTCTCTCGAGGCGCCAGTAGGCGCCAGCGTCCGTCCTCGAACGACGTCCTGGCGCTCCGTACGGCGTGGTCGAGGTCATCGGCGTCACCCGAGGCGACCACGCCGATCTGCTCCCCGGTGGACGGATTCATGATCTGACGCTCGGCGCCGGCCAGCGATCGGCGACCTTCCCCATCGATCACGTGCGGAATCGTGCCCTCGGCAAGGAAGGCCGCCGCCCGGGCGTCCACGTCGGTGCCGTCGACGACGCCTCGGGTGTGTCCGTTCTCGGTCATGTCAGGCGAACCTCCTCGGAGCCGGCGATCTCACGTCGGCCTTGGCTTTGCGACGTAGAACACACTAGCCTATTTATCATGATGTTTACAGCGGTGCAGTACGCACCGACAGAACCTGGCGCGAGGAGTCGACGATGCGAGCCGTGACCGTACGAGAATTCGGGGGGCCCGAAGTTCTTCAGATATCCGAGTTGCCCGACCCGACTCCCGCACCCGGCGAAGTCCTACTGCAGGTGGCAGCAACTGCGGTCAACAAGGGCGACACACACCAGCGAGCCGGGAACTATCCACCCCCACCAGGGATCACCGACGTCATGGGGCTCGAGTGCAGCGGCACGGTGATCGCGCTCGGCGCCGATGTGACCCGATGGCGGGTCGGCGACGAAGTGTGCGCTCTCGTCGCCGGCGGCGGGTACGCCGACCGCGCAGTCGTACCCGCCGGTCAGGTGATGCCGATACCCGCAGGCGTGGACCTGATTTCGGCTGCAGCGCTGCCCGAAGCCGCGGCCACCGTATGGTCCAACGTTTTCATCGAGGCCGCATTCCAACCCGGCGAGACCATTCTCATCCACGGTGGCGCCGGCGGGATCGGCTCCTTCGCGATCAGCCTGGCGGCCGCTCGCGGACATCGCGTACTGGCGACGGCGGGCAGTCCCGACAAGGTCGCCGAATGCGTGAACCTCGGCGCGGACGTGGGGATCAACTACCGCGACGAGGACTTCCTCGGCGTGGTCAAGGAGGCCACCAAGGGCAGGGGTGTCGACGTGATCCTCGACAACATGGGCGCGTCGTACCTGGACCGCAACGTGAAGTCGCTCGCAACCGGCGGGCGACTCGCGATCGTCGGAATGCAGGGCGGCACAAGGGGCGAGCTCAACATCGGCCGGCTCCTGGTGAAGCGTGCGCGTGTCATCGCCACGTCACTCCGCCCCCGCCCGATCGCCGAGAAAGGCGCGATCTGTGCGCAGTTGGTGGACGAGGTGTGGCCGCTCTTCGCATCCGGAGCCATCACACCCGTCATCGATTGCGTCATGCCCCTGTCGGACGTGGCGCGTGCGCACGAACGACTCGAGGCGAGCAGTCACACCGGCAAGATCGTGCTGACTCCGTAGATTCCCAGACAGCGTCGGGACGGAACTCCCACGATTGATCATGATGAAACATTGCCATCGGTTGAACCAGGGACTACATTCGAACTGGCTGTTACCCCGGTCACATACTTGGCTCTCGTGAACGCACCCTCTCCACCCGTGGTCATCCGCCTGGTCTCTAGCCACTCGATGACCCCTCGTGGTGGGTCCGCGATCTGGGGATCCGAGCTATCCCTGTGCGCTGCAGAAAAAGTCGACGCGGATTTCGGGTCCCGCGCATGTGAGTGATTCCTGTCCACCAGTGAAGGGTTTCAATCGATGACTGTCATCTACGATCCTGCGGCGGCCGAACCGGTCGACGTCGTCGAGTACACGCTGACGGCCGATGTCACCCGGCCCGGTCTGCGGGTCGGTCTGGTCTCGAACGGCTTTCCCGATGCCGGGACACTGCTGTCCGCGGTCGGGCGTCTCCTCGAGAGGGAACTCGACCACGCGGTGATCACCCTCTTCGAACGAGATGACCCGACGGTCACCATCGGGCAGGAGATGCTCGAGGAGGTGCAGAACTGCGATATCGCCGTCACGGCCTTGGGGCAGTGCGGTTCCTGCACCTCGAGCACCGTGCGTGACGCCGCCGCGATAGCGAAGTCGGGCGTGCCCGCCGTGGCCCTGGTGTCCTACAAGTTCCTGGAACTCGCACAGTTCATCGCCGATGCGGCGAGAATGCCCGACGTCCCCAGAGTGGCACTCCCCCACCCTGTGTCGGGGACCGGCGCGGAGAACATCGAGCGAATCGCCGCCGGAGCAGTCCAACAGGTGATCGGCACTCTCGCGGGACAACCGCTGCACGTGGGAGTGGGCAACTGAGATGACCCGGACGACACTCGCCTCCCTACAGATCGACGGCCGCTCGGACGACGAGCTGCAGGATTGGTTGCGCGACAACCGACGCACGGATGGCCTGCCGGTCATCCTGCCCTCCCGGGAGCGTGTCGAGGAGATGATGTTCGCCGCGTCGCTCGCCGGCCTCGACCACGATCTCATCCTGGGACGGATCGCCCCGCAGATGGGCGAGGCAACGATCGAGAAGGTCGCGATCAACGCCGTCATGGCGGGGTGCGTTCCGGACTATCTGCCTGTCGTCGTGGCCGGCGTGAAAGCGGTGTGCGATGAACGGCTCGACATGTCCGCGGTCCAGGCGACCACGCATGCGCTGACCCCGCTGCTCATCGTGAGCGGCCCGATCGCCCGCACGCTGGGGATCTCCGGATCGTACGGCGCACTGGGTTACGGGCATGCTGCAAACCTCACGATCGGGCGGGCGATCCGACTGTGTCTCATCAATCTCGGTGGAGGTTGGCCGGGATTCACCGACATGACGCTGCTCGGCCACCCGGGCAAGCTGTCGTACTGCCTGGCGGAGCACGAGGAGAGCCCGTATCCGCCGCTACATCAGACGTTCGGCTTCGATGCCGAACAGAACGCACTGACCGCGGTAAACGTCCTCGGACCGCACACTCTCACATGCGTTCTCGACGACGACGACCCTGATCAACACAGTCGCCTTCTCGAGTTGGTGGCTCGGACGATCACATCACCCGGGAACAACAACGCGGTGGCGGGGCGCGGCACTGTCGTCGTGTGCCTCAATCTCGAGCACGCGAAGGCGCTCCATGCGGCGGGGTACACCCGTGGGGACATCCAGCGTGAGCTGTACGAGAGGGCCACCAACCCATACGAGCTGGCCACGCTCAACGGCGCCATCCCGCTCGCGGACGAGGCGCCGGTCGACGCCCACGGCAACCGCAGGGCACTGGAGTCACCGGAAGCGGTCCTGGTGCTCGTGGCCGGCGGACCCGGTGCGTATTCGTGCGTCATGATGTCGTGGGGTTACGGCGCACATGGGAATGTGCCTGTCTCCAAAGAGATTGTCACCACCGATGTCTGTGACGTCGCCCTGCCGGCGGATGTCACCGACTGACGACCACGCCGCTCGGAACCCGCCAACTCCTCAGCGCTCGCCCGCGGACGACAGCGGGCGGCGCCGAGCACGAGCTCGACGCTCGGTCACCACACGAGCTCTCCCACTTCACTTTCCACACGAACGAGGTGATCCCGCGTCAAATCGCGGAGTGCGCTCACACCCATGAGGTGGGCAGTTCGCCGCATCTCGGCATCCAGCACGTCGAGCACGCCGGACACGCCCTCGGCACCACCGACGGCCAACCCGTACAACCAGGGACGGCCGATCAGGACAGCCCTGGCTCCCAGCGCCAGTGCCGCGACGATGTCTGAGCCCGAACGGATTCCGCCGTCCACGAGAACATCAACGTCACGGCCGACCCGGTCGACGATGTCGACGAGTGCCCGGCCGGTGGGCAGCGTTCCGGCGAGCTGGCGGCCACCGTGATTGGAGACGATCACCCCGTCGACACCGGTGTCCACTGCACGCACGGCATCGTCGGCGTCCAGCACGCCCTTGACCACGACGGGTCCGTCCCAGCGATCTCGCATCCACGCGAGGTCGTCCCAGGAGAGGTCGGGACGCATCGCGACCGCGTGGCGCCGAACCGACTCGGCGATCCCGCCTCGCCGACCCGGCTCGGACAGATTCGCCAGACCGAACCTCCGGTGGCGTGCCGCGTCGAGCATCCAACCGGTACGACAGGCGTACCGTACAGCGACGTCGGGAGACAGCCACGGCTCCGAGTTCATCCCGTACCGGCGCTCTCCCAGACGATTGCCGACTATCGGAACATCCACTGTGACTACGAGTGTGCCGAACCCGGCGGCTCGCGCCCGATCGATGAGCGAACCGGTCAGATCCCGGTCGCCCCAGGGGTACAGCTGAAACCACCCTCCTGGTGTGGCCGCCCGTCCGACCTCCTCGATCGAGTGCGTCGACCCGGTGCTCAGGATCGCCCGGGTCGAGTGACGTGCCGCCGCTTCGGCCGCGCCCAGATCGCCCACCCCTCGGACCGCGCCCGCCAAACCGATCGGCGCGAGCAGGATCGGTAGTCCCAGCTCGTCACCCGCCACGGACGTGGCGGTGTCGACCCCACGGACACCGGCCAGCACACGCTGGCGCATCTCCCACCCGCGCCATGCCCTGGCATTGGCCTCGGTGGTTCGACCGTCGTCGGCGCCGTTCTCGACATACGCCCATACCGGGCGAGGCAGACGGCGCCGCGCCCCCGCACGGTAGTCCGCGACGTTCATCAGTTGACCTCGGCGTGTGGGAACGATCGCAAACGGTCCGATCTTCATGTCTCCCAATATAACCGCTCGATCCTCACCACTACCCAATTTATCCGTATGAATTACGACGGGCTTGCTAGCATTCGGCAATGACCGAAATGAACTCCAGCCCAATCGCCTACGCGGTTCGTGACGCCGTTGCGTACGTGACCCTCGACCGTCCCAAATACGCGAACGCCCAGAACTCCGCGATGACCTACGCCATCGACGACGCCCTCACCCGTGCCGTGAACGACGACGACGTCGCGGTCATCGTCTTGTCCGGCGCGGGCAAGCACTTCTGCGCCGGACACGACATCGGCACCCCGGGCCGCGACGTCGACGAGAGCTTCGACCGGCGCGCGATGATCTATTGGGATCACGTCGGCCGCAAGGGCGTCGACTCTCGCTTCGCCCGGGAGTCCGAGGTCTATCTGGGCATGTGCCGCAGGTGGCGAGAGATCCCCAAGCCGATGATCGCCAAAGTCCACGGCGCCTGCATCGCCGGTGGTCTGATGTTGGCCTGGGCGTGCGACTTCATCGTGGCCTCCGACGACGCGTTCTTCTCCGATCCGGTTGTCAAGATGGGCATCCCGGGAGTCGAGTACTTCGCCCACCCGTGGGTGATGAGCCCACGAGTGGCCAAAGAGTTCTTGTTCACCGGCGACCGATTCGATGCCCGGCGCGCACTGGACGCCGGACTGGTCAACCAGGTCGTCTCGCGCGGTGAACTCGACGGTCACGTCGACGCCATCGCAGCGAGGATCGCGGCGATGCCGGCCTTTGGTCTGGCCCTTGCGAAGAAGGCGGTCAACCAGGCCGAAGATCTGCAGGGCTTCCGATCCGGACTCGACTCGGTGTTCGGACTGCATCACATGGGCCACGCCCACAACGCCGAGATCGCCGGAGACTCGTTGAACGGGATGGATGTTCGGAACCTGAGGGGTTGATCCCGGTCACGTGACCGGAACGTGGAACCGGCCCCGGCGACGATGTCGCCGGGGCCGGAGTCTGTGCGGAGTTCAGTCCTGCCAGCGCAGGAGCCGACGTTCGGTGTACTGGAAGACCGCGTTGACGAACACCGCGATGATGACCAACTCGATGATGATCGCGAACACCGTGTTGATCTGATACCCGGAGGAGAACAGGACGATGTCCTGGCCGATTCCGTTGGTTGCGGCGATCATCTCCGAGGCGATGACACCGAGCAAGGAGTACGTGAAAGTCAGCCGCAGACCCGCAAACATGGTCGGGATCGCCGACGGTAGAACGACTTTCCAGACCAGGGTGGGACCCTTGAGGCCGACCACTCGCGCCATGGTCATGAGATCGGTGTCGACCGACTGGACCGCCGACCTCGCGTTCTCCGCGAGGATGAAGAACACGATCGTCACCGCGAGGAACACCTTGGCGTTCATCGTCAGACCGAACCACGCGATGAACATCGGCGCCAGCGCTATACGTGGAATACTGTTCAGCGGCACGAGGAACGGCCCGAAGATGTCGTTCGCCCAGGTACTCAGTCCCAAGATGAATCCGCACACGGTGCCGAGTATCGAACCGATCACGAATGCGAGCGCGACCGCCTGGAACGTTGCGCTCAGCGACGCCAACCCCTCCGGCGACGGCACATACTCGAAGAACGCGGTCCATACCTGGCTGGGTCGTCCGAACAGCAGCGGATCGATCACCTCGGCCCGCGACGCCCATTCCCACACAGCCAGGAAGGTGGCGACAACAGTCACCTGGATCGCTGTCACCGCAAAGCGGTGCTTCATCTTCGACGGTGCCTTCACCGGACCGTCGTTCTCTGCGCTCGGCGACGAGGCTGAAACCGCCACCCTCTCATCGGAAATGGTCATCGTTTGGTCACCCCATCCGGTGCGGGTGCGGCGATCGCACCCTCGAGACTGTCGAACAGACCTTGGGTGATCGCGCGAAATTCGTTCGTGTAGCGGACTTCACCGAGATGATCTGCGCGAGGGCGCGGCAGATCGACGATGATGTCCTCGGCAATGCGACCCGGCCGCGGCAACATGATCACGACGCGATCGGCCAGCAGGACCGCTTCGTCGAGGTCGTGAGTAACGAAGATGACCGTCTTCCGCGAGTCCCCACCGTTCTCCCAGATGCGCAGGAACTCACCTTCCAGAGTGAGTTTCGTCCGTGCGTCGAGGGCGGCAAACGGTTCGTCCATCAACAGGATCGACGGATCGGAGGCCAGCGTCCTCGCGAGCGCCACACGCTGGCGCATACCCTGCGAGAGCTGATTCCGGTATTGCGTGTGCTTGTCGCGGAGTCCGACGAGATCGAGCATCTCGTCGGCGCGTTCACGCCGGCGTTGCCGATCCCACCCGCGGACCTCGAGCGGAAGTTCCACGCTTCGGCGGGCACTTCGCCACGGAAGCAGCGCATCTCGCGCAAACATGTAGCCGATGTCCAGGTTGGGGAGCCGGGGAGCCTCACCGTTCACCTTGACGACTCCCTCGGTGGGTTTGACCAACCCGGCGACCATGTTCATAAGGGTGGTCTTACCGCAGCCGCTGGCACCCACGAGCGCCACGAACTGACCGTCGGGGATCTCCAGCGTCACGTTGTCGAGCGCGACCACCGTCGACGCGGCGGAGGTGTCCTTCTTCGATTGTCTCGGCAGTTCGAACACTTGCCGGATGTTGGTGAAGCTGACCCTCGGCTCGGCGGCTGGGTCAGCGGCGTGTGCCCTTGCGCTCATGGGCTTGCCGCCCTTTCGTGTGTTCGGCGTGACTGTGGTCATGTCAGCGTCCCACCGTGTTCACGAGTTCTGACGCGTCGAGCGGGGGTTCGGGCTTCACGATGCCCAGTTCGACATACTTGTCGAACGTCCGCTGGATGACATCGGCGGCGAGATCCGCCGAGTAGCCCCGCTCATACGTTGCCAGAACTGCGTCAGCGACCTTCTCATCGGTGATACCGCTGTCCTTCATCGATATCTGCCGGACCTCGTCGCGGTTGGCCGGATCCTTGATGTACTCGAGGGCGGTTGCCGTGGCATTGCAGAAGCCCTTGGCCGTGTCGGGGTTGTCACGGAGCCAAGCCGTCGGACCGACCCACGGACTGCCGTACATCTGACCGTAGAGCTCGCTGTGGTCTGGCAGGTAGATGAGCTCCTTGGCCGACCCGGTCCCGACCAGCTGCTGCGTCCCCGACGGACTCGACTGCGCCACATCGACACTGCCGTTCTGGAGCGAGGCCTGGGTGACCGAGTTGCTTCCGCCGACGTTGACCCACGTCAGGTCCGTCGCGCCGCCCTCGGCTAGCGCCCCGTCGAGCATCACCTGGAAGCCGCTGCCGACCGGGGTCTGGGCGCCGACCTTGCGGCCCTTGATCGCGGCGAAGACTTCGTCCGGAGATGCCCCCTCGGACACCGATGGCAACGGCGAGCCGGCCGGCGCGACGATCGAGGACTGGGTGACGTCGATACCACCGCAGAACGCCTGAACCTGGCTACCCGCCTGGATACCCTGCGCGAACGTCGACGTGCCCATCAGCCCGGCGTGGGACTTGGTGGCCTCGAGCGCCTGTATGCCCTGCAGGTTGTTGGGCTGCGCGATCACGTTGATGGTCACGCCCTCGTCGGTGAAGAAGCCCTTCTCCTGGGCCACGATCACCGGGAGGCGGTAGGCGACACTCGGAAACATCATCACCTGCATGCTTCCTGCGTCCCCCGAACTGCCGCCGCTTCCACATGCTGCGATGCCGACGGCTACCGCCGCAGTGCCGGCGATCGCCGTCAGTTTCTTCCAGCTCATGAACGTCCTTCCAAGGTGGCTGTACGTCGCGTCACTATGGCGACTGTCACACCAAAGTGTTTATCATGAGGAATAGGTTGTCAAGCTTCCGTCACAGTCCGGAGCCACCGAGATGGCGATCACATCAACGGGGAGACAACTCAGGTCACAGCCATCTCGCGGCGTCCCCACGACCCCACGACGCGAGTCCCCCATCCACCCACAGGAGCAGCCATGACACACCCCCGACACGGATCCGAGATGCACGGCCGCGTCGCCATCGTCACCGGTGGCAGTTCGGGCATGGGCGCCGCCACCGCCCGGCTTCTCGCTCTTTCCGGAGCTCGGGTCCTCGTCGCCGACCTGGACGACGAGCGCGGGACCGCGACAGTCGACGAGATCAACGAAGCCGGCGGGACCGCGGCGTTCTCGCGCGTCGACGTGTCGGACGAAGACGACGTCGCGAACATGGTCGCGACGGCGGTCTCCCTGTGGGGCCGCCTCGATTGCGCCGTCAACAACGCAGCGTTGCCCCCCGACACGGCA
Source organism: Gordonia sp. NPDC058843 (assembly GCF_042743165.1). Taxonomy (NCBI): domain Bacteria; kingdom Bacillati; phylum Actinomycetota; class Actinomycetes; order Mycobacteriales; family Gordoniaceae; genus Gordonia; species Gordonia sp. NPDC058843. Next base: position 120,588 of record NZ_JBHYNC010000008.1, read on the forward strand.
CCGATCGTCGACCTCGATGTCGCGACGTTCGATCGCATCGTCGCGGTCAACCTGCGATCAGTTGCGTTGTGCCTCAAATACCAACTACGTCAGATGGTGTTGCAACAATCGGGGTCGATCGTCAATCTCGGCTCGGTGAGTTCGGTGAAGGCACGCGTGCACAATCCCGGTTACGTGGCAACCAAGCACGGCGTCGTGGGCTTGACCAAGACCGCGGCACTCGAGCACGGCCGAGATCAGATCCGCGTGAACGCTGTCCTACCCGGCGGCATCGACACGCCGATGATCCGCGCTGCGCGCGCAGCCTCGGGCAACACGCCTCCAGACGAATTCGGACTCAGCTTGTTCGGGCGCCTGGGCACTCCAGACGAGATCGCCGAAGCCTGTTTCTGGCTGTGTTCAGACCGCTCCTCGTATGTCACCGGGCATTCGCTGGCGGTCGACGCAGGGTTCCTGGCCCGCTGAGCAGGGCCAATCCCGATCAAATTTGATCATGATAAATAGCGTATGGTGTGAGTCAGCGCATAGAAGAGAGAGCGAGTGAGGGATTTCATGAAGCAGGACAATCGTACCTCCGCACCTCGAGGAACAGTCGGCTCAGCCGCTGATCTCGACGTCCCGACCGAGGTCGATGTCATCGTCGTCGGTTCCGGTGCATCCGGCATGGCCGCTGCGTTGAGTGCAGCCGCGAAGGGAGCCGACGTCTTGGTCCTGGAATCCGAGCGGCTCGTCGGGGGCACATCCGCGATCTCCGGTGGTGCGATCTGGGTCCCGAATCACGGCTACTCGTACAAAGCGCTCGGCACCTCCGACTCCCGAGAACAGGGTCGGATCTACTTGCTGGGCGAAGGCCGCGACGAGACCCTCGACCCGAAGATCGTCGACGCATTCCTCGACACCGCGCCGCAAGTCGCCCACTTCATCGAAGAGCGGACCGGCCTGCGCTGGATTCCGGTCGCCTGGCCGGATTACACATCCGACATCCGCGGCGCATCTAATTTCCGCGCCCTGTTCCCTGCCCCCTTCGCCCCTGACGGCCTGGGTGAGGACGCCGCTCTGGTCCGGCCACCGAAGAAGTCCGGTATGGCACGCAATCCGTTGCCGCTGTGGCTGATGAACGGTATCCAGCGGGTCTGGCTCGGCGGCTATGCCCTCATGGGCGCGTTACTGGAAGGCGCGCTCGACCTGGGTGTCGAGGTCCGCACCGACACCCGTGTCACTCGTCTGATCAACAGCGCCGGCCAGGTCACCGGTGTCGAGATCGACGGTCCGCGCGGAGATGCGACGGTCTCCGCGAGGCAGGGAGTCATCCTCGCTTCGGGTGGCTTCGAGGGCTCGTCGGACCTCACGTCGAAGTACCTCGGCGGGGAGTTCGGTGTCCAGGTCAGCGTGCAGGGACACCTCGGGGATGCGGTCCAGATGGCCACCGACGTGGGCGCCGACCTCGTCGGTATGGACCAGGCATGGTGGATGCCGGGTATCCAGGTGCCCGGGGAAGAACTGGACGGCAGACCCATCAGCCGTCTCGTGCAGGGTGAACGCGCGCTGCCGCACACCATCATGGTCAATCGGCTTGGCGAACGATTCGGCAACGAGGCCGCCTCGTACAACGACCTCGGAGCGTTGATGCGTACTCCCGACCCGGAAACCGGCGAGATGGTCAACGAGACCGCCTGGATGATCTTTGACGAGTACTACCACGACCGGTACGCCTTCCTCGGCGCACAGCCCGGCGGCCAGTACCCGCCCAACGTGGAGAGCGCCCCCACGCTGGAGGCGCTCGCACGAAAGTGCGGTATCGACCCCGCCGGGCTGGCCCGGACGGTTCGAGAGTTCAACCCCGAAGCCGCCAAGGGGCGCGACCCGTGGTTCGGGCGAGGAACGACCATCTTCGAACGCTTCTTCGGTGACCACAATCCGTTCCTCGGGCGGTTGTCGTGGAACTCGTGGTCGCCACGCCTCGCCGGACGCAGCCGTGATCTCCTCGCCAAGGTCATCGGACCGATCGCCGGGTTCGTGATGGCGTACTTTTCGAAGTCGCGCCGGGGCGATCTGATGCGCCGCTTCCTGGTGCGTCCGCTGGCTACGATCATGCGTCCCGCATTGAAGAACCCGGCATCGGGCGCCCTGGGGCCCGTCGACCGCCCGCCCTACTACGCGGTGAAGGTGCAAGCGAGCGCGATCGGCACCCTAGGCGGTCCGCGCACCGATGAGAAGGGACGCGTCCTCGACCTGGCGGGCGACCCGATCGAGGGCCTCTATGCTGCTGGAAACGTCGGTGGCGCCGCCACTCTCGGCTTCTACGGCGGGGCCGGCGGAACCATTGTCCTCGGCGTAGTGTTCGGATTCCTCGCCGGGGAAGACGCTGCCAACCGACCCGTCTGAGAATTTCGACGACAGGAAGACGACTGTGTCTGCCTCCCCTGCGCTGACTATCGTCGACCTCGACGACCCGGTGACGCCGCCGAACGAGCACGACTCGTTCGGCGGCGTCATCGTCGCCATCACCACCAGCGGCTCGATGCACCACGGTTCGGTCGCCGATCGGTGGGCGCAGCGTGCCTCGTTCACGATCACCGATCACGACACGGACGATCGACGCTTGATCCGGGTGGATTCGATCGACGACACCCTCGCCCGAGTTCGCGCAACGGTATCCGCCAATCCTGTTGCAGCGCAGATTTGTGAAGACGTCCTACGCACCACGCTCCCAGGTACCGGAATCCGACCGGGACTCACCACCGAGTCACTCGCCTATTCGACGCTGCAGGCGGGTCCCGAGTTCGCCCGCTGGCTGGCGGGTAAGGGCCGCTGCGCATTTCACGAACAGGATGACGCCGTGCTCCTCGATCGCCTCGGCAATGTCCTGACGATCACGTTCAACAGGCCCGACCGGCACAACGCGTTCAGCAACGCGCTGCGCGCGGGTCTCATCGACGGACTGAACGTCGCCCTCACCGACGAGTCGATCACCTCGATCGTGTTCACCGGAAACGGCCGATCATTCTGCAGTGGTGGCGATCTCGTCGAGTTCGGTTTGCTGAACGACCCCGCCGACGCGCATCTGGCACGTACGCGCCACAGTCCCGCGCTGCTGCTCGACGCGGTTCGCGTACGGCTGGGCGCAGCACTCGAAGCACACGTCCACGGTGCCGTACTCGGCAGTGGGCTCGAGATGGCCGCCTACTGCGGAACCGTCATCGCGCGCTCCGACGCCGTGTTCGGGCTGCCCGAGCTGCGTCTGGGCCTCATTCCCGGCGCGGGCGGCACGGTCAGCATCCCGCGCCGGATCGGAAGATGGCGTACCTCATATCTCGCGATGTCCGGACTACGCGTCGGCGCCGAGACCGCACTCTCCTGGGGGCTGATCGACGACGTCGTCGAGCCCGGCCGGAGTGCTTCGTGCTGATCACCGGTGCCGCGCTACTCTCCGGCGAGTCGGTCGACATCCGGATCGGCGGTGGTCATGTCCTGGCTGTCGAGCCCGGTCTCGACGCCTCCCGGGGAGAGCCCGTGTTCGAACTCGCCGGCGGAACCGTCCTGCCCGGTCTCCACGATCACCACGTGCACCTATGGGCGATGGCAGCCGCCGAGCGTTCGGTGCGTGTCGGTCCGCCGGAAGTGACCGACGCCCAGGGGTTCCGGTCCGCACTGCGCGATGCCAAGGCCGACGCCGACGGCTGGATCCGCGCGATCGGATACCACGAAAGTGTCGCGGGCCCAGTGGACCGCCGTGACCTCGACGAGATCGAACCATCGCGTCCTGTCCGTATTCAGCACCGCAGCGGTGCCATGTGGCTCGTGAACAGTGCCGGTCTCGCGAAACTCGGTATCTCCGATCACCCTGACGGTCGAGTGTTTCGACAGGACCGGTTGTTCGCGGGGCTGACGGGTAAGCCCACCCTCGACCTCTCTCACGTCAGCCGCCGACTCACGTCCTACGGTGTCACCGGTGTCACCGAGGCGACACCCGACCTCGACGCCGCCGACATCGAGATGCTCGCCGCCGAAATCGACTCCGGCCGGTTGGCCCAACATCTGCATGTTCTTGGTGTCGAGCCCCAGAGCGTCTTTCCGCGAATGTCTTTCGGCGCGGTCAAGCGCATCCTCGACGACGCCACCCTCGACGTCTTCGAACTGGAGCAATGGATCGGCATTCAACACGCGGCAAATCGCTTGGTTGCTGTCCACTGCGTCACCGACGTCCAACTGGTCGCGACGATCAGTGCCCTGTCGACGGTCGGCGTGCTGCCCGGAGACCGCATCGAACATGCCGCTGTCGTGCCGGACGACTGCCTTGCGCCCTTGGTCGATCTGGGACTGACGGTCGTGACGCAGCCTAATTTCGTCGCCGAACGCGGAATCGAGTATTTGTCCGACATCCCGACCGCAGAGCTGCCCTCGCTATGGCGGGTCGCAAGCCTAATCGACTCCGGGATCGCCGTAGCGGGGAGCACCGACGCACCTTTCGGAAGTCCTGACCCATGGGCCGCGATGCGCGCCGCTCGTGATCGCCGCGTTTCCGACGGCCGACGCCTCGGTCCCGATGAGTCCATCACCGCGCGTATGGCTCTCGAGCTGTTTCTCGGCATCCCCCACGAGCCGGCGGTGCCACGGCAGGTCGTGCCCGGAATGGCGGCCGACCTCTGTCTGCTGAGCGCTCGTCCCCGCGAGGTCCTGGGCGAACTGACTGCCGAACTCGTTGCGGCGACAGTGATCGCCGGCAGGGTGACGACTTCGGCGAAATGACCCGTCGGGGTCAGCTCCCCGACGCCTCGGCCAGACGGCGAATCGCGAGATCGGGCAAGTTCTCCCTCACCGGCTGCACCTGACGAGCCACCGACTCGGGAGCCCGCGGTCGCGCGACCTCGATCAAATCGGGGGCCGTCACCGTGACGGTGGGCAACGCCGCATAGGTCGCTGCGACCTCCGCCATAGCGATGTCGATGGCTTCGCCTCCCCCTCGTCGCAGGGACTTCACGACGGCATTCGCCGCCTCGAGCCCGGTCAGCGGGTCGGCGATGGCATCCCCACAGAAGACCGGCCCGTACCGCCCGGCGCCGACGAGGCCACCCGCCACCGCGGCATCATCGCCGAACGCGACGAGCCCGCCGTGTTCGGGTCCATAGCCGGTGATGCGCACCCACACTCGACCCGGTCTCGATGAGCTGGATCTCGCGTCGAGCCCAGCCTGCTCGAGCGCTCTAGGCCTCGACGCCTCGATCACCACGTCGGCGACGTCGAGCAATCGGCGCAAGCTCGTTGTGTCGCCACGAAACGCCGCCTGGTGGAAGTGCTTACTCGAGTTCATCCAGGCAAAGAACCGTGGATCCCCGGCGCGGGCGCCGTCGGGCCGGTCTGGACTCTCGACTTTGATCACTGTCGCTCCGCGGTGCGCCAACAGCATCCCGCACAGCGGTCCGGCCCACATGGCCGAGAGGTCGACCACCAGAAGCTCCGAATCCGGCGCCCGCGGCTCACTCCGTGGCCACATGTCGGTCACCCGCGGCACGGAAGGCTCTATCGACCCGAGTACGGCCGCCGGAATCTCAAAGAGCTGGGCACGCTCGACGAACTCCGCTGCGTCCCGGCGCCGGACCGCTGCGGCGATCACCGGCCAGGGATCGTCCATCACATCATCGGTGGACAGTAAAGCATTGACCGAGTCGAGATCGCTCTGGCGAGAGAGGGTCAGCGCCACCCACCCGTCCATTGCCTGGAGCAACCGTGATGCCCCTCCGGGCGAGATCTGTCCGCGACGACGCAGACCACGAAACCCGGCCCGACCGACGAGCAGATCCGCCCCGTCGTGTGCGAACTGGGCTGCCTTCGAGTCTGCGTGCGTGACAACAGCGGCGCGAGAGAAATCCGGTGGACCGTCAGAGTCTCCCGTGAGATAAGCCAATCCACTCGAAGCCCATCGAGCGACTGAGCCATCGGCTGGTTTCATGGTCGGTCACTCCGTTGCGGCGGTGGCGGAGGTGCGGTCACGCGTGACACCGATGCTACCGCCGTCGCGCAACCGTGGACGGGTTCCGACTCTGCGGGGAGTGCGTTCACCGCAATGTCCCGATCAGCGACCCGGCGCGATCCTCAGCATCCGCCCGAGCGTTGCTTGCCACAGTGTTCCGTCCGCCGTGATCGTTCCGGTCAGTTCGAGGGGTTCGTCGAACGGTGCCGTCCCCACCGGCACGGTCGCCACGCGTCGACCAGTCGCGAAATCGGTTGCAAGGTAATCGACTTCACCCAGTTGTTGCGGACGACCCGGCTCGAGGGGACCGTACCCGATTGCGTGGATCAGACCGTCGGCGCGGGACAGCTTGGGTAGCGTCGCGATCCGGTCGCGGTTCTCCCACACGCGTCGGCAACCACTTTCGTCGACGTCGATGCGGGTCGCACCGCCGACGAAGGGGGCGCCGGCCGGGACGGAGCGACCCTGCACCGCCATCGGCGGGTACTGGTAGCCGTAGGTGCTCGGGATGACCAGCGAGTTGCCCCACGCCATCGGCGAGTTCTCGGTGCCGGGCCCCGACGTCGAGAAGGCCCCCAGCCGACAGACTTCGGAACCGTCGTCGCTGCGCAACACCCGAAGAACCGGAGGTTCGGCGTTGTCGACGATGGCGACCCAACCATCGCCGCCCGGGCCGAAGTACGTGGGCGTCGTCCCCGAGCCCCACGTGAGTTGCCCCGGTTTGCGCCCGGGTCCCCGGTCATAGGCGCGGCGCCAGACGATCTGTGGTGCCGCACCCGGATCGGCACGCATCTCGTAGAGCGCGTGCGTGGTCAGGACCGACGCGCCCGACTTCCTGATCGACAAGCCGTTGCCCAGTTCCTCCCCCGCCGGCAACCGGGTGGCCCGCACGGTGTCCTGCCGGTCGACCGTGCCGATCACCCCGCGGGTCGTCGCGAACCACACACGATTGTCGAAGTCGGGCGCCAGGCCGGTGATCGCGTCACCAGCCGGTATCGCGTGCCCCACGTCGACGCGATCGTCGATGTAGACCCGCCAGCCGCGCGTCGTCTTCGCATGCGCGACACGGAGAATCGACCCCGATCCGTCGGCGACGACGACCCGGTCGCGATCGTCGAGGTAGCCGTACACACCGCCCAGCAGACCGCCTTTCGTCAGTTGTGTGGACGCCAGCGGCCGCGCGGTCCGGGGATCGAAGAGGACGACCGTCGGCGCCGCGAACGCCGGCGGCGACGATCCGACGAACTGTGTGCACAGTGCGACCGGCATCCCGTCGCGGCCCACAAAGGTTGCCGCGCAGGCGCCGCCCGGGACCGAGGAGGCCGCCAACCGAGCACCGCGGCCGGGACCGCGATGCGACGTGGAGTCCGTCGAGGCGAGATCGCCGTGCATGAGCGAGGTGTCGGCCGGTCCGAGCCCGGCGCTCGTCGAGTCCGGTTGTGCCGCCGCGGGGTACGACAGGGTCACCGCCATCGCCAGGACCCCGGAGATCACCACCGGCCAGGCCCGCTTCGTCCGTGTCATGGATGGTCAAGCTACCGGACGTCGCTGCTCCCTGAACCGAAGCGAACAGTCTGACGAGGTGACCGCTCGATGGGGAGGCTGAGCCGCGCCGGAGTCTCGACACACACTCAGCCGTTGCGAAGCGGTAGTGCCGCAGAAGCGACGATGAGCATGATCGAGACAATCGGGAGAGCGGCGACGGAGACGAACTCCAGCACCGCAGCACCCGTCGCTGAGCCGACCGCAATTCCCGCCTGGTAGGCCACCACGTACACGGCCGAGGCCACATCCTTGCGGTGCTGACTCGACCGCAGTGCGGCGGTGTTGAGCACCACCGGCATCGCCGCGGCGGCACATCCCCAGACAACCACCCCCACCGGGATCACCGGCGGGATCGCCACCGCGCACAGAGCACAGACCAGGCCGGTGACCACCGCGAACCGGACCCGGCCTGGATGCGCATCGAGCCAGCGGCCCGCCAGACAGACGCCGAGCAGACCTGCGATTCCGAACGCCGCCAGCATCGGTGACACGACTGCGTATCCGTACCCGCCGCGCAGGACCAGGGGTTCGAAGAATGCGTAGCTGACGTAATGCCCGGTCACCATCAGCACCGTGATCGAGCCCACGAGCGCAATCGGCCCGACATCGCCGGCGCCTCCGGTGGCCGCCGGGGAAGCCCGATGCGGCGGAACCGACGGCAAGACCGCACACAGCGCAGCCGCACACACTGCCGCTGCCGCTCCGATCACCATCGAGGTTGCCCGCCAACCCATCACATGCGCGAGTGCCGCGGTGAGCGGGGCGCCTGCGACAAGCGCGAGGGTTGATCCGACGAACACCGCGGCGCTCGCGCGAGCGACGCGGTTCGGGGGACTCAGCCGCGCCGCGACCACCGTGGCCTGCGACCACACGATCCCGTGAACGGCCGCCGCCGGCGCCCGCCAGGCAGCGGCAGAGGCGAAGTCGTCCGAGAACGCGAAACCCACCTGCGACACCGCAAGCACAGATACACACAGCACCAGCACCGTGCGCTGGTCGTACCGCCGGGTGACAGCGAGCAACGGCAACGTCACAGCACCTGCCACCACCGCGTAGACGGACAGCAGGAGGCCGATGCGAGCTGGTGGACAGGCCAAACCGGCGGCGAGCTCGGATTGCGCCCCGATCGGAAACAGCTCGGCGGTCAGATACACGAACAGCGCTGCACCGAGCGAGCCGTAGCGCAGGAGCGTCACCGGACCGATGACGACTCTCGGAGGAAGCGAGCGACCTCGCCCGCCCAGACCGCGGCCTCATCGGGAGTGAAGATATGTCCGGTATCGGGATACTCGACCACTTTCGCGCCCCGAATGCGCGCGAAGGTGCGGGCCGTCGACGGCGCGATGATGCGATCCTGTCCCGAGACGACGACCAGCGACGGCACCTCGATCCGGTCGAGCAGATCGGTCACGTCGGTCCGCCCCGCCAGCTCTGCGTGCGCTGCCCCGCCTGCCGGATATCCATCGACGACGGCCGATACAGCTCGCTCGTACTCCTCGAGCGTCAGTTCGCCTAGGAGATCCGGTGTGAGTGTGGTCGACATGAGGTACCGGCCGAGGGCATCCCACTCCTCGTGCTCCGCGAGTGTCCGCCACACCGCGGTGAACGCGTCGGACTGGGCGTCGGCGTGCGCCAGTCCCACGGTGAGGACAAGAGCACTCACGTTCTCGGGGTGTCGCGCCGCGGCGGTCACCGCGACTGCTGCACCGAGGGACAGGCCCACGATCGGAAACCTCACCCCACCCGCACGGATTCCGGCTGCGACCACCTGATCAGCAAGCACCTCGATGTCCAACGGACCGGCGACGGGCGGCGTATCGCCTGCACCCGGGTAATAGGGTCCGACGAACTTGTGCTCGCGCGGGGACCGGTCGATCAACGCGGCGAAGTTCTCCCGTACCCCGCCGCCCGCGCCGTGGGCGAGCGCGACCACCGGGCCATCACCGGACTCGACAACGTCGACGCCGGTGAGGATGTCTGCGACTTCTGTCTGCGGAATCATGCCGGAAACGTAGGCGTTGACGCCGGGGTGAATGTCAAACCCGCCGCGAAAGCAGGAGGTCAAGGGTGCTGATCGGCGAGCTGGCACAGCGAACCGGGACGACGCGACGAGCGCTGCGCTACTACGAGGAGCATGCGCTGCTCATACCGCACCGGGACCCGAACGGTTACCGCCGATACAGCGGTGACGCGGAGCTGCGAGTACACCAGATCCGCGGGCTCCTCGCCGCCGGCTTCTCGACCGAGGTGATTGCGCGACTCCTCCCCTGCGCGGTCGGGAGATCACCAGAGATCCAGCTGTGTCCGAGTGTCGCCGCCGAGATGACACAGGTACTCGCGAGGGTCGAGGCCCAGCTCGCCGACCTCGATCGGCAACGCGGCTCGATCCGGCGACTGCTGTCCCCGAGGGACGCGAGGATCGCGACCGAGTAGTCGGTTCCTGCGCACTGCTCTGTCAGATGACCAGGCCGAGCGCGAGCACCACGATCAATCCGGTCACCGAGAGCACCGTCTCCATCATCGACCAGGTCTTGAAGGTCTGACCGACGGTCATGCCGAAGTACTCCTTGACCAGCCAGAAGCCTGCGTCGTTGACGTGTGACAGGAACACCGAGCCGGCGCCGATCGCCAGGACGACCAAGGAGAGTTCCCCGGAACCCATCCCGTCGACCAGGCCGAGGATCAAGGACGACGCCGTGATCGTGGCGACCGTGGCCGAACCGGTGGCCAAACGGATCAGGGCCGCGAGCGTCCAGGCGAGCAGGAGCACCGAGACGTTCGCGCCGGTCGCCCAGTCCGCCAGCAACGTACCGATGCCGGTGTCGACGAGAACCTCTTTGAATCCGCCACCCGCGGAGACGATCAGCAGGATTCCCGCGATGGCGGGCAGGGCCGCACCCGTGCATTTCGAGATCGTCTCGCGGTCCATCCCGGAACCGCGACCGAGCGTGAACATCGCGACGATCACCGCGATCAGCAGCGCGATCAGCGGGGTGCCTAGGATGTCGAGAACCCGTCGCACGGGCTGGTCCTCGTCGGCGATGAAGATCTCGGCGATTGCCTTGCCCAGCATCAGGACAACGGGCAGCAGGACGCTGAACATGGTGATCGCGAAGGAGGGCCGCTTCGTCGTCGGGCCGTCGGCCGGATCGACGTCGAAGGTCGTCGGGGCGTCGACCGTCACCCATTTCCCGGCGAGCACACCGAACAGCGGACCGGACACAATGATGGTCGGAATAGCCACCAGCACACCGAGTCCGAGGGTCGTGCCGAGGTCGGCCCCGAGGGCGTCGATTGCCACGAGCGGGCCCGGGTGCGGGGGGACGAAACCGTGCATCGCCGACAGTCCGGCGAGTGCGGGTATGCCGATCGGGATCAGACCGAGGCCGGATCGCCGTGCGACGAGGTAGATCACCGGCATCAACAGCACGAGACCGATCTCGAAGAACATCGGCAGACCGATGATGGCGCCGACGAGTGCCATCGCCCACGGCAGCATCCGCGGCGACGCGTGTCCGACGATCGTGTCGACGATCTCGTCGGCGCCGCCCGAGTCCGCGAGAAGCTTGGCGAACATCGCGCCGAGCGCGATCAGGATGCCGACACCTGCTGCGGTGGTGCCGAATCCGGCGGTGAAGGATTCGAGGACCGTCGGGATCGACTCACCCGCGACGATGCCGACGGTCGCGCCGCCGCCGATCAGCGCGAGAAACGGATGCACCTTCGCCACGGTGATGGCGACGACGATGACGGCGACACCGGCCAGCGCCGCGACGACGAGTTGCCAACCGGGAGCTACGGGTTGGGGCAGATCCGCACCGGCGGCGAGGATCGAGGTGGTCGACGGCATCATCGGATGTCCTCCCCGGCGAGCGCGTCGACCGCTGCATCGACGATCTCGTCGACGCTCTGGTCCACGTCGATCGCGAACCCGCGCTCATCGGCGCCAAGTGGTTCCAACGTCTCGAACTGCGACGTCAGGAGAGCCGGCGGCATGAAATGCCCCGGCCTCGACGCCTGCCTGCGCGCGATCACTTCGACCGAGCCGGCCAGGTGTGCGAAGACCGCGGTGGGAGCCTGGTCGCGCAGCCGGTCGCGATACTCGCGCTTGAGTGCGGAACAACTCATCACCCCGCCATGGTCGTGCTCGGCCAGCCAGGTGCCGATCGACTCGAGCCAGGGTCGGCGATCGTCGTCGTCGAGCGGTTGGCCGGCCGACATCTTGGCGATGTTCGCCGCCGAATGGAAGTCGTCCGCGTCGGCGAAGGGCACGCGTAACCGTTGGGCCAGCGCGGCTCCGACCGTGGATTTCCCGGAACCCGAGACCCCCATGACGACCATCGGTGATCGCATGTCCACTCCTCACTCCTGTGTGCTGCTGATCACGAAGGCTGCCTCAATAGTCATACTTTTGCAAGTGTTCGGCATGAATCAGCACATGTATGTGCTCGCGAGGCGGTAATGAGAAGATGAACCGGTGAGTCAGGGCACACCAGGGATCGGAGAGCGGCACGACGAGATCCTCGCCGCCATAGGTCGGCGCATCGTCTCGGGCGCGCAGCCCGCGGGCAGCGTGCTGACCCTCGACTCGATCTGCGCGGCCCACGGGGTCTCCCGGACGGTGGCGCGGGAGGTGATCCGGGTCCTCGAGTCGATGGGCCTCGTCGCCTCGAGACGACGCGTCGGGATCACCATCCTGCCGCGGACCCGGTGGAGTGTGTTCGACCCCCGACTGATCCGGTGGCGTCTCGACGGTGCCGACCGCGCCGAATTCCTGGCGACCCTCTCGGAGTTGCGGCGCGGCTTCGAGCCGGTGGCGGCCGCACTGGCCGCCGAACGCGCCGACGAACACCAGTGCCGCATCCTGGCGGCCGCGGTGTCGGACATGTCGGTGCACGGGCGCAACGGTGACCTCGAGTTGTACCTGTTGGCCGACAAGGTCTTTCACCGCACACTGCTCGAAGCGAGCGGCAACGAGATGTTCCGGTCACTCACCGGCGTGGTGAACGAGGTCCTGGCCGGACGAACGCATCACGGGATGATGCCGGCTACCCCCAACCCGGCCGCCATCGCGCTACACGATGATGTGGCCAGAGCAATACGCCTCCGCGACCCGGAGGTCGCGGAGGCGTCGATGCGCGCGATCATCGTCGAGGCGGCGGCAGCCGTCTCCCAGGAGAACGGACCGCCGGCGCACTGAGACGTTCTAGACCAGCAGTTCGGCGATCTGAATCGTGTTGAGGGCCGCACCCTTCCGGAGGTTGTCCCCCGAGACGAACAGCGCGAGGCCGCGACCGTCGGGAACTCCCGGGTCCTGCCGGATGCGACCGACCAGCGAGGCATCCCCGCCGGCTGCTGCGAGCGGCGTGGGGACGTCGGCGAGCTCCACACCGGCTGCCGTGCCGAGGATCTCCTGTGCGCGGGCCACCGACAGCGGGTTCGCGAACTCGGCGTTGATCGACAGCGAGTGACCGGTGAAGACCGGGACCCGCACGCAGGTGCCGCTCACGAGAAGCTCGGGCAGGCCGAGGATCTTGCGTGACTCGTTGCGCAGCTTCTGGTCCTCGTCGGTCTCGCCCGAACCGTCGTCCACGAGCGAACCGGCGAGGGGCAGCACGTTGAAGGCGATCGGTGCGACGTACTTGTTCGGCGCGGGGAAGTCCACGGCCGAGCCGTCGTGTACGAGCTTCTCCGCATCGCCGGCCACCGCGCGCACCTGGCCGGCGAGCTCCTCGACACCGGCCAGTCCGCTGCCCGACACCGCCTGGTAGCTGGAGATGATCAGTCGCTGCAGGCCGGCCTCGTCGTGCAGCGGCTTCAGCACCGGCATGGCGGCCATGGTCGTGCAGTTCGGGTTGGCGATGATGCCCTTCGGCGGGTTCTTCGCCAGTTCGCCGTTGACCTCCGAGACCACCAGCGGCACATCGGAATCCTTGCGCCACGCCGACGAGTTGTCGATGACGGTGACGCCGGCTGCGGCGAAACGAGGTGCCTGCTCGCGCGACATCGTGGCGCCCGCGGAGAACAGCGCGATGTCCAGACCCGACGGGTCGGCGGTCGAGGCGTCTTCGACGACGATCTCGCCGTCGCCCCACGGCAGCTTCTTGCCCGCCGAACGCGACGACGCGAAGAACCGCACCTCGTCGGCCGGGAAGTTGCGCTCGGCCAACAGGGTTCGCATGACGGCGCCGACCTGACCGGTCGCGCCGACGACTCCGATACGTACGCCCACTGCTATCGCCCCGTTCCGGCGTAGACGACGGCTTCTTCTTCGCCGCCGAGATCGAACGCGGCATGCAGAGCGCGCACCGCGTCGTCGAGTTCGGTGTCGCGGCACAGCACCGAGATACGGATCTCCGAGGTGGAGATCAGCTCGATGTTGACGCCGGCCTCGCTGAGGGCCTCACAGAACGTGGCGGTCACGCCTGGGTGCGACTTCATACCCGCACCCACCAGCGACACCTTGCCGATGTGATCGTCGTAGAGCAGATCGGTGAACCCGATCTCCTCCTGCAGCTTGGTCAGTTTCTCCACACCGAGCGGCCCGAGCTCGCGGGGCAGGGTGAAGGTGATGTCGGTCTTGCCGGTGTCGATCTTGGAGACGTTCTGCAGCACCATGTCGATGTTGATCTCGGCATCGGCGACGGCACGGAACACCCGCGCCGCATAACCGGGCTTGTCGTCGAGTCCGACGACGGTGATCTTGGCCTCGCTGCGATCATGTGCGACGCCGGTGAGAATGGCTTCTTCCACGGGAATGTCCTCCATCGATCCGGTCACCACGGTGCCGGGTTTGGTCGAGTACGACGAGCGCACGTGAACGGGAACGTTGTACCGGCGGGCGTACTCGACGCAACGCAGCATCAGCACCTTGGCGCCGCACGCTGCCAGCTCGAGCATCTCCTCGAAGCTGACCTTGTCCAGGCGACGGGCGTCGGGCACGATGCGCGGATCTGCCGAGTAGACGCCGTCGACGTCGGTGTAGATCTCGCAGACGTCGGCCTCGAGGGCTGCCGCCAGGGCGACAGCAGTGGTGTCCGAACCTCCACGGCCGAGGGTGGTGACGTCCTTGGTGTCCTGCGAGACACCCTGGAAGCCGGCGACCAGCACGATCTTGCCTTCGTCGAGGGCGCTGCGGACGCGTCCGGGCGTGACGTCGATGATCTTGGCCTTGCCGTGGCTGCTCGTCGTGATGACGCCGGCCTGAGAACCGGTGAACGACTGCGCCTGCGCACCCATCGAGCTGATCGCCATGGCCACGAGCGAGTTCGAGATCCGCTCCCCGGAGGTCAGCAGCATGTCCATCTCGCGAGCCGGCGGCGCCGGGTTGACCTGCTGAGCGAGGTCGAGCAGCTCGTCGGTGGTGTCACCCATCGCCGACACGACCACGACGACGTCGTTGCCCTGCTTCTTGGTCTCGACGATCCGCTCGGCGACGCGACGGATGCGTTCGGCCGTTGCGACCGATGATCCGCCGTACTTCTGCACCACGAGGGCCACGTCGAGTTACCTCCCGCCGGCCGCCTCGGCCGGTCCATAGACGTCAACTTGCCGGGACAACCTTACCGGGACCACGCCCGACGGCCCTGACCTGGCCTCCGCCCCACCCATCGGACCCGAGACGATCCGTTCCGCCCTAGGATCGCTCGGGTGGCCTCCCCTACCGACGTCGGCGATACCAGAGGCAGTGCCGACGGTCGGACCGGACGCCGCACCGACAGCGGGGTCGCACGGCCAGGACGCGGCGCAGACGGCGAACGATCCCGCGCTGCCGAGGCGCGTCGTCGACTGACCTCGATGACCTCCACTCTCGTCGGTCCGCTCAGCTCGTCGCCGGCCGGCCTCCGCAAGCATCGGTGGTGGCTCGACGCACTGCTCGTCTTCCTCGTCATCCGGGCCGTCGGCATCCTCGTCCTGGCCCGGTTCGCAGATCTCCGTGGCACGACGCTGGGCGACTCCCTGGCGGTGTGGGACGGGCAGTGGATGATCGCGATCGCGACCCACGGTTACGACGGCGTGCCTTACGCCCTCACCGATGCGCGAGGTCTGCACACCGTCGACACGGCGTACGCCTTCTTCCCCGGTTACCCGTATCTCGTCGGCCTGATCGCGAAATTGCCCGGGCTGAGCCCGTTCGGTGCCGCGATCACGGTGAACCTGGTCCTGGGCTGCGTGGCCGCGGTCGGCGCGGCACGTCTGGGGATGGTGTGTGCGCGACTCATGGCGCGGCGGTCTCCGATCGGCCCGGTTCCCGAGCGCGGCGCCGGGTTGTTCCTGGTCGCGCTCTTCGCGGCGACGCCGATGTCGATCGTGCTGAACATGGCCTACACCGAGGCGCTGTTCTGCGCCCTCGCGGTGTGGGCGCTGGTCGGGGTCCTCGAGAAACGCTGGCTCCTCGCGGGCATGGTGGCCGCGATCTGCGGACTGTGCCGACCGACGGCGGCAGTCCTGATCGGGGTCGTGATGCTCGCGGCCGTCACATTCCTGTGGCAGACGCGCGGGACCGCTGTCCCGCGGGGTGCCCGGGTCCGCGCAATCGTCGCGATCGTCATCAGCCCCCTCGGATACCTCGCCTACCTGTGCGTGGTGTGGGCGCACACCGGGTCACCGACCGGGTGGTTCCAGATCCAGACCGAGGGGTGGGACACCCAATTCGACTGGGGAGTGGCAGCTTTCGAGTTCGTCAACGAGATGCTCGTGCATTCGGCCGAGATCGCACCGGTGGCCACATCCTGGATCGTCCTGAGCACGCTGGTGATGTTGGGCGTCGCGATCTGGTCGCGGGTGCCGTGGCCGGTCCTGCTGTACGGTTCGCTGCTCGTCGCGCAGATCGTACTGTCGAGCGGACTGATGATGAGCCGACCGCGGCTGCTCCTGCCCGCGTTCGTTCTGCTGATCCCGCTGGCGATGGCGCTCGCCCGGATGCGGCCGGTCGTCGCGGGCCTGATCGTCGTGCCGGTCGTCGTGGGCAGCTCGTGGTTCGGTGCGCACATGCTCACCGTGTTCCCGCACGCCATGTGACCGGGCCTGCTCCTCTGATCCGGAAGTCCCGCACAACTCCTCATCCGAACGAGCCGGATATCTGTTGCTCCCTGAAGAGCGAGGAGCGCGAGCGAGAGCCTTCTGCTCCCTGGGGCGCAAGCGACGTGCCCTTCTGCTCCCTGGGGCGCAAGCGACGAGCCCTGCTGCTCCCTAATCCGAAAGAACCGCATAACCCCCTGACCCCTGAGGTGCGAGGAGCGCAAGCGACGAGCCTCGAAGGGCCTGGTGAGACAGGTTGCGAGACCCTTCGTGACGCTCGCAAGCTCGCTCCTCAGGGAGCAGAGAGACGCTCGCAAGCTCGCTCCTCAGGGAGCAGAGAGACGCTCGCAAGCTCGCTCCTCAGGGAGCAGAGAGACGCTCGCAAGCTCGCTCCTCAGGGAGCAGAAGGCCCGTCACACCGCCGAGGCCGCGAATCCCAGGCAGAGGTAGTCGATTCCGGCGTCGAGCCGGGCGCGGGGATCGAGGAGCCGACCGGCATCCCGTCGTCCGGCGAGGCGAGCGAGATGCGACGGGACCTCGACCTCGGACTCCCCCGAGATCACCTCCGCCAACCCGGCGGACGGGAGCAGCGACTCGTCGTGGAGCAGCTGATCGCTCACCGCCACGAGCGCGACGCCGTGGACGAAGCTCCACACCGACAGCGCCATGTCGGTGGCGCGTTCGATGCCGACGCCGAGTTCGAGGAATCCGGCCGCGAGCCAGTCGAGGCACGCCAGGGAGTCCTCGCCGTAGCTGTGCCGCGGCGACGAGTAGGCCAGGACGACCCACGGATGCCTGGTGTAGAGCTCCCAGTCGACGTCGACGGCCACGTCGACCCGGGAACGCCAGCCGGGCTCGGTGTCGACCGGGTACGGGAACCGGCGTCCGACCTCCGTCGACATCGCCTGCAGCAGGGCGTCTTTGTCCGCGACGTGCCGGTAGAGGGACATCGCTCCGACGCCCAGCTTCTCGGCGACGCGTCGCATCGACAGCGAGCTGATGCCGTCGGCATCGGCGACGGTGATCGCCGCTTCCACGATCGCCTCGGGTGACAGCTTCGAGGTGTCGGACGTCACTTTCGGGTTCCTCCTGCTCAGAGCGGGAATAAAGCGATTGCGTACAGCGTACTCATCCCCGTACGCTGACCCGCGTACACCGTACGCGTAGGTAGCTGTCGTCTACCGCGAAGGAGGAATGATGTCCGCCCAGCTCGACCCGTCGAACCGGCTCCACCCGACCACTCCGGGTGCCGCCGACCGACGAACGTGGCTGGGACTGGCCGTGCTCACACTGCCGGTGTTCCTGGTCTCGATGGACGTCTCCGTGCTGTACCTCGCCATCCCGTCGATCACCGATGCGCTCGCACCGTCCGCAGCCGAGCAGCTGTGGATTCTCGACATCTACGGGTTCCTGATCGCCGGTCTGCTCATCACGATGGGCAATGTCGGCGACCGCGTCGGCCGTCGTCGTATCCTTCTCGCCGGCGCCGCCCTGTTCGGCATCGCCTCGGTCATCGCCGCCTTCGCACCCTCGGCCGGCATCCTGATCGCCGCGCGCGCCCTGATGGGCATCGGCGGCGCAACCCTGCTGCCGTCGAGCCTCTCGCTCATCGCCAACATGTTCCCGAACGCCCGTGAGCGCGGTCGTGCGATCGGCGTCTGGACCGCGGCGTTCGCCGGCGGCAGCGCGGTGGGCCCCGTCATCGGAGGCGTTCTGCTCCATCACTTCTGGTGGGGCGTCGTCTTCCTCATCAATGTCCCGGTGCTGGTTCTGCTGTTCGTCTTCGGGCCGCGCCTGATCCCCGAGTACCGCGCCACGACGACCGACCCCTTCGACGTCACCGGCGTCGTGCTCTCGATGGCCGGGATCTTCCCGCTCGTCTACGCCGTCAAGACGGTCGCGAGCGACGGTGCCACGCCCACGGTGATCATCGCCGGAGTCGTCGGCGCGGCGCTGCTCATCGGCTTCCTGCTCCACCAGCGACGCGTCACGGCCCCGCTCCTCGATCTCAAACTGTTCGGCAACGCGCAGTTCAGCGGCGCGGTCGCCGTTGCCCTCATCGGCATGATGGCGCTCGGCGGCATGTCGTATCTGACCGGCGTCTACCTCCAGTCGGTCATGGGACATGACGTCCTCGCCGCGGCGATCGCCGGACTCCCGATGGCCGTCGCGGTGGCGGTGTTCTCCATCGGCGCCACCAAGGTCGCGTCGTTCCTGGGCACGCGCATGGCCTTCGTCGGTTCCGTCGGCCTGGCCGCCGCGGGCAATCTCGGCATGTTGACGCTGGACACCTCGTCCCCGGTCTGGGTGTACGTGCTGTGCACGACGGTCGCCGGCGTCGGCTATGGCATCCAGTTCAGCCTCGTGTCGGTCGTCGTCGTCGGCTCGGTGCCACCGGAACGGTCGGGTGCCGCGTCCGGCATCTCGGAGACGAGCTTCGAGCTCGGAACCGCGATGGGCCTCGCCCTGCTCGGATCGCTGGCCACTCTTGTGTTCCGCGACGGCGACCGGGGTTGGGCGTTCGGCGATACTCTCGGCGAGACGCTGCACCGCTCGACGGACATGGGTCCTGCCGGAGAAGGTCTGGCCGCTGCCGCGAAACAGTCCTTCGTGGACGGCATGCATGCCGCATCGCTCGCGAGCGGTCTCGCACTCCTCGTCCTGGGCGCCATCCTGCTCGTCGTGATGCGCGACGAGCCGACCGATCCGCAGGCCGAGGTGGCCGGGGTCCAGCTGCCCGACTCAGCCGGCCCGGTCGGCGCGGTCAGCGCCCGAACCGAGTCCTGACGGCCTCGCGCCACTACCCTCGGGCGGATGCACGAACTCATCTCGGGCCGAAGGAGTGCGCGCGGCTACGATCCGTCCGCAACCATCTCGGTCGACGACCTCACCGTCATCGTCGACGCGGGCCGCTGGGCTCCCACCTGGGGCCGGATACAGCCGGTGCGTTTCATCGTCGGCCTGCGCGACGATCCGACGTTCGCCACTCTCAGCAGCGTCCTGACCCGGGGAAACTCGGGCTGGGCGCCGCGGTCGGCGGCGCTCGTCATGGTGTGCACCACCGATGACCCCGAGGACGCGAAAGCGCACACCTATGGGGCGGTCGACTGCGGCCTCGCCGTGGCGCAGATGATCCTGCAGGCCGAGGCCCTCGGTTTCAATGCGCACCCGATGGCCGGTTTCGACGCCGAGGCCGCGCGCGCCGCCTTCGGGATTCCCGCCGACAAGCGGCCGCTGGTGCTGCTCGGCGTCGGATCTCTCGCCACCGACGCGGGCTCCCTCCCCGAGGAGATCCGGGCGCGCGACGAGAAGCCCCGGACACGACTTCCCCGCAGCGAGGTCGCCTTCGCCGGCAACTGGGGACGCCCTGCCTTCACGGACCCGACGGACTCCTGACCGGGGGATGTGACGAACGAGGCATATGAGACAGAAGTGACTTGTGGTACTTCTTCTGCATGACTGTCACACCTCCTCCGCGAGGACTTCTCCGCCGGGTGAGATCCCATCTCGCCCCCGTCGCCGCCATCACTGCACTGACAGCCGCGGCAGCGCTCTCGGTCCCGGCGACCGCCCATGCCGACGAACCTTTCGGTCTCGAGTTCAACGGTGCGGCAGGCACGTTGCCGTCGGCACTGCAGCACGAGACCGGCGCGGGCGGTTGGGGCAACAACGAGGTGCAGAACTACACCGCCGACAGGCTCAACTCGCGCCTCGACGGCAACGGCAACCTGCTCATCGAGGCGCGCCGCGCCGCGACGGGCGGTTGGACCTCGGCACGGCTCACCACGAAGGACAGCTTCGAGTTCACCTACGGGACGATCTCCGCGCGCATCTCGCTACCGCAGGGCCGCGGGCTGCACCCGGCGTTCTGGCTGCTGGGAACCGACATCGACGCCGTCGGGTACCCGGCGTCCGGTGAGGTCGACATCGCGGAGACGATCAACAACTCCGACTGGGTGCACGTGGGCGTGCACGGCCCGACGACCCTGGGAACCGCAGCCGGGTCGCTCGACATCTCGCTCACCGACCTCCTCCCCGGGCTCCCCCTGCCGGGGCCCCTCGCCGGTCGCTGGCAACGGGGCCACGACCTCACCGGCATCGACCCCGGCGACTTCCACGTGTACGCCGTGACCAAGTCGTCGTCACAGATCCGTTTCACCATCGACGGGAACTCGGTCTACACGATCAACCGGTCCTCACTCACCGGCGACGAGCGATGGGTCTTCGACAAGCCCATGTACGCGCTGCTCAACGTCGCCGTCGGTGGCATCTGGCCCGGGCCCCCGTCGTCGACGACCCCGAGTCCGTCGACGATGACCGTCGACTGGCTGCGCTACACCCCGTGAGCCGGCAGGTCGCCTGATTCGAGGGGTCCGCCCACCCACCGCTCCCTAACCCGAAAGAACCGCATAACCCCTGGTCCCTAAATCCGAAAGAGCCGCATAACCCCTGGTCCCTGAGGTGCGAGGAGCGCAAGCGACGAGCCACGAAGGGCTCGGTGAGACACGTTGCTACACCCTTCGTGGCTCGCGTCGCTCGCACCTCAGGGAGCATGGATTTCGGACACCGACGAGTGTTTTTTCGTGGTCCACGACGGCCGCCAGGCCGCAGATACTGAGGAGCGCCCGGAGCTTGCGGGGGAGGGCGCGTCCCCCTCCGCTCCCTGAGGAGCGCCCGGAGCTTGCGGGGGGCGCGTCCCCCTCCGCTCCCCGAGGAGCGCCCGGAGCTTGCGGAGGGCGCGTCACGAAGGGTCCGACGACCGTCGTCTCACAGACGACTCCGCCCCGAGCCGACAGGCGCGGGGCGGAGTTGCGTGTGGGGTTGCGGGACATACGTTTACGTGGTCAGCACCTTGTCGTCGTCGGTGACCGACGCACGCATTGTCTTGTCCTTGGTCTCGACGATCATGATCGTGCACACCACGCTGAGGGCAGACAGGCCGGCGAGCAGGACACCCACCCAGATCGCACCCGGTCCGGCGATCAGCGGGGCGGCGATCAGCGGCGGGATGGCCCCGCCGAGGATGCCGGCGAGGTTGTAACCCATCCCCGCTCCGGTGTACCGGTAGCGCGCCTCGAACAATTCGGGCAGCAGAGCGCCTGCCGGTCCGTAGGCGATGCCGAAGATGAGCAGCGTCCCGAGGAGTCCGACCACGAAGGCGAGACCGCCGCCGATCTCGAGGATCGGGAACAGCACCAGCGACCACGGGATCGCGATGGCGCACGAGGTGAGGATGACGCGGCGACGCCCGACCCGATCCGACCACACCGCCGACGCCGCGGTCGACAGACCGAACACGATGGCCGCACCCATACCCGCGCTCAGCACGAAGGTCCGGGACAGATCCAGTGACTTGGTGCCGTAGTTCGTGAGGAACGCTGTGCCCATGTAGAAGAGCGAGAAGAGACTGGCCAGCGCGCCACCGGCGATGAGGATCTCGCGCCACTGGTGACGGAAGGCGTCGAGGAACGGCAGCGCGGGACCGTCGGCCGGACCGTCATCGGTTGCCTTGCGCTGCTGCACCTCCCGGAACACCGGGGTCTCTGCGACGGCGAGCCGAACCCACAGTCCGACGGCGACGAGAGCGAAGGACAAGATGAACGGGATCCGCCAGCCGTAGTCGAGGAAGGCCGAACTGGTCTCGCCGAGCGTCAGGCTCGCGATGAGGAACGTGAGGCTCGACAGGAAGAACGCGAAGGCCGGCCCGAGCTGCGGGAACATCGCGTACAGACCCCGCTTGCCCGGCGGGGCGTACTCGGCGGTGAGAAGCGTCGCGCCCGCCCATTCCCCGCCGACGGCGAAGCCCTGCAGGAACCGCAGGAACACGAGGAGGATGGGCGCCGCGATGCCGATGCCGGATTCGGCGAAGCCGAAGACACCGGTCTCGTAGCCGGGGAGCAGTCCGATCGCGACGGTGGCGATGCCCATGATGAGCAGGGTCCAGACCAGGGTGCGCTTACGGCCGATCCGGTCACCGAAGTGCCCGAACAACATTGCGCCGACCGGCCGCGCGAAGAAGGCCACGGCAAAGGTCGCGAAGGAGGCGATCGTTCCGGTGACCTCGTCGGCGGACGGGAAGAACACCGTCGGGAACACCAGGGCCGCGGCCGTGCCGTAGATGAAGAAGTCGTAGAACTCGATGGTCGTGCCGATGGAACTCGCGGCGGCCACTCGTCTAAGGCTCGTGCGCTTGCCCTCCGGAGGTTGGGTCACCGGGGGTTCGGCGGGGATGGTCGTCACTGGCGTTTGTCCCTTTCTGCGCCACGGCCGCGTCGGGGGTGGCGGCTCGCGATCCGGACAGCGTCGGTCCGGGTGCCCCTGTCCGCCGGCCGGATGAATTGGCTCACTCCGACTGCGAGGTGAGAGGCATGTCATAGTCTGGGACGCAGCTCGACGAGGCGGCACCCCCCGAAGAGGGGGCAGCCATAATTCGGTCCCACCTGCACCTTTGGTCGCCTCGTCGCCGGGGAGTACAGTCAAGCGCATGCAGCGCGCACTCCTCCTCGGTTGCCGCGGCGGGGTCTGAACCGACCGGCCCTCCGTCGCGGGGCCCAATCACGCGCCGGTCACTTTCCTTCCACACACGGAGAATGACCACCATGGCACCAGCAGACACCTTCACTTCCGGCGCCAGCCGAATCGTCGAGCCCGCAGGCCCGATTCCCGCCGGACAACCCGTATGGAACCCGCAGCGCAGTTCGGCGATGCCGGTACACCGTTACCGCCAGTTCGCCGACGAGGTCGAGACGGTCACGGTTCCCGACCGCACGTGGCCCGACAAGGTCATCACCACCGCACCGATGTGGTGCGCCGTCGACCTGCGCGACGGTAATCAGGCCCTGATCGATCCGATGAGCCCGGCGCGCAAGCGACGCATGTTCGACCTCCTGGTGCGGATGGGCTACAAGGAGATCGAGGTCGGTTTCCCCTCGGCCAGCCAGACCGACTACGACTTCGTCCGCGAGATCATCGAGGACGGCGCGATCCCCGACGACGTGACGATCCAGGTCCTCACCCAGTGCCGCGACGAGCTGATCGAGCGCACCTTCGACGCCTGTCGCGGTGCATCCAACGTCATCGTGCACTTCTACAACTCGACGTCGGTCCTGCAGCGTCGGGTCGTGTTCCGCGCGGACAAGGCGGCCATCACCAAGATCGCCACCGACGCCGCGCACAAGGTCCTCGAGGTTCAGCAGAACTATCCCGACACCAACTGGCGCTACGAATACTCCCCGGAGTCCTACACGGGTACCGAGCTGAGCTTCGCCAAGGAGGTGTGCGACGCGGTCACCGAGATCATCGCCCCCACACCCGAGCGGCCGATGATCCTCAACCTGCCGGCGACCGTCGAGATGGCCACCCCCAACGTCTACGCCGACTCGATCGAGTGGATGCACCGCAATCTGGCCCGGCGCGACTCGGTCATCCTGAGCCTGCATCCCCACAACGACCGCGGAACCGCGGTCGCCGCAGCCGAACTCGGCTACCAGGCCGGCGCCGACCGGATCGAGGGATGCCTGTTCGGCAACGGCGAGCGCACCGGCAACGTGTGCCTCGTGACCCTCGGCATGAACATGTTCAGCCGGGGCGTCGACCCGCAGATCAGTTTCTCCGACATCGATGAGATCCGCCGGACGGTCGAGTACTGCAATCAGCTCAACGTCCCCGAGCGTCACCCCTACGGTGGCGACCTGGTCTACACCGCCTTCTCGGGTAGCCACCAGGACGCCATCAACAAGGGCCTCGACCAGATGAAGGTCGACGCGGACAACGCCGACGCCGACGTCGACGACATCACCTGGGCCGTCCCCTATCTGCCGATCGACCCCAAGGATGTCGGCCGCAACTACGAAGCGGTCATCCGCGTGAACAGTCAGTCCGGCAAGGGCGGCGTCGCGTACATCATGAAGGCCGATCACGGCATGAACCTGCCGCGACGTCTGCAGATCGAGTTCAGCCGCGAGATCCAGAAGATCACCGACGGCGAGGGCGGCGAGGTCAACCCCAAGGAGATGTGGGATGTCTTCGCGGAGAACTACCTTCATCCGGTCTGGCCGCTGGAGCGGATTCGCCAGAAGGTCGACGCCGCCGAGGTGGACGGCGGCGATGACCACATCACCGCGGTCGTGAAGGTCGAGGGCAACGAGCGCGAGATCGCCGGGTCGGGCAACGGCCCGCTGGCAGCCTTCGTCGACGCCCTGGGCAATGTCGGTTACGAGGTCCGGGTTCTCGACTACAGCGAGCACGCACTGACCGCGGGCGGCGACGCCAGCGCCGCGGCGTACGTGGAGACCGAGGTCAACGGCGAAACCGTGTGGGGCGTCGGCATCGCGTCGTCGATCACCACCGCCAGCCTCCGCGCGGTCGTGTCGGCAGTGAACCGCGCCTACCGGGTGAACTCGACACCGACTGCCGAGGACGAGACTGCTCCCGGCACCTGGGCCCCCTGACCGCCCGGCCTTCACGCCGCGCCTCCGCCAGACCGCTTCCGTCCGCTGATCCCCGGTGGGTCGCCGGACGGAAGCGGCATCGCGGGAACAAAACGGACCCGGGTTTCATTTAGAGGGCATGAAGAACATCGGTTTCCTGTCGTTCGGCCACTGGTCGGACGCCCACGGGTCCCAGGTGCGATCCGGCGCCGACACACTGCTCCAGTCGATCGACCTGGCGGTGGCCGCCGAGGAACTCGGCGTCGACGGCGCGTACTACCGGGTGCATCACTTCGCCCGGCAGCTCGCCTCGCCGTTCCCGCTGCTGGCTGCCATCGGCGCCAAGACCAGCCGCATCGAGATCGGCACCGGGGTCATCGACATGCGGTACGAGAACCCGCTCTATATGGCCGAGGATGCCGGCGCCGCCGATCTGATCTCGGAGGGCCGGCTTCAGCTCGGCATCAGCCGAGGATCGCCCGAGCAGGTCATCGACGGCTACAAGTACTTCGGATACGTCCCACCCGAAGGCTCGACGGACGCCGAGATGGCGCGGCAGCACACCGAGGTGTTCCTGCGCGTCATCGAGGGAGGCGGCTTCGCCACACCCAATCCCCGTCCGATGTTCCCCAACCCTCCGGGTCTGTTGCCCATCGAGCCGCAGTCACCCGGTCTCCGTGACCGCATCTGGTGGGGCGCCGGGAGCCGGGCAACCGCGGAATGGACCGCACAGCAGGGTATGAACCTGATGAGCTCGACGCTGCTGACCGAGGACACCGGCGTGCCCTTCCACCAGTTGCAGGCCGAACAGATCCAGCGGTTCCGCAAGGCATGGGCCGACGCCGGACATCCGCGCGAGCCGCGAGTGTCGGTGAGCCGCAGCATCTTCGCCATCGTCGACGACCGCGACCGCGCCTACTTCGGACGCGGTGGCGCCGAATCGGATCAGGTCGGCGTCATCGACAACAGCGTGGCCCGCTTCGGTCGGAGCTACGCCGACGAGCCGGACAAGCTGATCGAGCAGTTGCGTGAGGACGAGGCGATCGCGGCGGCCGACACGCTGTTGCTGACCGTGCCGAACCAACTCGGCGTGGACTACAACGCCCACGTCCTCGAGTCGATCCTCACGCACGTGGCACCGGCCCTCGGCTGGCGCTGACCGTTCTGTTCCCTGATCCGAAAGAAGCGACCACCCCTGTTCCCTGAGGCGCGTCCGGAGCTTGCGGAGGGCCACCCCCATCGCTCCCTAATCCGAAAGAACCGCATAACCCCTGGTCCCTGAGGTGCGAGGAGCGCAAGCAACGACCACCCCTGCTCCCTGAGGTGCGAGGAGCGCACGCAACGACCACCCCTGCTCCCTGAGGTGCGAGGAGCGAAAGCGACGAGCCTCGAAGGGGCCGGCGAGATGACGTCACGGGCCCTTCGAGGCTCGCTGCGCTCGCACCTCAGGGAACAGGGGGGCCTTCGTGCTCAATCAGGGAACAGGGGGCATTCGTGCTCAATCAGGGAGCAGGAGGTTCGCACCTCGGGGAACAGGAACCCCCCAGGCCGGCAGCTCAGTTGCCGCCGGAGGGCGCCGGATCGGCCTGACCCGGGAGTCCGGCGCCCAGGCCGCCGACATCGGTGATGGTCCAGTCACTTCCGCGGTCGAGCGTGATGGTGTAACTCGCAGTTGCGGCGACGCCGTCGGGGGTCTGGCGACTGGTGGAGTCCATGTCCACGAAAACCCGTACGACGTAGGCGTTCCCGTCGGAGTGCGCGACGGTCGCCGCGAGCTTCTCGGCCGTGGACACATACTGCATCTGCGTGAGCAGTGGCGCCACGACGTCCACCGCGGTACCCATCTTCTCCTTCAGCTGTTGCGTCACCCCGGTCTCGAGTGCGCGACGCCAGGCGTCGATGTCTTCGTAATCGACCTTCGAGACGCTCAGTGCGTAATCCCCCGCGACCCGCTCCGCCTCACCCTCGGCGGCGATCTTGCCGGTCAGCGACGTCAGTTCGTCATCGGAACCATCGGTGGCCCACAGTGTTCCGAAGACGACGGCGAGCACTGTGGCGACCACTGCCACCGCACCGAGGGCGATGAACGGACGACGAGACGCCGCCACGGGTTCCGCTGCCGGGTCGGGTCGCGACGACTCCTTCACCGCCACTGTGGAACCGCCGTCCGAGGTGCTGTCTCGGGCGTCGTCGGCCGACGAGGCCTCGTCGGCGGTGTTGTCGTGTTCGCTCATCGGGGGCTCCTTGACGTGCTGGGTATGTGGGGCGACGTGCCCGGGGCGGTCAGTTCGATGCGTACGCGATCGCCGGGCAGGGAATGGAGGGCACGGTCGAGTAGGTCGGCGATGTCGATCATGCCGACCAGCGGACCGGAGGCCTGCGTGATCGGGCGCAGAATCCCGCCGAGCGCCCGCAGGTCCGGGGACAGCTTCTCGAGCACGGCGACCAACTCTTGCTGCTCGTCGCGCCACGAACCCATGACCTCGCGTCCCCGGAGCTCGCGGGAGGCGAGGAAGAGGTATTCGTAGGACACTCCGAGCGACTCCCCGAACTCATCGAGTTGCGGGGGTGCGGAGATCATGGCCTGCTTCAATTCATCGGTCTTGGAGAGGATGTCGGTCATGTGGTCGGTCAGGGCATCGAGATGTCCTTGCCGCGAGGTGAGCGTGAGCAGCAGCAGGTCGGCGCCACGTCGGACCGCGGGTGTCACCTCGGACTGCACACCGGTCACGGACTGACTGAATGTGTCGATCAGTCGGGTGACCCGCTCGGGTTCGACTTGTTCGAGCATCGACGACGCATCCCCGAGCAACTGCGCCACCGAGGTCGGGATGTCCACAACCTGGGTGAGATGGGCACCGTCGGCGATGAAGGGTCCGGTGTCGGTCGCCGGCAGGAACGCGAACACGGGCTCGCCGAGCGCCGAGAGTTGCTCGACCTCGAGGTCGGTCTCGACCGGGACCAGTTGATCTGCCCAGTAGGACAGGCGGATTCGTACACCGCCCGGACGACCGGTCACCTCGTCGACCTGCCCGATGTTCACCCCGCGGTACACGACATCCGAGCCGGCGCGCAGGCCGGCCGAGTCCGTCAGGTCGACGGTGAGGCTCGTGTAGGTCCGCGTCGGGTCGGCAGCGAGGACACCGACCATCAGGTACCCGACGCCGAGCACCGTCGTCAGGAGCAACGCCATGATCGACGCCCAACTCGGTATCCGGCTCATCGGACCGCTCCGACCATCTTCAGCAGGAAGAGCGCGTTGGCGCTCACGTCCTGGCCGGCGACGCTCACCTCGGTGATGTTCACGTCGGGCCCCAACAGGAACGGGATCAACTTGTTTCTGGTGAGTGAAACCGCCGTCGCAGCATTACCTTTCACCTGGTGCGGACTCGCCGAAGGTTCACGAACCAGCGGTGCGACCGTCTCCAGGGTCGAGCGCACGTGCGGCAACCGCGGGATGAGCCACTCGAGGCCGGTCGTGAGCGTGCTGACGTCGATGACCACGTTGAGCACGGCTGTCATGAACTGGGGAACCCGCTCGAGCCGGTCGCGTGCCCTGTCGGAGAACACGAACCCGAGTTGGTCACGCATCGCGTCGAGGCGTGTGGTGAGCCGGGCGGTCGCCTCCAGCGTGCGATCGAGGGCGTCGACCTCGCCGGCGGCCTCGTTCACCGTCGCCGACGCGAACTCGGACAGGCCTCGAAGTTCGGCCACGTCGGTGGGCAGGGTCTTGTTCAGCTCGACGATCGCGTCCTGGAGTCGGGTGACGCTGCCCGCGTTCACGAAATCGGCCATCCGCGCGAGCACGTCTTCGATCTGGGGACCGGGGTCGGTCTCCGACAGGCCGATGGTGTCGCCATCCCGGAGCGTCTCGCTCCCGGTCTCCGACGGCGGGAGCAACGCGATGTAGATGTCTCCGAGCACGGAGGTCTGCCGTAACTCGGCACGTGTACCCCTGGGCAGTTCGACGTCGACTCGGACGTCGATGTGCGCGATCGCACTGGCATCGTCGAGCGTGATCGCCCGTAGCGAACCCACTTTCGCTCCGTTGCCACGGACTTCGGCACCAGCGGGCAGGCTGAGCAACGAGGTGAACTCGAGGTTCAGGCGATAGGTGGGGCCACCGACACCGGTGCCGGGCATCGCGTGATCACTCGGATTGAACGAGCACCCGACGCACAGCATCGCAACCGCGAGCACCAACCCGCACCATTCGAACAACCGCCGCGGGAGTCGGGGCGTCGACGGCTGCCCCGAACGGACGGGGGCGCGCCTCATCGATGCCCTCCCAGGTCGGTGAGAAGAAGTTGCGGAAGTGGCACGGTCACGATCGTGGTCGACGACGCCTCGCAGCGGCTACCCGGAATGCGTTTCAGCAGCGCGCACATCCGGCCGGCGTCGGAACTCGTAACCTGAACTCGCGGAGCGCGATAACCGATGCCGATTCCCCGCCCCGGGCCTTCGATCATCGCGTGCAGCATCTTCAGCACCGCCGGGATGGTCTGGAGCACCTCCGGCGACTGTTCGGCGCGGGTGCGCACCATGCTCACGATCGGGACGGATGCGTTGAGCACGTCCATGAACAGCGGAAAGTTCTGATTGAACAGCCGATCGAGCGGACCGAGCGCCGCCGCCAGCTTGCCGACGATCGTCTTCACCAGCCCGAGCAGGTGCTCGATGAGGGACAGGCCCGGACCGAAGGTCTTGATGGCGGTGGCGACGTTGTCCCAGTCGGCCGCGACGAACTCGCTCAGCTCCGCGCTGTTCTCGATGAGCGTGCCGAAGTCTCTCATGAACGCGTCCGGCGACTCCATCAACCGTCCGAGATCCCGGAGCTGTCCGTTGATCACCGGCCCGAGGTCGGACAGCTCACGATCGGCGCCGGCCAACAGGGCCTGCAGCGGCGGGCGTCCCGACTCGTCGGCTGTGGTGATCTGGGAGAAGAAGCGGGAGAACGAGTTCAGTGCGTCCGGGACGCTGATCGGCTCGGCCGTGCGGGATTCCGGGATGCAGGCCCCGTCGAACTCGCCCGTACCCGGGTCGCGCTCGGTGTTCACGAGTTCGACTCTGCGGTCGGTGAGGATCGAGGAGTTCACGATCGCGGCGCCGACGTTCTCGCCCAGCGTCCGATCGTCGATCGACATGGCGACCTGCACCACCGGTCCGTGTGGCTCGAGGCGGTCGACCGTGCCGACCGGTATCCCCCGGATCGTTACCGCTGCACCGGGATACAGGCCGAAGGAATTCTCGAACGCGGCGCAGAGTGCGAGGGGACCGCGGCTGTCGGTCGTGGCGAACGCCACGCTGCACAGCGCGACCACCGTGACCATCACGGTGAAGACGACGAGCCCGCGACGGCGACGAGCGCTCGGTCCGCCGCGCCGTCCTGTATCGACCGGCAGTTCCGAACCCGGCATCAGCACATCCGTCCGGGCACCGGGAGACACACGTCGGGTAGTCGCGCCGTCAGACCGCTTTGATCGACGAGGGCTTTTCCTTCCGGACCCGCCAGCTCACCGAGGCTCAGCAGGGTCGACCGCAGCTGGTCGGCCACCTGGTCTGTCCACTCGACCATCTCGCGGCTCAGATTCCGGGCCTCGACGAGCGGCGGCAGCAGTGGCTCGATCTTGTCCTGATAAGGGCCCGCGAGGAAGTCGAAGATGACCCCGACGAGGATGACGGTCGAGTCGGCGAACACGCGGACCTTCTCCTGCGCGGCGACCGTCTGCGGGCCGAGGATCGCGTAGGCACGGATGACCTCCGTGATCAGCGCCTTGTTGTCCTGCACTGCACCCAGATACTCGTTCGACAGCGACAGCAGGTCCCGGATCTGGTTCTTCTGCGCCGCGAAGAGCTCGAGCACCTTCTGCATGTCGGTGACCGAACCACGGACTGCGCCCGGCGACCCGTCGAGCGCCCGGGTCGTCGCCGACATGGCCGTACGGAGTGCATCGGTGTCGATGTCGTCGGTGACGCCGACCGCGCTGGACACGAGATCGTTGACCAGGAACGGCAGCTGCGCGCGGCTCTGGGGAATCGCCTCGCGCAGCGGCTCACCACCCGAGGGCATCAGCGCGAGGTAGAGACCGCCGACCGGGGTCAGCATGCGAACCGAGACGGACGTCGTATCACCCACGAACACATCGTTGCTGACCGAGAAGGCGACATCGACGTGGTCATCGCGAAGGGTCAGCCCGAGCACCTTGCCGACCGGGATGCCCGCGACTCGCACCGTGTCGCCGGCCCGGAGGTTGCCGGATTCGCTCACGGCGAGGTGAAAGGTGTTGTCGCCGGGTGGTTTCAGATAGAGGAAGGTGGTCGTCGCGACGACGAGCGCGACCACCGCGATACTGATCGTCGCCCACCACATCTGCGACCCGGACGACGCATCCTCGGCTCCGATGAGGGTTTTGCTTCGGGTGTCGGTCATCGGTTCCCCTTGCACACGGTGAGTGCGCGCCCCGCCATGAGCACGCCGGCGGTGATCGGTAGCGCGAGTTCGCCATTGCTACATGCGCGTGCCGGATTCGCACGCGGGATCAGCTGATTCAAGCCGCCGAGGACGCCGGGCAGGATCGACAACGACCGCACCGCGGCAGCCGTGTCCGGGATTACCTCGTCGATACGTCGCGTCACATCGTCGCTGGTGTTCTCGGCACCGAGCCCCATCAGACTGAGCGCGTCGGTCACTCGCAGGATCTCCGACAGTTCGACCGATCCCCTGTCCATCAGCGAGAGGAACTCCTCCATGCGGCTCGCGATGGGGATGAAGATCGAATGGAACACCTTGAGGATCGCCGACAGATTCGCCGAACGGCCGCCGATCTGCGCGGACACCCGCTCGAGATTGCCTACGATCGTCTCCATGACCGCGGTGCGGTCGGTCGCGTACGAGGTGAGTGTCGAGATGTCCCTGAGTACAGGTGCCATGTCGTCGCTTCCGCCGTCGACGAGCGCGACGAGGTTGGTTGCCAGACGGTTGTAGACCGCGGGATCCGCCGCACTCAGCAACGGCCGCAGGCCATTGAAGACGGTGGTGATGTCGAACGAGTCGGCCGTCTCGGTGACGGTCGCACCGTCCGGGAGAGTCGGTGCCGACGCGTCGCCGCGGATCACCTCCACGTAGCGCTGGCCGGCGAGATTCTGGAAGCGGATGGCCAGCTTGTCCTCTGACCGCAGTCGGTGTTCGTCCTGGAGATGAAAGGCCACCTCGGCGCGTGCGTCCTCGGTCAACTCGATCCCGGTCACCTTGCCGATCTGGACTCCGCGCATCCGGACGTCGGCGTTCTGCGTCAGCCCGAAGACGTCGCCGAACGTCGCTTCATAGTCGACGGTTTCGCCCGCCACCGGTCGCTGGATGGCCTGCACCATGAGGGCGACGATGATCGCGGCGGCCAGGCCGAGGATGGCCAACCGGACCGCGGACTGCCTCGGGGTCTTCATCGTGGCCCACCGGAACGCGTATCGCTCTCTGCTGCAGACGGACTCATGGCCGCGAGTGGCAGGTCGAAGGCGGGGAAGCCCTGCAGCAGCAGCTCGGTGTCGAGCTCCACGCGACCGTCGCGCCGGTGAAGCGCACCGTCCGCGCCGTCGAGCAACGTCGACACCTTCTGCGGTGTGACCCTGTCGAGGCCCTGGTTGAGTGGCACGAGTAGATCGAGCATGGCGTCCATCAGGCCGGCCATCGGGGCCAGCGCACCGACGAGACGACCGGCGAAGGAGAAGACCAGATTGGAGACCTCGACGATGGTCCCGTTGGCGAGTTCGACCTGCTCGGGGTCGTCGAGATCCTTCACCGATGCCAGGGAGTGCATGATGCCGAGCGCGGACGGTGTGAACGCCGCCGTACCCTCGGTGGCGTTCGCCAGCTTCGGGAGTAGTTGCGCCATGGGTAGGTTCATCTTCCGCTGCATGGTTCGGAGTACGAGGAGCCCTGATGCGAGCAGCGGCGCCGATGCGGCCGTCAGTTCGGCACCGGCGTCGAGTGAGGTCGCGAGGTCCCGGTTGACCACATCGATCAACAGCCTCCCGGAGTCGCGCATGATCGTCGTGATCGTGTCGTCGGACGCGCGGTCCCCGAGATCGAGCACCGACTGCGGGCGGAGTGACTCACCGGTGCCGGACGGGATCAGCTCGACGGCGGTCGACCCGAACACGGTGCCGGAGATGAAGCGGACGTCGAGTTCATCCGACAGCTCGCCGAACCGGTCCCCCTCGACCGACAGGGTCACCAACTGGTGACCGGGCCCGTGTGGACGATGGTCGACAACCTCGCCGACCGTGAGCCCGTGGAGCCGTACCGGGGTCGCCTCGCCGACCCCGTCGCCGAGGTCGGTGACCACGAGACCGAACCGCACGCCGCCCGCCGGTTCCGGAGTCACCCGCTGCCACAGGAAGATCCCCAGCACGACAACGAGAAGGAGGACACCCAGACCGCGCAGGCGGTACCCGTACGGGCTCGGTTCACGATGGTTGCTCATGTGGTCACCCCGCGAAGTCGATCGACGATTCGAGACCCCACATCAGCAAGGTCAGGATCATGTCGCACACGGTGATGGCGACCAGACTCGCGCGGATCGCCCGTCCGGACGCGACCCCGACGCCCTCGGGACCGCCGCTGGCGTAGAAACCCTGGTAAGCGTGGACGAGCGTGACGACCACGACGAAGACTGCGACCTTGATCAGCGAGTACACGAGGTCGACGGGCTCGATGAACATGTCGAAGTAGTGCTGGTAGGCGCCGGTCGCCTGGCCTTGGACGGCGGTGACCGTGAGGCGGGTGGTCGCGAAACCCAGTGCGAGCGCGATGAGATACGCGGGGATCACGGTCAGCACCGACGCGATGACGCGCGTGGAGACGACGTAGGGAACCGGATCGATCGCCTGCGCCTCGAGGGCGTCGATCTCCTCCGAGATCCGCATGGCACCGACCTCGGCGGTGATCCGGCAGCCCGCCTGCGCCGCGAAGCCGACCGCAGCGATCAGCGGGGCGAGCTCGCGCGGGTTCGCCAGCGCCGACATCGCGCCGGCGAGTGGACCGATGCCCAGCATGTCGAGCACCTCGAAGCCGATGATGCCGATCATCGCGCCGGAGACGACACCCATCAGCGCGAGCACCGGCGCCACGCCGCCGCCGACGATCACCGCCCGACCGTTACCCCAGGCGAGGTCGGTGAAGATCTCGGTGGTCTGGCGACGGTGTCTCCGCATCGCATGACCGGTGCCGCGCAGGGCCATCCACACGAAGTGGAACTGGCGTCCCAGTGCGTCGACCGGATCCCATAACCGGTCCACCGACCTGGTCCAGCCCAGGAGTCGACGTCGATGGACGGCTGGCTCGTTGAGGTCGGCAGTCATCTCGACCCGCTCACAGGAACCGGACAGGGACGAACATCAGCGTCAACTGGGTGAGAGCGAGGTTGAGGACGACGCACGCCAGAATGCCCAGGACGACAGCCGCATTGACGCCGTCGGCAACTCCTTTGGGCCCGCCCTTCGCCTCCAGCCCCCGGTGACAGGCGATGGCCGCGACCACGAAACCGAAGATCATCGCCTTGCCCAGGCAGATCAGCAGGTCGGTGACCGACGCGAAGCTCCCGAACGACAGCCAGTAGGAGCCCGGGGCAACGCCCTGCCCGACCGCCGCGACGACGAAGCTCGACAGGATGCTCATGAGGATCACCAGAACGGCCAGTGCCGGCGCCACCAGCGACATCGCGACCAGCCGGGGAGCGACAAGACGCTGGTGCGGGTCGATGCCCATGGTGCGCAACGCGTCGATCTCGTCGCGGATCGTGCGCGAACCGAGGTCCGACGCGATGGCCGATCCCCCGGCGCCGCCGACCAGAAGCGCGGTCGCCAGTGGCGCGATCTGCTGCATCACTCCCATTCCACCGACCGCACCCGCCATCGAGTTCGCGCCGACGTTCGCTGTGACGCTGCCGATCTGCACCGCGATCACCACGCCCATCGGGATGGAGATGAGGATCGCCGGCCAGAGGGCTACAGATACGAAGAACCACCCCTGAACCAGGCTCTCGCGCAATGGAAAACGTCCGGCAACGACCTCGGCGGCGGCAATCGCCGACGATCGGGCGGTCATGCGGACCAGCCGTCCGAAGGTGCGGATGCACGAGAGCAGATAGATGACCGGACCGGAGCGGAGCGGACCCACGCTCGCTGTGCTCACCGCCATCTCGACACCGCCCCCGCCACAGTTGCGTTCGGCAGATGTGACCGAACGCACGCAGCATAGGTATGCGTGATTCGGCCGAGCAAACCGCAATCCGCCCGGTGGGGTGCTCTGGGTCACCGGATCTGACCGCCGAGTAGAGCTGACCGCCCGCGCGCTCGAACCGGGTTCCGCGCAGTGGTTTTCGCCCGATTTCGGCTCTGGTCAGCAGTTTCGTGGAGACATCGACGCGACGACGTCTCATCAATCAGGCATCATGTGTAGTCACATTGACCCCTTCACTGTGTTCTCGGTCTCAATCTCGCGCGTGCACCCCTGCCACCCCTCCGATCGCTCGCGGCTCGAGGCGGACTCGGCCGAACGCACCCGAACGGAACGGTCCTCGCCTACCGTCACGGGAGTGTCCGGCGGCCGGTCCGGGCACCCATACCCCCGTACCGAGCCACCCCACGAACGGAGAACCCCGTATGTCGGAAGTGATCGTCATAGCCACCATCTCTCCCAAGCCCGGCGAGGAACAGGCGGTTCGGGAGGCCGTACTGACCGCGATCCCCGAAGTGCACGGTGAGCCCGGATGCGGGAAGTACGCGCTGCACGAAGCCACCGGCGACTCGACCGACCTGGTGATGATCGAACGTTGGGAATCCATGGAGGCCCTGGCTACCCACGGCGCTGCACCCGCCCTCACCGAACTCGGCAAGGCGATCGGCGGCCTGCTCGCCGGACCGCTCGACGTCCGCACGTTCACCGCAGTTCCCGCAGGTCAGGACGACAAGGGCACCATCTGACCCGACGCGGCTGCCGCCCTCACCCGTCCACGGGTGGGGGCTTCGTCCGTTTCTTGCGGTCCGTGATGTTGATTCCGCCGCCGGTCGCGTGCTACACCGGGTATAACGATCGTTAGATAAAGTGACGCGTGCCATGCAGTGTGCTGCGTCGCGCCGCTGCGCCCGAGAGGAAATCCCATGCCCGAAGCCGTCATCGTCGACGTCGTCCGCCTCGCGTCCGGAAAGGGCAAGCCCGGCGGAGCGCTGTCGGAGACCAAGCCCGTCGAGCTGCTGGCACATGTGCTGCGCTCACTGGTCGAGCGCAACGACATCGATCCGGCCATCGTCGACGACGTCATCGGCGGCTGCGTCGGCCAGGCCGGTGAGCAGGCCCTGAACATCTCGCGGACCGCGCTGCTCTCGGCCGGCTTCCCCGAGTCCGTGCCCGCCACGACCGTCGACCGCCAGTGCGGATCTAGCCAGCAGGCCGCCCACTTCGCTGCTCAAGGCATCATCGCCGGCGCCTACGACGTGGTCATCGCCGCCGGCGTGGAGTCCATGAGCCGGGTCCCGATGGGCTTCACGACCGCCGGACGCAGTCCCCACGGTCCCAGCATCGCCGCACGCTACCCGGATGGACTGGTCAACCAGGGCATCTCGGCCGAATTGATCTCGGCCAAGTGGAAGTTCGATCGCGACACCCTCGACGCCTTCGCCGCGCAGTCGCATCAGCGTGCCGCCGCAGCCGCGGCCGAAGGATTCTTCGACCGCGAGGTGCTGCCGATCGACGTCGCCGACGCCAACGGCGAGATCGTCACCCACCGCATCGACGAAACGATCCGCGCGTCGACCACCGCCGAGGGCCTGTCCGGCCTGCGCCCGTCCTTCTACACCGAAGAGACCGCCGCACGCTTTCCCGACATCAACTGGCTCATCACGCCGGGCAACTCCTCGCCCCTCACCGATGGCGCATCCGGTGCACTCATCATGAGCGACACCATGGCCGCCAAACTGGGCCTGACCCCGCGGGCGCGGTTCCACTCGTTCTCAGTGGCCGGCGACGACCCGATCTTCATGCTGACCGCACCGATCCCGGCGACTCACAAGGTCCTCAAGCGGGCCGGGTTGAGCATCGACGACATCGACACCTACGAGGTCAACGAGGCCTTCGCACCGGTGCCGCTGGCGTGGGCGCACGAGTTCGGTGCCGACCCCGCCAAACTGAATCCGCGCGGTGGTGCCATCTCGCTCGGGCACGCACTCGGCTCGTCCGGCACCCGCTTGCTGTCGACGATGGTCAACCACTTGGAGGCCACCGGCGGCCGCTACGGCCTGCAGACCATGTGCGAGGGCGCGGGCATGGCCAATGCCACCATCATCGAACGTGTCTGAAGCAGCGAAGATCGCCCCCGGCAAGAAGATCACCATCGAGACCGAGGGTCTGGACTGGCGACGACGCGAGCCGGTACCGCTACCGGCCACGCTCGTCGCGGCGAAACATGCCTTCTACGAACGGGGTTACCACGGCACCTCGATCCGCGACATCGCGTCGCGCGCCGGGGTGTCGCTACCCACGCTGTACTACCACCACGACAACAAACTCGGCATCCTCGTCGAACTGCTCGAGGCGGCGATGACCTCGGTACTGGCGTGGGTCGGTGCCGCCATCGAGTCGGGCCGGACCCCGAGCGAGCAGTTGTCCAACGCCATCGAGTCGATCGTGCTGCACATGACCAGTGACCTCGAACTCGCCAGCGTGGCAAGCGAGTTCCGGCACCTCGATTCCGAGGACCCACGACGCGAGACCTACGTCGCGATGCGGACCGAGACCGAGGACCTGCTCGCCGATGTCATCGCGCGCGGCGTCGAATCGGGAGAGTTCGCCTTCGACGAGGACCCGAAGGAAGTACTGCGTTACCTCTTCGGCGCGTGCCAGGCGGTCACCACCTGGTACCGCCCCTCGGGTGCCCGGACGCCGGCCGAGGTGGCGGCCTCCTACGCCCTGATCTCCCTGCGCGTCGTCGGCGCGCAGGGACATACCGACGACTGATCACCGACCGACATCGAGTACATACTCACTCACGAAAGGGAGAAGCCATGAAACGCACCATCTTCGAAGACGAGCACGAGGCCCTGCGGGAAACCGCGCGCCAGTTCCTGCAGCGCGAATGCGCCCCGTACACCGAGGAGTGGACGCGAGCCGGTCAGGTCGATCGCATCGCGTTCAAGAAGGCCGGTGACGCAGGACTTCTCGGGTTCAACATCCCCGAGGAGTACGGCGGCGGCGGCGCCATGGACGACTTCCGGTTCAACGCCGTCGTGGTCGAGGAGTTCGCCAAGTTCGACGGCGCCGCCCCCGGACTGAGCTTGCAGAACGACGTCGTGGCACCGTACTTCGTGCATCTCGCCAACGACGAGCAGAAGAAGCGCTGGATGCCGGGCATCGCCACCGGTGAGACGATCCTCGCCGTCGCGATGACCGAGCCGGGCGCTGGCTCCGACCTCGCGGGTATCAAGACCTCGGCCAAGCTCGAGGGCGATCACTATGTCCTCAACGGCAGCAAGACCTTCATCTCCTCGGGCATCAACTCCGATCTCGTCGTCGTGGTGTGCCGCACCAATTCCGATCCCGAAGCGGGCCACAAGGCGTTCTCGCTGCTGGTCGTCGAGCGCGGCATGGAGGGCTTCGAGCGCGGTCGCAAGCTCGACAAGATGGGCCTCAAGGCGCAGGACACCGCCGAGTTGCACTTCAACAACGTGCGCGTGCCGGCCGAGAACCTGCTCGGACAAGAGGGCATGGGCTTCTACCACCTCATGCAGAATCTGCCGTCCGAGCGACTGTCGATCGGCATCGGCGCCATCGCCGGCGCGCGTGCGATCTTCGACGAGACGCTGCAGTACACCAAGGACCGCAAGGCCTTCGGCCGTCCCATCGGCACCTTCCAGGCGAACCGCTTCACCCTCGCCGAGATGGCCACCGAGCTCGACATCGCCGAGGTCTACATCGACCGCTGCTTGCAGGGCGTCCTCGACGGCGAGCTGAACGCCGTCGACGCGTCGAAGAACAAGTGGTGGTGTACCGAACTCGCCAAGCGAGTCATCGACAGCTGTCTGCAGCTGCACGGCGGCTACGGCTACATGAACGAGTACCGGGTCGCCCGCGCGTACACCGACGCTCGCATCCAGACGATCTTCGGTGGCACCACCGAGATCATGAAGGACATCGTCGGCAAGAGCCTGGGCGTCTGACCACCAGCGCCTGAGACAGCCGGACGACAGCCCGGGGCCAGCATCTCGCCCCGGGCTGTCGGCGTCCGGCGGTCAACCCCGGCCGTCGCTCGCGGTCTGGAGATGCTCGACGACCCGCTGCACCGCCGAGCGTGACCGTGGCCGGGACAGCGCCTCGTAGACGCGTGCGGCGCGAACACCCTTGATCACCAACCGTTTCACCCCGGGGTGGCGTACCGCGAACCTCGGCATCAGTGCGATCCCGTGACCGCCGGCCACGAGCGCTTCGATGGTGGTGAAGTCCAGCATCCGCTGGGTGACCCGGGGTGCGACGCCCGTCACCGCCGAGATCGACTGCAGCACATCGTCGACGGGGAATCCGCCCTCGACACTGATCCAGTCGTGTTCGGCCAGCTCGGTCACCGCGACCTCGTCGCGGGTCGCCAGTTCGTTGTCGTCGGCGACGATGACGTCGACGGGTTCGCGCATCAGCTCGGTCACCCGCACGCGCGGCACATTGACCGCCGGGGTGCGCTCGTCCCGATGCGTGACGACGACGTCGAAATCGGCGAGAGCCGGTGCGGCGTCGTGATATCCGACATCCAGATGCACCGCGTGTACGTCGATGCCCGACTCGGCCGCCATGTCCAGGACCGACGGCAACAGCAGCGTCGACCCCGACGGGAACATCGCCAGCCGCACCCGCGCCTTGCCGGACCGATACGACGACATCTCCTCGTGCGCGCGGTCCACCGCTGCGATGACATCGTCGGCCCGCAACACGAGTGCGCGTCCCGCCTCGGTCAGCCGGATTCGACGCCCGTCCGGCTCGAACAGTGCGACACCCGCCTCGTCGGCCAACACCTTCAGTTGCTGCGACACCGCCGACGGGGTCATGTGCATCGCGTCGGCGACCGCCCCGATGGACTCGCGATCGGCGAACTCACGCAGCAGCCTCAGGCGACGAACCTCCATGCGGCAACGGTACTCATCGAATCCCGATACCAACGGAGGTGTCGCAGACTCCGCGACGACGCCCTCGAGCGACTTTGTGACGCGGCCCTGTGACGCGACCCTCAGGCCACCATCACCGGCCGGTGTCGGACCTCGTGACGGTAGATGACGCAACCGAACAGCGCCGATTGGATGATGTCATCGGCGAGATAGCTGTCCACATCGAGGGGTTCGCTGATCGTGCCTTCGTCGATGTGGGTGCTCACCACGGGCGCCAGGGATTCGGCCGTCAGCCGGTAGACCTCTCCGCCGATGTCGGTGATGACCACGGACCCCACGCCGTCCCATTCGTCGATCCGCGCCCAGTGTCGGACACCGCAGCCCTCGACCGCCTCGATCAGGAGCCGCTGGACATAGGGCAGCACGTCTCCGCGCCGACTCTCTCCCGGACGGCCGACAAGGCGGCGCGGTACGACATCCCATGGGTATGCGCGAACGTACGCGCAATGCGTTTCTCGGCCGAACGCCTGGTCATGCTCGTTCCCATTCCGTGCGACGCCCGCGTCGATTGCCGCACTGAATTCGTGACCGGCCAGATCGCGCAGATCCTGGGGACCTTGCCCGTCAGCGCCTCGTAGACAACGCGGGTGCCTCGCCGGCTCGGGTGGCTGTGCGCACAGCACTGACAGCAGGATACAGATCCATCCCCCGAGGTGAGTCCGGAATGCCTGGCCCTCTTGCGCCGTTGTGGGAGGCATGGCATCACAAGACATCACCATAGAGACCTTCGAGGACACCATCTCGTCGGACGGCATCGTCCTACTCGACTTCTGGGCGGGCTGGTGCGGCCCGTGCCGACAGTTCGCGCCGGTCTTCGAGAAGGCCTCCGAAGCCCATTCGGACATCACCTTCGGCAAGATCGACACCGAGGCCGAGCAGCAGCTCGCAGGCAGCCTCGGCATCCGGTCCATCCCGACCCTCATGGCGTTCCGCGACGGCATCCTGGTCTTCAACCAGCCCGGAGCTCTTCCCGCCGCCCAGCTCGAGGAGCTCATCGGCGCGGTCGAGGGTCTCGACATGGAGGACGTTCGCGCGAAGGTCGCCGCAGCGCAGGAGTGACCCCGGCAACATTCAGTAAAACTGAATAGTCCTTCCGTATAAATTCGATTGTTCTTCACTTCGCAGGCGCTGACGATGGGTCCATGTCCACTCGTGATCGGTTACTCGCGCTGTTCGTCGTCTTCCTCTGGGGACTGAACTTCATCGCGATCCGACTCGGGTTGGACCACTTCCCGCCGTTCTTCCTCGCCGCCCTGCGATTCGCCGTCATGGCGATACCCGTGATGGTGTTCGTGCGGTTCCCGAAGGTCCGCGTGAAGTGGTTCTTGCTGTACGCCACCGGTTTCGGGACGGTGCAGTTCATGATGCTGTTCCTCGCGATGGAACTGGGCATGCCCACCGGGCTCGCGTCTCTCGTGTTGCAGACATCCGCGCCGTTCACCGTGGTGCTCGGTGTGTTGTTCCTGCGCGAGCGCATGACCGCCGGCCAGGTGATCGGCCTTGTCATCGCCCTCGGGGGAATGGTGCTCATCGCAGTCGATCGGGTGCACGGCACCGACCTCGGCGTCGCCGCCCTGCTCCCGATCGGCCTCACCGTGCTCGGTGGACTCAGCTGGGCTGCCGGCAACATCGGCGGACGTCTGGCACGTCCGGACGATTCCTTGCGGATGACACTCTGGATGGCCGTCGTCGCCACTCCCCCGCTTTACCTGGCCAGCCTCGTCATCGAGGGACCCGCCGCCGGTTTCGAGTCCCTGACGACCCTGAACACCGAGACCGGGCTGCTCGCACTCGGCGGACTCGCCTACCTCGCGATCTTCGGCACCGTGATCGGGGCGGGCCTCTGGACGACGCTCCTCGGACGCAACGACGCGAGCCGTGTGTCGCCGATGTCCCTGCTCGTGCCGGTGGTCGGCATCTCGGCGGCCTTCGTGTTCCTCGGCGAGGTCCCGACCGTCGGGGAGATCGTCGGCGCGGTCATCGTCGTCGCCGGGTGTGCCGCCGGGGTGATGGCCCGGCCGCGGTCTCGTCGGCGAACGGCGTCCGCCGACGGGGCACCCGGGTCCGGCGCCGATTCCCGGCTGGACGAGCCGACGGCCCTCGCCTGCGCGGGGACGCCGGTGCGTTCAGGCGGGTGACGTCGTCCCGGTGGGCGGTGTCGCGGTGAGCGCGTCGCGCACCACCGCGCAGAGACGGTCGACCGCGGCGCGGGCACCGGGACTGATCAGCGTCATGTTGACGAACCCGTGGATCATCGCCCCTTCCCGCCGAACCGTGACCGGCACCCCCGCCTCCTCGAGCTTGCGCGCGTACGCGAGGCCCTCATCGCGCAGCGGGTCGAAGCCGGCGACCATGACGTGGGCGGGAGGCAGACCACTGAGGTCATCTGCGAGCAGCGGCGAGCAGCGCGGATCGCTGCGCTGCGCGGCATCGGGCAGATAGCGGTCGGTGAACCAGTCGATGCCGTCGGCGGTGAGGAAGTACCCGGACGCGAACTCCCGCCGCGAGGGGGTGTCGGCGGCCTGATCGGTCACCGGGTAGATGAGCAGCTGGAAGACGGGGGTCACGGAGTCGTCGCGAACCTCCCGGGCGACGACGGTCGCGAGGTTGCCGCCGGCGCTGTCACCGCCTACGACGATCCGTGCGGGATCGAGACCCCATCGCGGCGCCACCTCGACGGCGAAGTGCCAGGCCGCCACCGCATCCTCGACAGCCGCCGGAAACGGCGCCTCCGGGGCCAGGCGGTACTCGACCGACAGCACGTCGAGTCCGGTGCCGTGCGCGAGGCGACGGACGAATGCGTCGTGGCTGATCCGGCTGCCGGTGACGAAGCCACCGCCGTGGTAGTAGACGAGCAGCCCCGCCGACTCGGTCGAGGAGCGGTACCGGGTGGCCGGGATCGGCCCGGCGGGCCCGTCGATGACGAGGTCCTCTTCCACCGCCATCGGCGGCAGCACCTCGGCCATCGACGCGCCGCTCTCGTCGGTCTGCGCGCGCGACTGCGCCACCTCGCCCTGGAAGGGATTCAGACCGGGCACGTTGTCGTTGGCCCAGCCGATCGCCGCGAGCTCGGGGGCGACCCGCTCGCCGTCGGAGTTGACCGGTGCCCGACGCCCCAGAACGGTCAGCGCGCCGGCGGGGATTCGTGCGGCGGCGAGCAACACTCGGCGTTGCACTCGAGCGGGCAGGGACAGGCGCAGTTGGGTGTCGCGACTCACAGCCGCCGAGCCTACGCGGCGCCGGCCGACGGCACGACCACTCCCGCCGGATCGGCCTGTGACACACTCGTGCGCATGCCCGACCGACTCTCTTCCGCCGGTTCCGCAACCCGCACGAACACCCGTGTTCCCGCGCGCACCGCCGTCGCCCTTGGCGCCGCGGCAGCAGCCCGGTGGGCGTCGCGAACCGCGGGACGAGGCAAGGGGTCGATGATCGGCGGGCTGGTCGCCGCGAAGATCGACCCCCAGATCATGGGCCGGCTCGCGGCCGGCAAGCGCACCGCGATCGTCACCGGGACCAACGGCAAATCGACGACCACGCGGATGACCGCCGCCGCCATGGCCGAGCTCGGCGAGGTCGCGACACAGGCCGACGGCGCCAACATGGACGCCGGCATCATCGCGACACTCACCCTCAGCCGTACCGCCCCGTTCTGCGCGCTCGAAGTCGATGAATTGCATGTCCCGCATGTCAGCGACGCAGTCGACCCCGAGGTCCTCGTGCTGCTCAACCTCTCCCGGGATCAGCTCGACCGGGTCGGCGAGATCAACATGATCGAACGCCGGCTCCGCGAGGGCATCGCGCGTCATCCCGAGACCACCGTGATCGCCAATTGCGACGACGTCCTGGTGACGTCCGCGGCGTTCGACGCCCCGGACGTCGTCTGGGTCGCGGCCGGCGCGAGCTGGGTCGGCGACTCGGTCAGCTGCCCCCGGACCGGCGAGCCCATCGTCCGCTCCGAGGCCGGGTGGCGGTCCACCGGCGACGACAACTTCCGCCGCCCCACGCCCGACTGGTGGTTCGACGACGAGAACATCTACGGCCCTGACGGTTTCAGCGCATCTCTGCAACTCGCGGTACCCGGTAAGGCCAACCGCGGCAACGCAACCCAGGCCGTGGCAGCCGCCGTCGCGATGGGCGCCGACCCGCGCAACGCGGTGGCGGCCGTCGGCACGGTCGGCGAGGTCGCCGGCCGCTACGGGATCCATCAGGTCGGAAATCATTCGGTCCGAACGCTTCTCGCGAAGAATCCGGCCGGATGGCAGGAAGCGATGTCCATGATCGACCAGGACGCCGACGGACTGGTCATCGCGGTCAACGGTCAGGTTCCCGACGGCGAGGACCTGTCCTGGTTGTGGGACGTGCGATTCGAGGCCTTCGAGACCATGCGGGTCGTCGCCGCCGGTGAACGCGCCGCCGACCTGTCCGTACGACTGCTCTATGCGGGCGCCGAGCACACCACCGTTCCGGACCCGATGGCAGCGATCGCGTCGTGCCCGCCCGGACGCGTCGAGGTCCTGGCGAACTACACGGCATTTCGCGACCTCGGGACAGCCCTGGAACGCGCGGCGCGATCACGGAAGGCGGAGCAGTGA
Organism: Gordonia sp. NPDC058843; assembly: GCF_042743165.1. NCBI lineage: Bacteria > Bacillati > Actinomycetota > Actinomycetes > Mycobacteriales > Gordoniaceae > Gordonia > Gordonia sp. NPDC058843. Next base: position 165,350 of record NZ_JBHYNC010000008.1, read on the forward strand.
GCGAATCGACCCTGCGGATCGGCCTGGTACTCCCCGACGTGATGGGCACCTACGGCGACGGCGGCAACGCACTCGTCCTGAAGCGTCGAGCGCTGATGCGCGGCATCGACGCCGAGGTCATTCACATCACACTCGACGACCCCGTCCCCGACTCCCTCGACGTGTACACCCTCGGCGGAGCCGAGGACTACGCCCAGCGGCTGGCCACCCGGCACCTGACGCGCTACCCGGGACTGCAGCAGGCCGCGGCCGCCGGACGCCCGGTGCTGGCGATCTGTGCCGCCATCCAGGTGCTCGGCCATTGGTACGAGACGTCGGCGGGCGAACGCGTCGACGGCATCTCACTGTTCGATCTGACGACGGCCCCCCAGGCGGAGCGGAGCATCGGCGAGCTCCTCGTCGACCCTGCCCTTCCGGGATTGTCACAACCCCTCACCGGTTTCGAGAACCACCGTGGTGGAACGACTCTGGGCTCCGGCGCCGCCCCGCTCGGCCGGGTGCGCCACGGTGTCGGCAACGGCGTCGGCGACGGCACCGAGGGTGTCGTCCAGGGCAGCGTCATCGGCACCTACATGCACGGGCCTGCGCTCGCTCGCAACCCCGAACTCGCCGACCATCTCCTCGCCACCGCGCTGGGCGTCGAATCCCTTGCGCCGCTGGACCTCCCCGAGGTGGACCGGCTTCGCCGCGAGCGCCTCGCCGCCGGCCGGCGGCGGTAGCGACCCCTCTGCTCCCTAATCCGAAAGAACCGCATGGCCCCTTGGTCCCTGAGGTGCGAGGAGCGAAAGCGACGAGCCACGAAGGGCCTGGTGACGCACGTTGCGATGCCCTTCGTGGCTCGCTTCGCTCGCACCTCAGGGAGCAGAACGTGGCTCGCTTCGCTCGCAGCTCAGGGACCAGGGCGGTGGCCGCTTTCGATCCCGGCCGACGCCGCCGCTGCAGTGAGCACGTCCACGACCATCTCGACCGTCAGCCGCCCGGTGAAGGTGTTCTGCTGGCTCACGTGGTAGCAACCGAACACCTCGAGTTCGGTGTCATCGCGGACGAGGGTCGTGGAGACACCGTGACCGAACTTCGGCATCGGCTTCGGGACCGTCCAGCCGAGCTCTGCGAAAGTGCGAAGCGTTGACTGCCAACCGAAGCCACCGAGTGTGACCACCGAACGGACCGTCGGCGCGAGCAGTTCCAGTTCGGCGTGCAGCCAGGACGAGCACGTGTCGCGCTCCTCCACCGTCGGCTTGTTCTGCGGCGGCGCGCAGTGCACCGGCGCGGTGATCCGCGTGTCGAAGAGTTCCAGCCCGTCGCCGATCGCGACCGAATGTGGTTGGCTCGCAAGACCGGCGCGATACAGCGCCGCGAACAGGACGTCGCCGCTGCGGTCACCGGTGAACATGCGCCCGGTGCGGTTCCCGCCGTGCGCCGCGGGAGCGAGGCCGACGATCAGCAATCGCGCGTCGGCCGGGCCGATACCGGCGACGGGCCTACCCCAGTACTCCTCATCGGCATACGCACGTCGTTTCTCCTGAGCGACGAGTTCCCGCCATTCGACGAGCCGCGGGCATGCTCGGCACTCGATCAGCTGCGCGTCGAGCTCCGCCAGATCGCGGAAGCGTCGTCGGGTGGCCATCTCTCGACAGTAACCGCCGGTCTGGCGTCGCTCGTCCGTCAGCAGAGACGGACCGTCAGTCGAGGACGACGCACCGCTCCCGCGTGTGATCCACGCCGAACCAGCCGCGCTCGAAGTCCTGCCACGCCTCCAGGTGGGCGCGCGCGTCCTCCCCATCGCGGGTGACCGTCCGCTCGAGCCGTTCGGCCGGGGATCCGCCGTCGAGCCACAGCGCATGGGACAGGCGGTCGGCGATCCGGCGTCGAGCCGAGGACACCCCTTCGATGATCAGCAGGGGTTGCCACTCGATCCACACGCGGGGCCCGGGCGTCGGGACGCCGTCCTGCCATAGGCGCGGCCGATACCGGTAGTCGCGTCGTCGTCCGAACGGGTGGAGCACATCTGCTTCCAGTTCCGGCCACCACGCGACGGGGTCGTCCCACGTCGCGAAGTCGTCGGTGCGGACGAGTGTCACCCCGACGCCCCGAGCACGCAGTTCGGCGACCAGGAGGTCGGCGATCGTCGACTTCCCCGCACCCGACGGACCGTCGATGGCGACGATCCCCGCATCGAGCCGGTGGGCCAGTTCGGTGATGCGGGCGCGAGTCTGCGGGTTCACCGGGTCAGACTGGGTCACCGGCCCGCGGCGCCGGACGCGAACGCCGGCGGCAACTGCGTCAGCGGTGCCGTGATCGGCGCTTCGGTGACGCGCTGCACCGTGGTCCGGCCCGTGCGGAGGTACTCGACGATGGCGTCGTCGAGTGGCTTGTTCGCCCGGCCGAGCTGGCCATGGTCACCGCCACCGACCGTGATGAGGTGGCTGCGCATGACGTCCCGCATCTTGAGGGCACCTCGATACGGGGTCTGCGGGTCGCCGACGCTCTGGATCTGCAACGGCGTCACCGCCAGCCCACGGTTACGGATCGCGATCGGACGGGCGAGGGCCGGGGCCCCGGCGCATGCGAGGCCGGACTCATAGGCGAGACCAGGCGCTTCGAAGGGATCCCCGGTCACGTAGTTCGCGATGAACGCCTGGAAACCGAGCGACGGTCGCGCGGGCACCTGGTTCTCGTTGCACAGGACCGCAGCCTGCATGTCCTGCGAGACCTGAGCGGCTTGGATCGCCGCGGGCGCCGGTGTGGGCAGCTCGAGACCGGTTCTCGCGGTCATCAGCGCCACCATCGGCCATGAGTTCCGATCCGGCGCGAGGGCGCGGGTGAGCGCCAGCAGCGGCGAGGTCAACTGCAGTGCTCCTGGTCTGAGCAGGGTGAGCACCAGGTTCTCGAACCTGGCGCGCGCGTCGGCGGTCAGGTTGGTGCCCGCGATGTACTGCTCGGCGAACGCCCGCAGGCCGGGCGGCACGTCGCCGATCTGCGCGGGCGGCGCCAGCAGCGACGGCGGCACACCGGCCTCGGCACTGACCCGGTCGCTCCACTTGAGGTAGACGGCGAGCGGAGTTGTGCCGAGGTGATAGATCCGGTCGTGGCGTGCGATCCACGCCATCATCGCGTGGACCCTGGCCTTGTAACCCGGTGTCTGAACGGAGAGGAGGCTGTTCCACACCACACCCGGATCGAACCCGGAGTCGAGGACCATGCGGTCGACCCGCTGCGGGAACAGCGTCGCGTACGTCGACATCAGCAGGGTGCCGTAGGAGATGCCGTAGAGACTGACCTTCGATTCCCCGAGCAGCTTGCGGACGACCTCCATGTCCCGCGCAGTGTTCTCGGTGGTGAGCGTCGCGCCCAGACCCGGGGTACGGCTCTCGCAGCGCTCGCGGTTCAGCTTGCCCAGCGCCGTCATCAGTTCGGGTTCGTCACCGGTGATCGGTTCGCAGCGCAGCGGGGTGCCCGACACCAGTCCGCGCGGCTGCACGGCCACCAGGTCCCATTCGTCGAGCATCGCGGCGGGCGGACGCACCTGGCTGAACATCGCGATGCCGTCGCCACCCGGTCCTCCGGGGTTGCCCATCACGACACCCCGTCGTCGGGACTGGTCGCGGGCCTGGATGCGGCTGACGCCGATCTCGATCGTCTCGCCGTTCGGCTTGCGGTGATCGAGCGGAACCTCGACCGTCGCGCACCGGACCGTCGCCGGTACGCCGTGGACCGCGGGACAGGCCTGCCAATCAAGGGCGGGCGCCGCGGATACCCCGGGGGCCTGCACGCCCTGTACTGCACCCACCAGACCGGCCACGACCACCACGGTCAGGCCCGCGGACACACCCCGGATTCGACGACGCCACCGATTACGCGAGATCACCACATGACAGTAGCCGTCCGGTTTGCCGGGTACGACGGCCGCCGACCTCATGCCAGGATGCGACGACCCGACAGCGCACGACCGAGGGTGAGTTCGTCGGCGAACTCGAGGTCGCCGCCCATGGGCAGACCGGAGGCGAGGCGGGTGACCGACAGTCCCGGGAAGTCCTTGAGCATGCGCTGGAGGTAGGTCGCGGTGGCCTCTCCCTCCGTGTTCGGATCGGTGGCGACGATGACCTCGGAGACGTCGACGCCGTCTTCCTGATTGGCCAGCCGACGCAGCAGTTCCCGAATGCGCAACTGGTCGGGGCCGATTCCCGACAACGGGTCGAGCGCACCTCCGAGCACGTGATACCGGCCGGTGAACTCCTTGGTCCGCTCGATCGCGTGCACGTCCTTGGGCTCCTCCACGACGCAGATCTTGCTGGCGTCGCGGCGCGCGTCCGAACAGATGCGGCACAGGCGGTTGGCCGACACGTTTCCGCATTCGGCGCAGAACACCACGTCGTCGCGAACCCGACCGAGCGCGGCGATGAGGCGATCGATGTCGGGCTTCTCCCCGGCCAGCAGGTGGAATGCGATCCGCTGCGCACCCTTCGGACCGAGCCCCGGCTGTTTGGCCAGTTCGTCGATCAGATCCTGGATCGGTCCCTCATACATGGTGATCTGCGTCCACGGTGTCCAGGGTTTCTACTCGTCGTTCGGTGTCGGGCGCGGGTGCTGTACTCAGCCGCCGAGACCGGGGAGGCCGCCGCCGAGTCCACCGGCCAGCGGACCCATCTTCTCGCTGGCGAGCTGCTCGCGCTTCTCCGACAGGTCGGCGAGCGCGCCGAGCAGCAGGTCCTGCAGGGTGTCCACGTCGTCGGGATCGACGACCTTCGGGTCGATCGACACGGCGGTCACCTCGCCCGTGCCGTTGCCGGTCACGGTGACGAGTCCGTTGCCCGCGCTGCCGACCACCTCCGCCGCCGCGATCTCGTTCTGCGCGGACAGGAGCTTTTCCTGCATCTGCTGCGCCTGCGCCAGCAATCCGGCCATCGGGTTCTCCCCGCCCTGACCGCCGCCGAACAACGCGCTGGGATCGAATGGTTGCGTCACCCGGCCCAGGGTAGTCGCAGCGTCAGCGCAGCAGCCGATCGACATGCTCGGCGATGTCGTCGACGGTCGACTCATCAGAGGGCGCGACCTCGAAGGAAAGGACCTCGTCGCCGAACAGCCGGCCTGCTCGCGGCGTCAGCGCGAACTCGAACCGGTCGTCGAGACGGCGCCACTGCGTGATCCCGCCGTAGACGGGCGCACTGGCCCCCGTCGTGACGCAGTACTCGTCGGCTCGTGGACCTCCGACGAGATCACGCTGGATCTGGAAACAGGCCAGCGACTCGTCGTCGATGAAGACCACGGCCTCGCAACCCAGGTCGGGATGCCGCTCGTAGGACGCTCGGATGGTCATGCGGCCAGGGTAGATCGTGGATTTCTACCCCGACACCGGTCGCCGGCTCTCGAACCTGCGCTGCTCGCCGGTCAGCGGGTCGGTGAACTCCAACACCCGCGCCACCAGCCGTAACGGCCGGGAGAAGTCCCCGTGATCGGGGCGCGCGGCGAGCTCGGGCCGCACGTCGGGGTACAGCGGGTCGTCGACGATGGGCACCCCCAGCGAGGCCATGTGCAGCCTGAGCTGATGCGTGCGTCCGGTGTGCGGCACCAAGCGGTAGATGCCATGGCTGCCTGTGCGATCGACGAGCGCGATGTCGCTGATGGCGTTGACGGGCCCGTCGACGACGAGTGCGCGCAGATCGCCCGCGGTCTTCTCGATCCGATCCCGCACCGTCACGGTCGTGGTGAGCGCCTCGTCGACCGGTGCGAGTGCGAGGTACTCCTTGCGCGCGGTTCGGGACGCGAACAGGTCCTGGTAGGCCGCGCGCACCTCGGGTCGGAGGGTGAACAACAGAATTCCTGCGGTGAGGCGGTCCAGCCGGTGAGCCGGCGAGACGGTGTCCGAGCCCAGCTCTCGCCGCAGCCGTACCAGCGCGGTCTCGGTCACGTGACGGCCACGCGGCATCGTGGCGAGGAAATGCGGTTTGTCCACCACGACGATGTTCTCGTCGCGATAGACCACCGGCAGGTCGAACGGAATCGGCACCTCGTCGTCGAGGTCCCGGTAGAGGTACAGCGAGACATTGCGCCGCGACGGCGAGTCGAGATCTGCCGGTTGTCCGTCGGCATCGACGATCTCGCCGGCAGCGGCGCGTCGACGCAGGTCGGCAGCGGTCAGTCCGGCCAGACTGGGCGTGGCCAGCAGCGCCTGGCCCACAGTCATTTCCGGCCCCGACCGCAACACCACGCGCGTGGCGTCGACGCCGTCGCGGATGGGCAGCGGGGACGGTCGCGCCCGGCCACGACGGCGCCGGGCGGAGTCGGCCGGTCCCGTGCCGCTCATCGGCCGCCGCCGGCGGAGACGCCGGCCGTCAGCTCTCGAGGCGCTTCTTCAGGTTGCCGAGCACCTCGGCCTGAATCCGGTTGAGACCCTTCGGCGCAAATGTCTTCTCGAAGAACCCGCCGATGCCGCCGGCACCCTGCCACGTGGTGGTGGTCGTGACGCGCGAACCACTGCCCGACGGCGCGACGGTGTAGGTGGTCACCATCGTCGAGTTGGCGTCGCGCTCGGTGACGGTGTCCGGGGTGACGCTGACGGTCGCCTGCACGTCCCGCTGCCGCTTCGACGTCGCCTGCAGGATCCAGTGCACGACGGTGCCGTCGCCGTTTCCGCCGCTGATCACCTTGAAGTCGCGGTACTGCTCCGGGAGGATGGCCGGGCGCGCCTCGTTGTAGTCGGCGAGAGCTCCGACCACAGCGTCCGGGGCGGCGGCGATGTCGAGCGACTGCGATGCGGAAACCTGACCCACGATTGGACACTCCTCAGTACGAAACGATTGGCGGGCGAACTGATCAAGTCCTAGGCTAACCGGGTGAGCAAAGGGCTGGAGATGGGGGGAGCGGCATTCGACCAGGGGGTCGCCGACCTTCTGGCCAGCTATCGTGCCATCCCGCCGCAGGCAACCGTGCGCCTAGCGAAGAAGACGTCCAACCTCTTTCGCAAACGCGCCGCCAATCCGCATCCGGGACTGGACGTCTCCGGACTCGACCGGGTCATCTCGGTGAACCCGGCGGCGCGGACCGCCGACGTGGCCGGAATGTGCACCTACGAGAACCTCGTCGCAGCCACGCTTCCGTACGGCCTCGCACCGCTGGTCGTCCCGCAGCTCAAGACGATCACCCTCGGTGGCGCGGTCACCGGACTCGGCATCGAGAGCACATCGTTCCGCTCGGGCCTGCCTCACGAATCGGTCCTCGAGATCGACATCCTCACCGGTGATGGCGAGATCCTGACCGCGACACCCACCAACGAACACGCCGACCTCTTCTATGGATTCCCGAATTCCTATGGCACGCTCGGGTACTCGGTACGCCTGCGCATCGAGTTGGAGCCGGTGAAGCCCTTCGTGGCACTGCGGCACATCCGGTTCACCACCGTCGCCGACCTCCAGTCGGCGATGGAAACGATCGTCTCGACGAAGACGCACGACGGCGAGCCGGTCGACTATCTCGACGGAGTCGTGTTCTCCGCCAACGAATCCTATCTGACACTCGGTCGCCAGACCGACGACGCGGGGCCGGTCAGCGACTACACCGGGATGGACGTCTTCTACCGGTCCGTCCAGCAGAAGACGACCGACCGGCTCACGATCCATGACTATCTCTGGCGGTGGGACACCGACTGGTTCTGGTGCTCACGCGCCTTCGGGGCCCAGAATCCGAAGATCCGGCGATGGTGGCCGAAGCGCTACCTTCGCAGCAGTTTCTACTGGAAACTGATCGGCCTCGACCAGCGCTTCGACATCGGCGACCGGCTGAATGCCCGCAAGGGCCTGCCTGCGGGTGAGCGCGTCGTACAGGACATCGAGGTACCCATCGAACGGACCGCCGAGTACGTGGAGTGGTTCCTCGCCGACATCCCCATCGAACCGATCTGGCTGTGCCCCCTCCGCCTCCGGGAGCCGGCCCTTCCGGGTGCCGACCCGGTTCGACCCTGGCCGCTGTATCCCCTTGCCCCACAACGCACCTACGTCAACGTCGGCTTCTGGTCGGCCGTGCCGGTCACCCCGGGCGATCCTGGGCACACCAACAAGATCATCGAACGCAAGGTCGCCGAACTCGACGGCCACAAGTCGCTGTACTCGGAGAGTTTCTACACGCCGGAGGAGTTCGACGAACTCTACGGCGGAGAGAGTTATCGACTCCTCAAGAAGCGGTACGACCCCCGCGGCCGGCTGCTGGACCTCTATGCGAAAGCGGTGAAACGCCAATGACGACATTCAAGGACAGCACACCGGCGAGTGTGGACTCACAGGCAGGCAAGATGACGCTCGCCGAGATCTTCGAAGCGCTCCTCGGCGGAAATCTCTCGATCCGGATCACCGCCTACGACGGCAGCAGCGCCGGACCCGCGGACGCCCGGTACGGCCTCGATCTGAAGAACCCGCGCGGCACGACGTATCTGGTGACCGCACCCGGCGACCTCGGACTCGCTCGTGCATACATCGCAGGCGATCTCGAACTCATCGGCGCCCATCCCGGTGACCCGTACCCGGCGCTGAAGGCCCTCGCCAGCAACCTGCAGTTCCACCGCCCCTCTCCCCTGGCGCTCGCGCACATCGCGCGGTCGCTGGGCATCGAACATTTCAAGCCGATCGCGCCACCTCCACAAGAGGCTGTGCCGCGCTGGCGCCGATTCGCGGAAGGACTGCGGCACAGCAAGGCTCGCGATGCCGAGGTCATCCACTACCACTACGACGTCTCGAACACCTTCTACGAGTGGGTCCTCGGCCCGGCCATGACCTACACGTGCGCGGTCTATCCCGAACGCGAAGCTTCGCTGGAGATCGCACAGGAGAACAAGTACCGCCTCATCTTCGAGAAGCTGCGCCTCGAACCCGGGGACCGCCTCCTCGACATCGGTTGCGGCTGGGGCGGAATGGTCCGTTACGCGGCGCGGCGCGGCGTGCACGCGATCGGGGCGACCCTGTCCGCCGAGCAGGCACAGTGGGCCCAGAAGGCGATCGCCGACGAGGGACTCGGCGAGTTCGCCGAGGTCCGGCACAGCGACTATCGCGACGTCACCGAAAGCGGATTCGACGCGGTCTCGTCCATCGGTCTCACCGAACACATCGGCGTCCACAACTACCCGGCCTACTTCGGATTCGTGCGCGACAAGCTCCGACCCGGCGGGATGCTGCTGAACCACTGCATCACTCGGCCAGACAACGCGAGTCGCAGCAAAGCGGGTTCCTTCATCGACCGCTACGTGTTCCCCGACGGTGAGCTCACCGGCTCCGGCAAGATCATCTCCAAGCTGCAGGACATCGGCGGTATGGAGGTCATCCACGAAGAGAACTTCCGCGAGCACTACGCGATGACGCTGCGCGACTGGAACGTCAACCTCGTCGAACACTGGGACGAAGCGGTCGCCGAGGTGGGCGAGGGCACCGCGCGGCTCTGGGGCCTCTACATGGCCGGTTGTCGAATCGGGTTCGACCGCAACATCATCCAGCTTCACCACGTACTCGCCACCAAGCTCGACGAGGACGGTACGCACCAGGTTCCGCTGCGACCGTGGTGGGACGCCTGACCTGCGGCTGAAGATGCGACCCCCCCTTGCTCCCTGAGGAGTGCCCGGAGCTTGCGAAGGGCGCGTCCCCTCCTGCTCCCTGAGGAGCGCCCGGAGCTTGCGGAGGGCGCGTACCCCACTGCTCCCTGAGGAGCGCCCGGAGCTTGCGGAGGGCGCGTACCCCACTGCTCCCTGAGGAGCGCCCGGAGCTTGCGGAG
>NZ_JBHYNC010000009.1:0-95705 GCF_042743165.1 Gordonia sp. NPDC058843
AACAACCCCCCACACACCCACCCCCCCCCCCCCCCCCCACACCCCCCACCCCCGGACTGTGGGTGGGTGGGGCCCCCCCCCCCCCCCCCCCCACGAAGGGTCTAGCAACCTATCTCGCCAAGACCCTTCGAGGCTCGCTTCGCTCGCACCTCAGGGAGCAAGAGGTCCTTCGTGCTCCTCAGGGAGCAAGGGGTTCATCGCTCGCACCTCAGGGAGCAAGAAGTTCTACGGGCTTCCTCAGGAGGCAGGTACCTGCCGATTCTTGAGTAACCTGCCGAGTTCGGTTGCGAGCGAGCGGGATTGTGCGGTGACGAGCTCGCCGTCGCGCACCACCCACCGGCCGCCCACCATGACGTCGCGGGGTCGCCGACCCGGGCCTGCCCACAGCAGGCCGTCGAACGGGTCGGACACCCCGGCGTCGAAGACGTCCGAGCACTCCCACACGCAGAGGTCGGCCGCAGCCCCGGGCCGCAGGTGTCCCAGCTCGGCCCGTCCGAGACCTGCGGCGGCACCCTCGGACGCCATCGCGAGAACCGCACGGGCCGTGAGTGGTTCACCGATCAGGCCCGAGACCTGCATCGCCAGCCGAGCGTCGGCGAGCATATGCCCGGCATCGTTGCTCCCGCCGCCACTCGTGCCGAGGCCCACCCGCACGCCCGCTGACGTGAGTGCGGCGACCCGCGCGACGCCCCATCCCATCGGCACGTCGCACCCCGGCGCATGGGTCGCCGACGCTCCGGACCGCGCCAACAGGGCTACTTCGTCGTCGGTGATGTCGCACAGGTGTGCCACGGTGACGTCGCCGTCGAGCCAGCCCCACTCGTCCAACAGTGTGAGCGGTCGACGACCGTACCGTTCCGCGGCAACCTGCACATCGACCTGCTCGTTGGCCTGAGTGCGGCGACGCAGACCCAGGCGGGACGCGACCTCGGCGAGCAAGGCGAAGGTCTCCGGCCCGTCGGCGTGCACCCCGGACGGTCCGACCGCCAGCTGAAGCATGCCGTCGGCGCTGGTCCCACGCGCTCCCTCACCCAGATGCGCCCGGTGGATGTCCTCGACCGATGCGGCGGCCAGGTCCGGGTCGTCACGGGCAGTGCCCCGGACGAAGACCAGCCGAGCACCGACCCGCGCCGCCGCACCGATCGTCGCATCCGCCAGCGCGACCGGGTCCTGATCTCGCGGCCAGGTGAGATGGTGGTCGGCCACCGTCGTCACGCCGCACAGCAGCGACTCCGCGAGGCCGACGGCGGCTGCCATGGCAACGAGCTCGGGGTCGACACCGACCGACGAATAGCGTTGCGCCATCAGGCCGAGCCAGTCCGGCATCGGGACGAACCGGCTCTCCGGACGTGACCGAAACGCGGTCTGCAGCAGATGATGGTGGGCGTTCACGAGGCCAGGTGTGACGACGCAACCCGAGACGTCGACGACCTCGCCCGTTCCGGGCCGGCCGCCGACCGTGTTCCCGACTCGTCCGTCCTCGACGACGACTGGGCCATGAGTGACCGTGGTGGCGTCGCGCAGGACCGCCGCGGCCCCGGTGAGCACGGTCGTGGTCACAGTTCGAGAACCAAACGACCACTCGTGCACCGTGACACGCAGATCATCATGGATTCGTTCTCGGACCGCTCCGCCGAGGACAGGATCGAGTCCCGGTGATCCACCTCGCCGCTGACCACCCCGGTCTCACACGTTCCGCACACCCCTTCGCGACAGGACGATGGTGCCACCACCCCGCGTCCGTCCAGGACGTCGAGGATGGTGCGGTCCTTCGGCACCCTCACCGTCACACCCGAAAATGCGAGCGAGAGTTCGAATTCCGAGTTGTCCGCAGACGTGGCCGTGGTGGCGGTGAACTGCTCGGCGAACGAGTCCACCGCTGGTTGCGGTTCGCACACGCGCGCAACAGCGTCCAGCATCGACGGTGGCCCGCAAGCGTAGACCGCGGTGCCGCGCGCGAGCCCGGCCAACTCCTCACCGAGATCGAGACGACCCGAACGACCCGACTCGTGAACCGTCACCAGACCGGGATACCCGGACTCGATCTCGTCCACGAACGCCATCTCCGCGCGGGACCGCCCGACGTAGACGAGCCGCCACGGGCGGCCCGACCGGTGCGCCTGCTCCACCAGAGCGAGGACGGGGGTGATGCCGATGCCGCCGGCCACGAATACGTAACCGAGTGCACGTGTCAGCGCGAAGTGGTTGCGCGGCAGACTGATCGTCACCTCGGCCCCTACGTCGATGTCGTCGTGCGCGGAGACCGATCCGCCGCGGCTGTCGGCGCGACGTTCGATGGCGATTCGGTAGGTTCTCGTGTCGTCGGTCGAGGAGCACAGCGAATACTGCCGCACCGGTCCGGCGGGGGTGTGCAGATCGACGTGCGATCCGGCGCTCCACGGCGGCAGCGCGGCGCCACCGTCCGGTGCGAGAACGAACTCGTCGATCCGACAGGTGAGCTCGCGCCGGGACACGACACGAACACGCACGGCATCCTGAATGCCGGGTGCTGACAATGACATCGGAGATCTCCTCGGTACTGCGATCTCCGCCGGGATTCCCAGCCACAGGAACCACCCCCATGGTCGCGAGTCATAACCCTTGCGCCGACGCCTGGACAACGACCAGGCGAGCAGCCTCGGAACCGATGAGCCGCCACCGATGGGGAATGCCGCCAGCGTAGTAAAGGCTGTCGCCTCTTCGCAATTCGAGGAGGCTGCCGTCGCCGAGGTCGACCTCGACCTCGCCGTCGACGACATGCAGCCATTCATCCTGCTCGTGCTGGAAGTACTCGCCGTAGTCCCGTCTGTTCAACAACTGTTCCTGAGGGAAGAACGCGGCGTCCCCCCGCACGAGCAGCCGCGCATACCCCGCGTTGTCGCCGGCCTGCGGAAGGATCGCGCCTTCACCCGCGCGCACCAATTGCGCCCCGGCCGGCGCCGACGACGGGGCACCCGCCACGTGCGCGGGATCGGCGGCCAGCATGAGGCTCACCTGGGTGGTGTCCAGAGCCCTCGCTATTCGTTCCAGGGTCGTCATACTCGGTCGCGCGTAGCCGCGCTCGAGCTGCGACAGGAACGGGTGTGAGATACCGGCCTGCGCAGCCAGATTGGCGAGCGTGAGGCCGTGTGCCTTCCGTCGCCGGCGAATTTCGGCGCCCAGCGACACCTGCGCGAGATCCGGCTCGTCGAGCGCCATGTGGTCGCACCCTTCCTGCGGTGAACTCGGACCGATGGTTACACGCCCGCAGCGCTGGTTAACGTCGCGGCAACAGCGCATTCCTATATTCGGTCCTGTTGACGTGATCAACAAGTATCACGGACCGCCCCACCCCCGCCGACCCCAGCCACAGCGGGACCACCAACCTCTCGTGCACTGCCGCACGCCACCCGAAGTCCTCGAGAAAGTTTCCCTATGCAGGTTCCGCAGACAGCACCCGTCCCGGGCATCACCGGGTCGCTGGTCGACGGATCAGTGGTCGACGTCGAGCTGTCGACCGATACCGACGGCATTCGTCGGGTCCGGGCGGTCACGCCGTCGTCCCCAGTCGCGCCGCGCACCCTCGGCTGGCTCGATCTCCGCGACCACCTTCTGCTACCGCCGGCGGCCGAGCCCCACGCCCACCTGGACAAGGCGCTGTCCTGGCCTGAACTGTCGCCACCGAGCGGCGATCTCGCCGACGCGATCGCCTCCTGGCGAGCGGGCAGCGTCGCCCTCGACGAACTGTCTTTCCGGACGCGCGCCCTGCACGCGACCTCGTCAATGCTGCGAAACGGGATCACCGCGGTACGCACCCACGCCGATGTGCTCCCACACGAGGACCCACTGCGCGCCGTCCGTGTGCTCACCGAGGTCAGGGATTCCCTACGCGGACTGATGGACATCCAGATCGCCGTACTCGCTAGCCCGATGACGCCGGCGGCGCACATCGAGGCCGCACTCGATGCAGGCGTCGATCTGGTCGGCGGCGCACCGCACATCGCCGACGAACCGCTCGTCGAACTCACCAGGTTGCTCGACCTGGCCGAGGCGCGCGGCATCGGCGCCGACCTGCACGTCGACGAGTTTCTCGACGGCGATCACCTCACCATCGAGGCCTACGCCGACCGTGTCGCCGACTGGCCCGAGGACCGTGTCCGCACGGCGGGGCACTGTTGTCGGCTCGACACCCTGCCCACTGACGACCTGCAGCGGGTCGCACGGGCACTCGCGCGTGCCCGCGTCTCGGTCGTCGCACTGCCGGTGACCAATCTGTATCTGCAGGGCCGATCCGGTCCATCGGCCGGGCGTCGGGGGATCACCCCGATCGACGTCCTGCGCGACCACGGCGTCCGCGTCGCCGGGGGCGCGGACAACATCCGCGATCCGTTCAACCCCGTCGGACGGGCCGACCCGCTGGAGACAGCTGCCCTGCTGATCACCGCAGCCCATCAGAGCCCCTACACCGCAACCGATCTGGTGACCACCGAAGCGCGTTCCGTGCTCGGGCTCGAACCGGCGGGACCCGTCGTCGGTGCGCGCGGCGACTTCGTCGCGATCCGCGGAGGCGACCTCATCGAGGTGATCGCGACCGCCCCGGCCGACCGCGTCGTCATCGTGAACGGCATCCCGGTCGCGCGGACCGAGACGACCACCTGGACGACGTTCCCGCCGTTCCCGGTTCCCTACGCAGCCGGGGCATCGCCGGCCGAAGAGTCCCCCGCCGGAGTGACACCGGTAGCCATGTCCCCCGTCGGTTCGGAGAGATGATGAGTTCACCAGCAACGACCCCCAGACCAGCGCTCGGTCACCCACTCGTCGGTTTCGAACACGTCGAACTCACCTACCCGGACGGCACCCATGCCCTCCGCGATGTGAATCTCACCGTGCGCGAGGGCGAATTCGTCAGCGTCGTGGGTCCATCGGGGTGCGGCAAGTCGACCCTGCTGCGATTGTCGTCGGGATTGGAGACGATCACGGACGGCTACCTGCAGAGTGGCGCCGAACGGATCGGCTACGTGTTCCAGGACGCCACGCTGCTCCCGTGGCGGTCGGTGGCCGACAACGTCGCGCTGCTGGGCGAACTCGACGGCGCACCGAAATCCGAACGGCGCGAGCGGGTTCGCGCGGCGCTCGAAACGGTCGGGCTGACCGGATTCGACAAGCACCTGCCGCACATGCTGTCCGGCGGCATGCGGATGCGGGTGTCGCTGGCCCGGTCACTGACCCTCGACCCCGATCTGTTCCTGTTCGACGAGCCCTTCGCCGCACTCGACGAACTCACCCGCGAGCGGCTCGGCACCGATCTGACCGAGCTGTTCGCGGTCAAACGCTTTGCCGGCCTGTTCATCACGCACTCGGTCGCCGAGGCGGCATTCCTGTCCACACGGGTCCTGGTGATGTCCGGGCGCCCCGGCACCATCGTCGACGAGATCGAGGTCCCGTTCGACTATCCTCGCTCACCCGACCTGCGGTTCGAGCCGGAGTTCGGCGTCATCGCGGGCAGGATCTCCCGCGCACTCCGAGAGGCACATTCATGAGCGCCCCCGATACCGGCACCGCGACCGGAACCACGCGAAGCGCGAGAATCCCGAAGCCCGGCAGGGCCGGCGCGGCGGACCCCGGGTCCACCACGGAGCTCGCGGTGGCCGCGCGCACCGACCGGCGGGGCCGTTCCCGCACGAAGGCGGTCGGGATCGCCGCACCGCTCGTCGTCCTGGCGCTGGTCATGGGGGTCTGGTACCTCGTCAGCTACGCCGTCCTCGATCCCGGGCGACGATTCCTGATGCCACCGCCGCACCAGGTCGTCACCGACGGCCTGCTCGGCGATGCCGCGCCGGCCATGTGGGAAGCGTTGAGTCGCACGGCGACCGTCGCGCTGACCGGTCTGGCGATCGCCGCGATCATCGGCATCGCATGGGCGGTGATCATGTCGCAGTCGCGACTGATGGAGAACGCACTGTTTCCGTACGCGGTGGTCCTGCAGTGCGTCCCGATCCTCGCTCTCGTCCCGCTTGTCGGGTTCTGGTTCGGATTCGGTTTCAGTGCACGAGTTTTCGTCTGCGTACTGATCTCACTGTTCCCGATCGTGTCCAACACGCTCTTCGGTCTGCGATCCGTCGACCGGCCGATGCGCGACCTGTTCGCCCTCCACCACCCGAGCCGCCTCACCATCCTGCGCAAGCTGGAGTTCCCCGCCGCGATGCCGGCGATCTTCGCCGGCCTCCGCATCTCTGCCGGCCTGTCGGTGGTGGGCGCCATCGTTGGCGACTTCTTCTTCAAGCAAGGCAATCCCGGCATCGGCATCCTGATCGACAACTATCGGTCGCGGCTGCAGGCCGAGGAGTTGTTCGCCTCGATCGTGCTCGCCTCTCTTCTCGGCGTCGCCGTCTTCTGGTTCTTCGGCTGGCTCGGCAACCGGATCGTCGGACGCTGGTACCAGCACTGAACACCGTCGATCTGCGATCTGCCCTCGACTCCCTCATCGCCCCGAATCCCCCTGCACGAAGGAAGCACTCATGAGCACACATGTTTGGCGTCGTCTGTCGAAGACCACCGGTGTGGCGGCCGTGGCCGCCGCCCTCGCGTTCACCGCCGCGTGCGGTTCCGGCGAGACCACCGAATCGTCCGGTTACACCGGTGCCGTGGGACCGGTCGACCTGAGCGTCAACTGCCCGGAGAAGATCGTGGTCCAGACCGACTGGAACCCGGAGGCCGAGCACGGCCACCTCTACCAGCTCCTCGGTCCCGAGCCGACGATCAATGCCGGCAACAAGCGAGTTGTCGGTCCGCTCTTCGACCGGGGCGAGTACACCGGCGTCGACATCGAGATCCGCTCCGGCGGACCGGCCATCGGCTTCCAGTCGGTGACCTCGCAGCTGTACTCCGATCCCGAGATCCTCCTGGGCTACGTCGACACCGATCAGGCGATCCAGAACTCGAAGGACAACCCGACGACGGCGGTCATGGCGCCGCTCGACATCAGTCCGCAGATGATCATGTGGGACCCCTCCACCTACCCGCAGGCGCAGGGGATCGCCGACCTCAAACCCGCGAACGCCCGCGTGCTCTACTTCGAGGGATCGACCTACATGGACTACCTGACCGGATCGGGTGTCCTCTCCCCGGACCAGGTCGACGGCAGTTACGACGGAACGCCGGCCAACTTCGTCTCCGACGGCGGCAAGACCGCCCAGCAGGGATTCGCCAGCTCCGAGCCCCAGGTCTATCAGGAGGAGGTCGAGGGCTGGCAGAAGCCGGTGAAGTACCAGCTGATCCATGACGTCGGCTTCCCGACCTACAAGTCGTCGGTGGCGGTTCGCTCGGCTGCGCTGGAGGAGAACGCCGCCTGCCTCGAGCAGCTCGTCCCCGTCTTGCAGCGCGGGTCCGTCGACTACCTGGCGTCGCCGCAGGCAGCGGACAAGGTCATCCTCGACGCCGTCCAGCAGTACGACACGGGGTGGGTGTACTCCCAGCGCAATGCCGACTACGCCCGCCAGACGATGGCCGACCTGAACCTGATGAGCAACGGCACCGACGCGACCATCGGCAACTTCGACACCGCCCGCGTCGCCCGCGTGATGGAGGTGACCGGACCGATCTTCGCCGAACAGGGCACCCCGGCCGCCGACGGCCTGACGCCCGAGGCGATCGCGACCAACCGTTTCATCGACCCCTCGGTGGGCCTGCCGTCATGACCGCGCCGGTGGTCGCCGTCGGTACCGATGAGGGGCGCCCCGATTTCGGACCCGACGACGTCGAAGCGCTGGCCGACGACCTGCTCGCCATCGTCGGTCCGCGCGGCATCAGCTCCCTTCCCCGTGCACTCGAACGGGCCGCCCGCGACGGCTCCGGGATGAGTCCGATCCTGTCGGCGCAGGACCTCGGGCAGCCGGACCTCGTGTGCTACCCGCGCACGGCCTCCGCGGTACCCGAGATCGTGCGCGCCGCGGTCGCCCGCGGGGTGCCGATCACCACGCGCGGCAAGGGCACCGGCAACTACGGCCAGGTCATCCCGCGCTTCGGTGGACTCGTCCTCGACATGACATCGCTGACCGAGATCAGTGACGTCACCGGACGTTCCGTCACCGGACAGGCAGGCGCGCGGATGATCAACCTGGAGCAGGCCGCCTGGGCGCACGGCAGGCAGCTGTGGATGTACCCGTCGACCGTCCAGTCGACGCTCGGGGGGTTCCTGGCGGGGGGTTCCGCCGGTACCGGCACGATCGTGCACGGTCGCAACCATCAGGGCTTCGTCGATGCGCTCGATGTCGTCCACGCCACCGGCGACGCCGAGGTCGTCCATCTCGAAGGCGATGACGCTACACCCTTCGTCCACACCTACGGGGTTGCCGGCATCATCGTCGGCGCCACGGTCCGCATCGAACCACTGCAGCAATGGCGTTGTGTCTACGCGAGTTTCGAATCCGGGCGGGAGGCATTCGACGCGGCGTTCCGGCTGGCGACGGTCGAGCCGAAGCCGCGCCTGCTGTCTGCGGACGGTCCCACCATCACCGCGGCACTGCCCGACGACCCCGCACTCGTCCGTGGCCGCGCCAGCGTGCGCGGGATCATCGACGCTCGTGCACTCGAGGAGACCACCGAGCTGATCGCCGCCACCGGCGGCCGCGTCGAAGCGGTCCGCGAGGGCATCTCCGAGACGGTCAAGCTGTCGACGCTGTCCTACAACCACCCGACATGGTGGTTGCAGAAGTCGCAGCCGGACAAGTGGTTCCACATGGAGGTGCGCGGTGACGCACTCGTCACCCGGCTCGACGAGGTCGAGGAGGTTTACGAGGGCGGCATGCTGCATCTCGAGGTCGGCCACGAGACGATGTTCGGAATGCTCAACGGGATCTACCGCAGTCCGCAGCAGGTCATCGACGGGGTCGCCGCACTCGAGGAACTCGGGGTCGGTGTCCACTCCCCACACCAGTGGTACGTCGATCTCGACGCCGAGCGCGTCCGCGCGCTGGCGCAGCAGACCGATCCGAAGGGGCTGCTCAACCCGGGAAGGTGGATGTGAACGTGGTGGACACGAAGACCGCGATCCCGACCGGACACCGGCGCTACGCCGAGCTGACCACCGAACAGATCGGCACCGCCCTGTCCCGGAATTCGATCCTCGTCCTGCCCACGGGCGCAATCGAACCGCACGGACCACACCTCCCGCTCGCCACCGACCTCATCGTCGCGGAGTCGGTCGCCGAGGCCGTCGTGGACCGCGGTGCTGCCGCGGGGCACGACGTCTGGCTGTTACCCGCTTTGGGATACACGAAGTCCGACGAGCACTCCCGGTTACCGGGCACGATCTGGCTGCGGGCGAGCACCCTGTTCGAGACGATCGTCGACATCGGTGCCTCGCTCGCGCAGACCCCCGCGCGGCGGGTACTCTTCCTGAACGCGCACGGCGGCAACTCCGCATTGATCGAGGTCGCGGCGCGCGAGCTCCGACGACGGTTCGACCTGCAGACGTTCTTCTCCTCCGGGCCGGGTCATCCCGGCCCCACCGAGCGCGGCCTCGGCATCCATGCCGGGTGGGCGGAAACGTCGATGATGCTGCACCTCCGACCTGACCTGGTGCACATGGACAAGGCGGTCGCGTCCGTGGCGGATGCGGTTGCCGACGCCACGCACGTCGGATTCGCCGAGACCGTCCGATTCGGTTGGCTGTCCACCGATTTCGCCGAGTCGGGCGTCATCGGCGATCCCACCGGTGCCGACGCATCGACCGGCGCGAGGCTCTTCGATGAGCGGGTCGAGGCACTCGTCGCCGCGCTACCGGAGATCGCCACGTTCGATCCGGGCCGGGCCGGACGTTGATCACCAGCGGAACGGGCTTCGGAACAGATTGCGCGGCTGCGGATCAGCTCACGATCGAGCCGATGGCGCTCCTGCGAGACTGGCTGCCCGCGCCGGACGAACCGCGCCCGCTGATGGCCCTGGCGACCTGCGGTCGCGATGGTTATCCCCGCGTTCGGCACGTCCTGATCACCGAAGCCGACGACACGGCGATCTACTTCCACACCGACACCAGGTCGGCGAAGGTCGCCGAACTGACCGAGACCCCCCGCGCCTCGGTCGCCGTCGCCTGGCCCGCTGTAGGCCGCCAGGTCGTCGCGCACGGCGATGTCCGGCGGGCGCCGGATGACGAACTGCACCGCGCGTACTCGCGTCGGTCCCGCTACCTGCAGCTGCTGGCATGGATGAACGATGACGATCTCGCCGTGCTGTCACCCGACGAGCGGCGACGACGCTGGGCAGACTTCGACGCGTCTCACCCGGGGCTGACCGCACCGCCGACCTGGACCGGGTACGCCGTCGACCTCCGGGAGATCACCTTCTGGCGGGGCGACCCGGACGGACCGTCGCAACGAGTACGGTTCACCCACAACGGGAATCACTGGACATCGGAGGTTCTACCGGGATGACCGGCACTTATCACAACGCGCTGATCCTGCCGGTCAGCGGAGCGAAGCCGTGGTTCTGGGGATGGCTGTCGATCGGAGACGACGGCCGGATCTCTGGGATGGGCGAGGGTTCTCCACCCGCCGACGCGCCGCTTCCCCGTCATGACCTCGACGGCGCCTTTCTCGCACCCGGATTCGTCTCGGCGCACAGCCACATCTACACCGCCGGGATGCGAGGTGTCGCCCCGAGCAGTCCGCTGTACGAATGGGTCACCCTCAACAGCACCATGCTGCTCGGCGCCGAGGCGGAGGACCTGTACTGGATGACACTGGCGGGCGGACTCGACCATCTGTCCTCCGGCATCACGTCCGTGTACAACTTCACCCAGTCGCGGGTTCTCGCACTGTTCGACTACGAGGAATCCGTCCTCAAGGCCGCGCGGGTGCACCCGCCCGAGTTCGTCACCGCCCAGGTGGATGGTCTGGCGGCCGCCGGAATCCGATTCGTCACCAGCGTCCGACTCGACGACGAGCAACTCGGCGAGGAGGCGGCCTTCGCCGGTTTCGACGAGGTCATGACCCACCTCGCCACCGTCGACCCGGCACTCGATCTGGGAGGCTCGGTCTACGGATCGGTGCAGTGGTCGTCGTCGCAGGCGACCGCGGAACGCGAACGCGCCCTTATGGACCGGTACGGGATCACCAATCAGGCACATTTCGTCGAGACCGCCGAACAGATCGAGATCCAGCAGTCGAAGTTCGACTGGTACGACGCCGCGGGCGTGTTGGGCCCCGACTTCGCGTTCGGGCACTTCGTCCACCCGACCGAGGACATGTTCACGCGTGTCCGCGAGACCGGGTGTGCGGTGGTGTGGCAACCGATGTCCAACGGCCGGCTCGGTTCCGGCATCGCCGATGTACCCCGCCTGCTGCGGGATTCGGTCACCGTCGGCATGGGCGTCGACGACCAGTCATGCACCGACGTGTCGGACCCGTTCGAGAACATGCGCACCGGGTTGTTCCTGCAGCGCGGAAAGCGCAGCGACGCAGCGATTCTGACCCCGATCGAGGTGCTCACCCTGCACACACTCGGGTCGGCATCGGCGATGGGGGTGGCCGACAGAGTGGGTTCGCTGGAGGTCGGCAAGTTCGCCGATCTCCTGGTCGTCGATCCACGCGCGCCCCACCTCGGACCCATCTGGGATCCGATCGCCACCTACGTTCTCGGATGCGGACTGCGGAATCTGCGCGAGGTCGTCGTGGGCGGCCGGACGGTGTGGCATCGGGATGTGGCCGACCCCCTACGTGCGCAGGCTGATTCGGAACTGGCCGAGAGGATGATCGCGTCGGCGGCGCAGGCCGGGATTCATCCGGCGTTTCCGAACCACGTCGCAGGACCGTGAACGCCGTCGTTGACACCTCACGCTCGAAGTGACACGATCCCTCAATCATAGGAATCACCCGATTCCTATGACTGTGAAGGTCAGATGTCGAGATGAGGTACACCCATGCCGGAACCCGGACCGTCGACGCCGACAGAGCCGCCCGGTCCTGACGACGACACGGGCTACTTCGGCCCCGATTCGTGGTCGTGGAAGGTCTTTCTGCACCCCGCGACGCAGGTCATGATCGCGCAGATCACCAATGCGCTCGAATCCCCCCACATCGTGTTCCAGCATGTTCTGGCCGAACACGATCCCGTGTTCGGCGCACCGTCGCGGACGGCGCAGGTCCGAAATGGTCCTCAGGTGACGTTCTTCGAGCGGGTCGTACGGACAGTGAGTGTTCCCGCGCCCATTCTCTTCGGGTCGAAGTCGCAGGCCGATCTGGCTGCCCGCAAGCTGTTCAACTATCACCGGCCGATGCGTGGCACGATGGCCGGGAGTAGCCGAGAGTATTCCGCCACCGACGAATCCAGCATGTTGTTCGCCGCGGTCACCATCGTCCACGCCGCCATCCTGGCGTACGAGAACTTCGCCTACGAGAACGGACGACGCGTACCGGGGCTCTCAGATCGAGAGATGTGTGAGTACCTGTCCGAGGGCTCACAGATCGCGGTTCTCATGGGCGTGCCACGAGAGACATTTCCCACCACACCGGACGATCTCGACAGATACTACGAATCCGTCGCCGATCAGTTCTGCACCAAACAGGGGTGGTCAGCAGACCGGTTGCGCGCGATACGACTCCTGACCACACTCGGCGACGGCCGTCGGCTGCGCCACGTCGCAGTCGATCTCACGCTGGCCCTCTCCGAGCTGATGTGCATGGCCGTTGTGCCAGAGATGTTTCGGCGCGGCAACGGCATACCGAGGATCGCCGATCCATTGCTCCGACTGATGTATATCGCTGCGCAACCCCTCTTTCGCCGGCTCGGCAGCAGTGCGTCTCTCACCGCGAGGGTGCACGACCTCTATCGCCGCGACGACCCGCAGACCACCCGGCTCCTCGACGATGCTTTGCGCCTCACCGCCTCTCCCGCGGAGGCATATTCGCTGCCGCTTGCGTCGACGCACCTCACTCGGCACGGCGACGGCCGCGCCACCGGTGATCACTCCGCTGTACAGGAAGCCTTTGACGAGCTACCCGCTGTCGACGCCGGCGAGCTGCGGGGCCGGTGGCGTGGCACCGAGATTCTCACGAATCACACACTGGATGGATCTCTGGAACGAATCGGATGGTACGGCAAGCATTTCGACGCCGACGGCCGCGCAATGCCGATCTTGATCCAGACTCCGGCCGGACGGGTCTATCCATTGAACCCGGCAATGATCCCAACCCCGCTCCTTCTCAAACCGCCCAGATTCCCGACCCGGGTGGACCAGGTACTCCGGCGGATCCTGCACGCCACGGCTCCGATCCTGTCCAGTGATCGCCCGGCCGCATCAGTCCGCATGATCGGCTATCGCGGGAAGCAGACCGCGGCCATGATCTACGACAAACAGCCTGTCATCGACACTTTCAAGTCAGCCGGGCCGAACCTGGTGTTGGGGGCCATGCAGTCTCGTGCGGAGGATCGCCCCCACTTCTTCCTTCTCGAGAGAGACGACGCCGTGCAGGACGGTGCCGGCACCCGGCACAGCATCACCCGGCGAGCTCATTCGGGCAGGCCGTCACGCGGGCGCGCGGCGTCGGCCAGCGCGTAGACGATGTCAACCGCGGTCTCCGCGAGCTGCTCGCGGTCGATGTCCAGCCGCCCGTCCGCGAACCCTAGATAGAGCGCCACCAGCGCGCCGGACAGTCCGGTCGCCAGCGCGGGGATCCGCTCCGGGCGCGGACTCATCGCGCTCTCCGCGCCGAGCAATCTCAACATGGTCTCGACGAACATCTGGGCGCGTCTCGCACTGTGGTCGCGGAGGATGTCGTCGCTCAACGGTTCACGAAGGAGGATTCGAGCGCGGCGGGGGTCCTCCTCGAAGAAGTCACCGCAGACGACGCAGACCGCGTGGATCGACGTTCGGAAGTCATCGCCCATTTCCACACCCGACACGCGCTCGAGGAGTCGGTTCTCGACGCGATCGTAAACAGCAACGAGGAAATCTTCGCGGCCACTGAAGGTCTCGTAGAAGTAGCGCGGACTGAGTTGCGCCTCGCGTACCACCGCCCGCATCGTCACGGCGCCGACACCCGCGCTTCCGAGCAACTCCTCGCCGACATCCAGCAATTGTTCTCGTCGTTTCAGAGAACGGTCGTGGAGCGTCTGCCCCCGCCACACCTTGTGCGAATCCTCGTCCACCGTTCGACCCCTCGTTGCCGCATCGATCGCCGATCTCGACAATACGCACCCCGTTCCATCCCAGAACCCGCCCGGGCGGGCCGACCACACCCGGATTCCCGCCGTGATCATGCGGCACAACCAGAAAGGAAAGCGATGACGTTCAGCGAAGAGATGTTCCAGGAGGCTCTACGGAAACCGCGGCTCGCGCGACCCGCACCCGAGTATCTCGACTCGAACCGGGGCGATCCCGTCCGTGTCCTCTCCGAGGACGAGCTCCAGGCCACGACGCGCGAGTGGTTCACGATGTGGGAAGCAAAACTGGACATGTACAGCAAGGCATTCGACCGTGACTTCTCATGGCTCATGACCTGGGCCAAGAAGTACTGGTGGAGCTTTCTCGTCCGGGACATGAGCCTGAACCACGAGTTGTACGCGCCGGACATGAAGTACACGGATGTAACGACTTTCGGCCGGACAATCGTCGGGATCGACGACTTCGTGACCTACAACTTCGCCTTCTTCGATGCGATCCCTGACTGGCGCTACGACCCGATGCCGGACCAGGTCTACGTCGACGTCACACCGGAGGGCACGGTCCGCACCATGATCAGATACATGGGGAGCGGACATTTCGACGGATCATTGCGCCTGTACCCGTACGACGAGACGGCCGCGGTTGTGCACGGCAACGGCCGATTCCTCCAGTGCCCCGCCGTGGATCGCTACCACTTCAACGAGGACGGACTCCTCCAGGAAGGTGAAACCCTGTACGACTCACTCGATGCGCTCCAGCGTTCGAGAATCCTCCCACGCGATGACAGTTGGCAGTTCCGTACCCTTTTCGCGGCGTCCAAGGTGCCGTCGGTCCTCCGACAAGCGCAGGTGAGACTGGGGCGGACCTCCTGACGTCTCGTCGTCCGCACTCGGAAAGGATTGTGGCCGGGGCGGTGTCGGGCACACAGGGCCGATTCCTTCGCGGATCGGTGTGAGCAGATCTCGAGCATCGTATGCGCGCCGGCCCGGGCTCGATCACGTCGACGATGTGGTCGGGTTCGGGTTCCGGTCAGCGCCCGTGCCGGCTGCCGGGCGGAGTCGAGAGTGCGCTACCCGGTGTACCCGGCCGCCGTCGCAGTACCGCGATCGTCACCGTCGTGACGACCAGCGCCACGATCGTCCCGACCGCGACTCCGACGACCGCCGTCGTCTCGCCGAGCGCGGTCACGATGATCCCGACGAACGCCCAGATCAGGGTGAGCGGGTAGGCGATCAACACCGACCCCACGGAGGCGGTGACAGCCAGCCCGACAACGGCGCACGCGACCAGCACGACCAGCTGCCATCCCAGGGCCTGCGGATCGGCGAGATCGGCACCGATTGCGGCGGCCCAGTTCTGGAAGACCGCGGCGGTCGCCCAGGCCGCGTACACACCGACGAGGATGCGGGTCAGGACCGTGAGCCACCGTGGCGCCGAGTCGTCGGCCGGTCTCGCGGCGATCCGGGCCGCGTCGAGCAGGACCACCGTCATGACCGTCAGCACGATCGGGGTCACCCACGTCCATTCGGCGGCCGACACCAGAATCCACACCGCCGCGCCTGCAAACGCGACTTCGAGGTCGACGAGCAGACGCCGCGGATCGCCGGTCCCGGTGGCCCCCTTCCACACCACGGCGACAGCGAACGCGATCGACAAAAGGTAGATGAGGCTCCAGATAGAGAACGTGTAGCCGGCCGGGGTGATCAACAGATCGGTCGTCGACTCGTTGGGCGAGGCGCCGAAGCCGGAGAACGGGACGACGGGCGCGAGCACCTGCGCGACCGCGAGGAACACGGCAAGCCAGGTGATCGGACCGGAGATGCGTGTAGGTGTCATGTCTTCCAACGTAGGCACAGTTGCCCGACCACGCCGCTACTCCCGCTGACGTGCAAGGGAGGCTGCTACTTCTCAGCCGGGGGGCCACCCATTGCTCCCTGAGGAGCGAGCGATGCACCCCCCGTCCGAAGAATCACTGACCCCGTGGCCCGTTCTGCTCCCTGACGAGCGAGCGACGCACCCCCTGCCCCCCCCTGAGGAGCTCCCGGAGCTTGCGGAGGGCGCGTCACGAAGGGTCCGGCGACCGATGTTGCGAAACCCTTCGTGACGCTCGCAAGCTCGCTCCTCAGGGAGCAGGGTGACGCTCGCAAGCTCGCTCCTCAGCTCAGCTCAGCTCAGGGAGCGGAGTTCTTTCGATCAGTCCGCCCGATGTGACTGGTGGGGTTTCTGTTCACCACGGTTCACCACGGTTCACCGCTGGGGCGTGAGTGACATCGACTGCAGCACAGCTTGTTTGAAAGATGCCCGGACTGTGGAGAAACCTCGTCGTCGAACGTTTTGGCGAGTACCTTGGTGTCATGACCTCGATCACCGAGCTCCGCAACAGGTACGACACCGATCCAAACGCGGTCACCGCGGCTGACGATGCGTCGCTCAACACCGTGCACACCCGAGTGACCGACGAAGGCAGAGTCGCGATCACCGCAGATGTGACCGCGGTGATCGGGGAAAAGTTCCTGACGATGATCGACGAACGCTCCTGCCCACGCCCCGAACCCGACGGCGCCGAGGATCGCCGTGATGTTGCCCAACGCCGCGCCCTTCTGCTCCCTGAGGTGCGAGCGAAGCGAGCCTCGAAGGGTGTACCAACGCGTCTCACCGGGCCCTTCGTGGCTCGTCGCTTTGGCTCCTCGCACCTCAGGGACCAGGGGTTAAGTGGCTCTTTCGGTATAGGGCCGGTGGTGCACCGCGTCGGCCACAACAGCACGACGGTTGTCGTGTGATGGCGGGGTGACCGAGATCGTCCTCGACAGCGAAGGGGTGCCGTTACGGATGGGAACCACGAAACGACTGTTCCCGCATCACCTGCGACAAGCGATCATCGTGCGGGACGTCTGTTGTGTGAAATGCGGTGCCCCCGCAGCGCATACGCAAGTCCACCACGTGGTCCATTGGGCTGACGGCGGGCCGACTGATCTGGACAACGGATGCCTACTCTGCCAACGCTGTCACACTCAAGTCCATCACCACGGCTGGAGCGTGGTGATGGGTCCCGACCGGCATCCGTGGCTCATCCCACCGGCAGACGTCGACCCGAGACGCCTACCCCGACCGGCCTACAACCGGCGCACCATGCGACTCGACGACACACTCGTCTAACCGCCCCCGCGCCCACCTGTCCCTTCGGCGTCGACCCGGCGCCACCCGACCTTTGACAACTCCACAGTGTGAAACGGGACCCCCTGCCCACCGGGACTCTGTAGCGAAAGACAGTCGATAGCAGTCTGTTTCGCTACAGATCCCGGTGGGGTCGGGGCGATTGTCCGTGAAATGCTTTCGACACCTGCGGTTTCGCTGTTCTGCCTGCCCAGGGTGCCGCACCGACGACGCGCCGGCCGGGGTCGCCCACCGCACACGTCGACGCGGACTGTCCCCCGGTCGCTGCTCGGTCCCGGCGCACCACCAGCGCGATGGCGACGGCCGCGACGACGGCGTAGACGATGCCGGTGACGACGGCCCCGCCGATGGTCCCGACTGCCTGCCCGGCGATCCCGTCGAGGACCACCATCACACCCGCCCCGCTGTAGGCGAAGGCGGAGAACCTCGACGCCACCCGGCCCTGCTCGACGGCGATGAGACCGCCGGTGATGGTAGCGAGCGCCACTCGGTACCCGCCGGCCTGCCCGACCCCTCCGACGACGGTGCCCAGGACGATCACGTCGAGCCGGCCGAGGATCAGGCCCACCACCGCCGTCGACCATCCGATGACAAGCAGTACGCCGACCGCGGGCAGGGTCGTCACGATCCGGACCCCCGCGCCGGCGAAGCTCGCGACCATCGAGACGAGCAGGCACGCTCCACCCACACACTGGGCGACGAGGAGCGAGTCACTCGCTCCAGTGGCGAGGATCGCGGCCGGCATCGCACCCACCGCCAGCGCGCCGATCGCCCACGCCAGCGCACCGACCAGATAGGCGCCGGGATCTCGTCGACGAGCGCGGGCGACATCGAGGTCGCCGGTGTACGCGGGCGCTGTGGACGCGGGCTGTCGGCGCGGCGCCACGTCACCGGCGTCTCGCGACGAATCACGCCGAGGCGCAAGGAGGTCGGGAGCCAGACGTAATCCCACGAGGAGGACGATCAGGCACACTGCAGTCGCGGCGGCGTGGATCGCGTACACCGTGACCAGTTGCCATGGGAGGAACACCGCTATCGCGATGGCGGCGACCAGACCGGTACCCGCGCCGATGAGGGACCCAGAGGCGATGAACGCCCGCCCTCGTTCGCCGCGTGCTGCCACCATGATCGCCGCCGCGGCGCCCGTGCTCAGCCCGACCGACGCCCCGGTCAGGAACCGTCCGGGGAACAACAACAACTCGACCGAGGCACCGGCGATCTGCAGGAGGTCGCCGGTGATCGCCGCCAGGAAGGCGATCGGCAACACCGTGCGGGCGTGGCGGATGAGCGGGCCTCGAGCAGAGATCAGCAGGACGATGATCAGGGCGATGAAGTAGGTGGCGAACAGTACCGACGCCGCGGCGGGGCCGAAGTCGTGGGTATCCATGTAGCCCGGAAGCAGCGGGGTCATCGCATTCGAGCCGCAGATGGCAAGGATGAAGCCGACTCCGGACGCGCCTGCGAGCACACGGATTCCACGGTCGGGTCTCGGAGCGGTTGCCATGGGGGCACTCAATCCGACGTCTGTGGCCATCGGGCGACGCTGTCGTGGCGGTCG
The DNA here is from genome assembly GCF_042743165.1 of Gordonia sp. NPDC058843. Lineage (NCBI taxonomy): Bacteria > Bacillati > Actinomycetota > Actinomycetes > Mycobacteriales > Gordoniaceae > Gordonia > Gordonia sp. NPDC058843. Next base: position 18,873 of record NZ_JBHYNC010000009.1, read on the forward strand.
TATTGCGCACCTCGTCGACACCACGACGCGGCCTTGACCTGCCACGCTTCCGCCGACAACGCTGATGACGCCGATCGCGCCGCGGAGCTCAGCCCACCGGGTGAAGGCCGGAGGTCGTCCCGGGGCGCGGTCCCCAGTACTTCTCGATCCACCGATGCGACCCGGCCTGCGTACCGGTCTCGGTGATGTCCCAGTCCACGAAGTCGTAGAGGTCGCCTGCCATCTCGACGATGACGCCACGGAGTTCGAGCGTCTCGAGCCAGCGCTGCGGAACTGCTGCGACGCCGTCGCGCGCACCCAGCAGGTTGCCGGCGATCGCACCCGTGGAATCGGAGTCACCGTCGTGGTTGACCGCCAAGATCACCGCGTGCTCGAGGTCGTCGGCCGCGAGCGCGCAGTAGACCGCGATCGCGAGCGCTTCCTCGCCGACCCACCCGCCGCCGAGACGCGTGATCGCCGCCTCGTGGGACAGGCTCGAACCGGCCAGTGCCTCGGCGGCGTCGAGCGCTGCCAGGGTCTCCTCATGACCGGCGCGAGTCCGGAGAACCCCTTTCGCGACCGTCAGCGCCTCGGGAAGGCTCGCCCCGACGGCCAGATCGCGGATCGCGACCGCGAGGACACCGGCAGGCAGCGAACCGGAGGGGTGCCCGTGCGTGAGCGTCGCAAGCGTCACCGCAAGGTCGAAAGTGCCTGCGGCCGACCACTCGGCGCGAGCCGCGAACAACCCCACGGGCGCTACCCGCATGACGCCGCCACACCCCTTGCTGTCGTTGTCGGCGGGCGCGCCAGGACGAGTGGTCACCCGCAGCGCCTCGAGGCAGGTGGCGCCGGGTGCCCGCCGGTTGTGCAACTCCCGATGATCGGCCAACCAGCTCGACCGTTCGGCAGTCGCCAGCACCCCGTGCCGAGGGTGCCCGCCCTGCGTGATGAACCAGCGAAGGTACGCGCGGGCCGTCGTTGCTGCGTAACAGGAGATGCCTCCGGTGCAGTCACGCGCCCACGCGCGAAGCAACCCTTCGGCGGTGAACAGCGTCATCTGGGTGTCGTCGGTGATGGTGCCGACGTCGCCGTACGCTTCCGCGTACGAGGTGATCCCTCTGGCTCCGAACCGCTCGAGAATCGCTTTCCGGGTGGAGAACTCGACCGCCCCGCCCAGGGCGTCGCCGACCGCCCCCGCGAGTAGACACCCGGTGAATCGATCCATCGTCGCCCCCTAGAGTTCTCCCCGGCGTTTCCCCATGGTCACATGCGCGGCCCGAACTCGCTGGACAGCGGACCGCGGCGGGGTATTTTCAACAGGACCTCGAGACGAAGGGGCTCCGATGACGCTCTCCCTCATCCCCGCTTCCCAGCGTCGCACCCTGGGTGAGATCGACGAACGTCTCGACTTCTCGATCGGTGACCGCGCCGCCAAACGCAGCGCTTTCTGGCTGATGCTCACCCTGTCCGGCATCATCGCAGTGTCGGGTGTCGTCGCCGACAGCACGGCGACGGTCATCGGTGCGATGATCGTTGCGCCGCTGTCTACCCCCATCCTCGGCGTCGGCCTCGGAATCGTCACCGGCCGTGGCCGACTCGTACTCGCAAGCCTCGGCTACGTGCTCGCCGGGGTGGTCCTGGTGACGATCCTCGGCGTAGTGTTCGCCCAATTGCTCCCCAACCCGACCAATGTGCTCGCCAATTCGCAGGTCCTGGGCCGGACATCGCCGACGCTCGTCGACCTCCTCGCCGCACTGGCCACCGGAATGGCCGGCGCAGTCGCCATCACACGTCGCGACGTCGGTGACGTGTTGCCCGGCGTGGCCATCGCCATCTCCCTGGTACCGCCGCTGGGGGTCGTCGGGGTATGCCTGGGGTCGGGCGCGCCGTCGCTCGCGCTGGGCGCCTTCGTGCTCTTCGCGTCGAATGTGGTGGCGATGATCATCACCAGTCTGGTCGTGCTGACGATCGCGGGTTACGGTCGCGAGGCCGCGGAGGAGCCCGTCGGCGAACGCCATTCACGTCCTTCGCGACGACGGGCCTACGCGGTACTCGCCATCGCGCTCGTCGTCGTCACCGTCCCGATGGTCGCGAACTCCCTGTCATCGCTGTGGTCACGCCAGATCGCGACCGCGGCGGACTCGTGGCTGCACTCGAGTGGGGACGACACGTCCGAGGTCACGGGTGTCTCCTGGACGGGCGACACGGTGACGGTCAGCGTGTTGTCGCCACCGGACCTTCCGCCGATCGAAGAACTCCAGACGACGGTCGACGAGCTCGTGCCCTGGAACCCCGAGGTCGTCGTCGTCCACACGGTCGGCGAGCGGTCGGCCGCCGGCTGAAATCATCGAAAACCGCCATGGGACATCACCCTCTGCCAGAGTCGTACCCACACAATCGGTCACCGTCCTTTTCACCGGACATCCCACATCAGAATCGACGAGGTCAAGCACATGGCAATGTCACGAGACGCGGTCCCTTCTGTGGCGGAAGCCAACTCGGCTGCGCGAGCGCAGCTACCCTTCCAGGACACGCGAGACCTGGAGGCCACCACACGTGGACTGGTAGCCGAACTCGATCCCCCCGTCGTCGCGGGCCGCGACGGAAGTCCGGTGTGGGATTGCGACGAGTTCTCCTTTCTGAACGACGATGCGCCCTCCACCGCGCACCCCAGCCTGTGGCGGCAGTCGAGCCTCGTTGCCCGACAAGGCCTTTTCGAGGTGACCGGACGGATCTACCAGATCCGCGGGCTGGACCTGTCGAACATGACCCTCGTCGAGGGGGACACCGGCGTCATCGTCATCGACCCGCTCATCTCCCAGGAGACCGCGGCCGCCGGACTCCGCCTCTATCGCGAGCACCGCGGCGACCGCCCGGTGACCGCGGTCATCTACACCCATTCACACATCGACCATTTCGGTGGCGTCAAGGGGGTCACCACGCAGGAGTCCGTCGATGCGGGTGAGTGCCTGGTCATCGCGCCGGTGGGCATGGTCGAGCACGCAGTCGCCGAAAACGTGTACGCGGGGACCGCGATGGCGCGGCGGGCCGCCTACATGTATGGCGCCGCGCTCCCGAGGGGTCCGCGGGGTGCCATCGGCGCCGGACTCGGTCAGTCCACGTCGACCGGAACGGCGACCTTGATCGCGCCCACCCTGGACGTCACCACCACCGGACAGACCGAGACCATCGACGGCGTCACCATCGAGTTCCAGTTGACCCCCGGCACCGAAGCCCCCGCCGAGATGAACTTCTACTTCCCGCAGATGCGCGCGCTCTGTATGGCCGAGAACGCCACCCACACCCTGCACAATCTGCTGACCTTGCGCGGCGCCCTGGTGCGCGATCCACATGTGTGGTCGAAATACCTTACCGAGGCGATCAACGATTTCGCCGCGCGCTCGGACGTGCTCTTCGCGTCCCATCACTGGCCGACGTGGGGAACCGCGGAGCTGACGGAGTTCCTCTCACTGCAGCGCGATCTCTACGGATACCTCCACGATCAGACACTGCGACAGCTCAACAAGGGCAGGACCGGCCTCGAGATCGCCGAAGACATCGAGTTACCACCCGCGCTGGCAAACGTCTGGCACACGCATGGCTACTACGGCTCGGTGAGCCACAACGTCAAGGCGATCTACCAGCGCTACATGGGCTGGTTCGACGGCAATCCCGCCCACCTCTGGGAGCATCCGCCGGTCGAATCGGCGACGCGGCACGTCGAGTTCATGGGCGGTTCTGACGAGGTCGTCCGAAAAGCCCGCCGGTCGTTCGACGACGGCGATTTCCGTTGGACGGCGCAGGTTCTGAACTACGTCATCTTCGCCGACCCCACGCACGAAGATGCCCGGAACCTGCAAGCGGACACATTCGAGCAGTTGGGCTATGGCTCCGAGAACGGCACCTGGCGCAATTTCTTCCTCATGGGGGCGTACGAGTTGCGCAACGGACCAGTCGGGACCCCCACCACGGCCGCAGCCGCCGACATCGTCGCCGCCATGTCGGTCGATCAGATCTTCGACGCCATCGCCCTGCGCGTGAACGGACCGGCGGCCTGGGACGCCCAGATCGTCCTCGACTGGCAGATCACCGACGTCGACCGGCGTCATCGGTCGGAGTTGCGCAACGGCCTCCTCGTGCACTTCGACGTGGATCATGCCGACGCCGACGACCGCGTGGCGGCAACGTTCACCCTGACGAAGCAGACCCTGCTGGCGCTACTCCTCGGGGTCGTGGACCTGGGCACCGCCGTCGCCGCCGGAGACGTCGCAGCCGAGGGCGATCTGGGCGCATTGAACGAACTCGCGGGTTACCTGGACGATCCCGACCCCGATTTCGCGATCGTGACACCCTAGCGCCCGGCCACGTCACGCCTGCTGCCCCGGTGGCGTCGGCCGGAGGTGACATCTATCGAACACACGTGCGAAACTGTGCGGGTGGGCATGAAGTGGATTGGCGGGGACAACGGCCAGCCACACCGGCCGGCGTTCGTTCGCGTCGGTCACAAGGCCGTGCTCATCGATCTCGGCGCTCTCTACCCCAACGCACCCCACTTCAGCGGCGAGTATCACCCCGACGGGCTACAGATCCGGTCTGTGCACCTCGGCGTCCTCACCGAATGGGGGCGGGACGAGTGGGGGGCCTGGTACGGCAAGGTCACCTACACGATCACCTCCAAGGACCGGCAGGAGAAGGTCACGCACTGGGTGCCGTCGTGGGCATTGCGCCCGGCCGGTGATCCCCCGCCCGGGCGACGGTGACCCTTCGAGGCTCGCTTCGCTCGCACCTCAGGGAGCAGAGCAACCCCCGCTTCGCTCGCACCTCAGGGAGCAGAGCTCCCGTCAGCGGATGAGCGGGTCGCGCGGCAACCCGAGGATCCGTTCGGCGATCTGGTTGCGGGTGATCTCCGACGTCCCGCCCGCGATCGACATCCCGCGGGCGCCGAGTATCAGCAGACCCGCCAGCTTGCCGGGGCCGGTGGAGAACGCGACGTCGGGTCCGAGTAGTTCCGCGGCGAGATGAGCGCGATCGCTGAGGTGTTCGGCGAGAAGCAGTTTCGTGACGTTGCCCTCGGGTCCGGGGGCCGCGCCCACCACCGACCGGGCGGCGCGGCGCAGATTCAGCAGCCGCAGCGCGTCTTCGACGGCGAGGAAGTCTCCGACCTTTGCTGCCGCTCCCTCCACCCGCTCCCCGTAGCCCGCGACGAGCGCCACCATCTGCTGCACGGCACCGTCGCTGCCCGGCGCACCGCCGCCGATACTGACCCGCTCGTTGCCGAGGGTCGCGCGCGCCACGGCCCAGCCGTCGTTGGGAGTCCCCACGACGTCGGCGTCGGGGACGAAGACGTCGGTGAAGAACACCTCGTTGAACTCGGACCCGCCGGTGATCTGGCGCAGTGGGCGCACCTCGACCCCGGGTGCCTTCATGTCGATCAGCACCGCGGTGATGCCTTTGTGTTTGGGGGCCTCCGGGTCGGTCCGGACCGTCGCCAGACCACGCCGGCACAGGTGCGCGCCGCTGGTCCACACCTTCTGGCCGTTGATGCGCCAGCCGCCGTCGACGCGCGTGGCCCTGGTGGTGACGGCCGCCGCGTCCGACCCCGCGCCCGGCTCGGAGAACAACTGACACCACACCTCGTCCCCTAGCAGGGCCGGCCGCACGAACCGGTCGATCTGGTCCTGCGTGCCCTGCTGGATGAGAGTGAGGATGACCCAGCCGGTGATGCTGTAGTCCGGGCGCTTCACACCCGCCGCAGCCATCTCCTCCTCGATGACGAGTTGTTCGACCGAGTCCGCCGCGCGTCCCCACGGCGTAGGCCAATGCGGCATGACGTAGCCGGTGTCGATCAGTCTCTCCCGTTGCCCGGACTCGTCGGCAGCGGCGATCTCGGCGATGTCGGCGCGCACGCGCGTCCGGAGTTCCTCGGCCTCGGGCGGAAGGTCCAGGCTGTTGGCACGGGTCACGCCGGCTGCGGAGAACTCGTACACGTCACGCGCCGGTCGCTGTCCGCCGAAGAACGCCTGCAGCACGGTGGCGCGGCGCAGCTGCAGGTGCGCGTCGTGCTCCCAGGTGAACCCGATGCCACCGTGCACCTGGATGTTCAGCTCCGCATTTCGCGTATACGTGGGCAGTGCCAGCGCCGCGGCTGACGCCGCCACCAGTCCGAAGGCGTCGGCCTCCTCGTCGGCCGCCCGTGCGGCATCCCACACCACCGCCGTGGCGGCCTCGGCACCCACGAGCATGTTCGCGCAGTGGTGTTTGACGGCCTGGAACGAGCCAATCGTCCGACCGAACTGCTCGCGCACCTTCGCGTAGGCCACCGCCGTGTCCAGCGCGTCCCGCGCACCGCCCACGGCTTCGGCCGAGACCAGCGTCCGGGTGAGGGCCAGCGCAGTGGCCGCGAGTCTCGGCAGACGGACGACGGCGGCATCGGACAGGGACACCCTGGCCGACCGCCGGGTCGGATCGAGGTCGGCCTGCGCGCCCACCTCGACACCCGTCTGCGACGACTCGACCACCAGCACGTCGTCGGCCGCGACGAGTATCAGCAGATCCGCGAGGGGGGCGCCGAGGACCGCGTCGACCTCGCCGGAGACCGTGCCGCCGGATTCGGCCAGTCCCGGAGCGAGCCCCACACCCGCGGTGATCGTGCCGTCGACGAGTGACCTCAGCCAGCGGGCTCGCGTCTCGTCGTCGGCATGGTTCAGGATCGCCGAGGCGATGACCGTCGGCAAGAACGGCCCCGGCGCCACCGCGCGACCGAATTCCTCTGTCACGACGACCAACTCAGCGATGCCGAAACCGGAACCGCCGTACTCCTCGGCGACGTGCAGGCCGAGCCACCCGAGGTCGGCGGTCTCCTGCCAGAAGGTGGGTCTGGTCTCCTCGGACGCGTCGAGACGCTCGCGCGCCTGCGCCCGCACCTTGCGGTCGACGATGAATTCGCGCACCACCGAGGCGAGTTCGACGTGGTCTTCGGTCAGGGCAATGCTCATGGCGACTCCCGGGATCGTCGGTCACCCGATCACACCATCTCCGCCCGTTCCGGGGTGGACGCTTGAGACAAACTCATCGAATACGTTCCCGACGCGCTCGCTGGACGACGGGGTCGGGGCCGGCCGATACCGCGCTGTGACGGAGAACTCCCTCCGATACCGCGTGATCCGGTTGATCGATACTTCGGATGGGTACTACCTGATCACACACAGGTGCTGGGAGGACTCCGCCACCTGCACACCGCTCAGACGCGCTCGGGTCCGTTCGGACCGGACGGACATATCGAGGACAACGACCCCTCCCCGACACCATCGGTTGCTCGAGATGCACCGTCAGCGCGATGAGTGTGCCGGTAGCAGACAGGAGCCGACATGGCCATCACTGACATCGCAGAGTATGCACATCTGTCCGACGCCGACATCGATTCGCTCGCTGCGGAATTGGACTCGATCCGGTCGGACGTCGAAGCCGATCGAGGGGCACGCGATGCCCGATACATCCATCGGACCGTCGCCCTGCAGCGGTCGCTGGAGATCGGCGGGCGCGTGGTCTTGCTCGGGTCCAGGTGGCGTCCGGCCTGGATCGTGGGGACCGGCCTGTTGGCGTGCTCGAAGATCATCGAGAACATGGAACTGGGCCACAACATCATGCACGGGCAGTGGGATTGGATGAACGATCCCGAACTGCACAGCACGAACTGGGAATGGGACCAGGTCGGGCCGTCCAGGCACTGGAAGCAGGCGCACAACTACTCCCATCACGTCTACACCAACATCGTCGGGATGGACGACGACATCGGTTTCGGCGTCATCCGCATGACACGGGACGTCCCGTGGCGGCCGGCCAACGCGCTGCAGCCGCTCGCCAACATCGTGCTGGCTCTGACCTTCGAGTGGGGTATCGCCCGGCACGACCTCGACTCGGTGAAGGCTCGCGAGGCCGCGACGGCGGTACCGGTCCCCGTGGGGCTCCCGGCCCCGTCCGCGCGGAGCGGTCGCGAGTTCTCCCACAAGATCGGTAGACAACTCGTCAAAGACTTCGTCGTCTTCCCCGCGCTGACCGGACCCGCGTTTCGCTCGACCATCACCGCGAACCTCACCGCGAACGTGCTCCGCAACCTGTGGGCCTACGTGGTGATCTTCTGCGGGCACTTTCCCGACGGCGCCGAGAAGTTCACCATGAGCGACTTCGCATCGGAGACCCGACCGCACTGGTACTTACGACAAATGTTGGGCAGCGCGAACTTTCGCGCCGGACCGATCATGGCGTTCATGAGCGGGAACCTGTGCTACCAGATCGAACACCACCTCTTCCCCGACCTGCCCAGCAACCGCTACCGTCAGATCTCGCGTCGTGTGCAGGCACTGTGCGAGCGCTACGACCTCCCCTACACCACCGGTTCTCTGGCACATCAGTACCTGCTCGCGCTTCGCACCATCCACAAACTCGCTCTCCCCGACCGATTCCTCCGTCGTTCATCGCACGACGCCCCGGAAACCGGTTCGGAGCAACGATTCCGCTCCTCGGTGCCGTTGGTGAACCGGTTGACTCCGAGGGCGGGCACACGCGTCGGACTTCGCACAGCCCTTGCGGAGGCGAGGAAGAGGTCGACCGGTCGCGGACGGATACCGACGCGGCAATCGTGGATCGTGGTCGCGCCGGACCAGGCAACAGCGTGTTGAGACTACGGTTGATCACATGAAGACGGCGCGGGGCCCACTGAGGAGCCCATGGTGAGCGCGCGCTCCCAATTGCGCAGCGATCTCGCCTCAGCGATGACCGGCGTGGGCGGAGGTCTCAAGGCCGCCGATCGGTTGTGCGCCGCCTGTGTCCGATTGCTTCCGGTCGACGGGGCTGCGGTGTCCATCATCACCAGCGGCACCACACGGGGCACCTTCGGATCGAGCAGCGAACTCAGCAGACGCATCGACGAGTTCCAGTTCACCTTCGGTGAAGGACCGTGCCTGGACGCCGTGGCCGCGCGCGGCCCGATCTTCGCCACCGACCTCGACGACCCCCACGAGCAGCGGTGGCCGGCGTTCACCCCGGCCGTGCTGGCCAGCGGCGTACGGGCCGTGTTCGCATTTCCCACCACGATCGCGACGATGTACTCCGGGGTGCTCGACCTCTACCGCACCACCCCGGGACCACTGAGTCCGTATGCGACCGATGGTGCGCTGTGGGCAGCCGAGCTCGCCGCGCTTCCCATGCTGGACCTGATGAGCACCGAAACAGACTGGGCGGCAGCGGCTGAAGGCGAAGGGGACGGAGACAGCTGGAGCGAGCTGGGGTCCCTGGAACGCGTCGAGGTCTACCAGGCGACGGGGATGATCATGAGCCAACTCGATCTGCCGCCTGCCGAGGCACTGGCCCGACTTCGAGCGCATGCCTTCATGAGCGGTCGCACCGCCAGCGACGTCGCCTGGGACATCGTCGAGCGTCGCCTTCGACTCGACAGCGACGACAGCAGCGGCAGCGACGACGACGGCCCGACGAACTCACCGAGGGGGCTACCGGGCCGATGAATCACAATCGCGAACACAAGGTCACCGAGGCGTTCGTGTCGATCGCCAACAACCTCGTCGGCGATTTCGACGTCATAGAGCTGCTCAACGACCTGACCAGCAACTGCGCCGACATCCTCGACATCGCCTCGGCCGGGCTGCTTCTCGCCGACGAGCGAGCCACCCTGCATGTGGTGGCAGCCTCATCCGAAGCCACCAGGGCCCTGGAGCTCTTCCAGCTCCAGCGCGCCCAGGGCCCCTGCCTGGACTGCTACCACAGCGGGGAACCCGTCAGCGCCGCGAACCTCGACGACCACCGTCACCGGTGGCCACAGTTCGTCGACGCCGCAGCTGCAGCCGGGATCGTGTCGGTACACGCTGTCCCGATGCGTCTGCACGATTTCGTCCTCGGCGCCCTCGGCCTGTTCGGCACCCGGGCCGGGGACCTCAGCGGCGGCGACCTCGATCTGGCACAAGCACTGGCCCATGTGGCCAGCATCGCGATCGTGCGCGGCGCGCCGAGCTCCGAGGACACCGCGCAGATCAGCGAACAGCTCAGCAGCACCCTCCACAGCCGAGCCGCACTCGAGCAGGCCAAGGGTTTTCTCGCCCACCGCGGAGACCTCGACATGGACCAGGCCTTCGACGCTTTGCGCAGCTACGCCCGCGACAACCAGCTACACCTGAGCGAGGTCGTGCGACAAGTGCTAACGCGCGTTCTGCCGGCCGAGCGGATTCTCCGGGAGATGGACCGAGTCGGCGACACACACCGACCCGGGCCGACCGAGTCACCCGGACCGCGCGTATGAGCGATACCGATCGCTTTCGCAGCGAGTTGCCTACGCTGGTGTTCGTGACGCCGGATGACCCTCGACCATGACCGCACCCGACGAGATGTCCGCCGTCGACGGTGCCGACGTCCACACGCACATCGCCCGCCTCGCCCGAGCCGTGCACGGGTCGGCCGAGGATGCCGTCACCCCACCAGACGTGCTCGATCACGTCACCGAGTCGGCGGTGCGTCTACTGGCCGCGGTCGATCACGCCGGAATCACCCTCGTGCACAAGCGCCACCGCACTCGACCCCCGGAGTTGGAGTCGACCGCCGAGACCGGACCGGTTGCGCGCACGTTCGACGCACTGCAACACGAGCACGGCCAGGGACCGTGTTTCGACGCGATCTGGCTCCAGCAGACCGTGATCATCGACGACGTCGACACCGAAGACCGGTGGCCGTCCTTCATCACCGCGGTACGCACCGACACCCCGATCCGGGCGTGCTTGTCGCTGCAGCTCTACGTGACCGACCTCGAGCTCGGAGCCCTCAACCTGTTCTCCGAGACCCCGCATGCCTTCGACCCGAACACCGAAGACCTCGCCACGATGCTGGCCACCCACGCGGCCATCGCCCTCGACACCGCCAAACGCGGCCAGCAGTTCCGCAGTGCGCTGGCCAGCCGCGACATCATCGGTCAGGCCAAGGGCATGATCATGGAACGCTACGACACCGATTCGCTGCAGGCCTTCGGAATCCTTCGCCAGCTCTCCCAGGACACCAACTGTCCGGTGTCCGAGGTCGCGGCCCGACTGGTCGACGCCGACCACCCCATCAAGTCCGACCGTTCGAACCGATCGCTCAAGTCCTAGGCACGCCGACGTCTGGCCACACATCGCCGACTCGACTATGCCTCTTCCGGGCGGGTCCCCTCGACGACCGGTCGCCCCGGGTCCGACGACCACTGCGAAAACGAACCCGGGAACAGCGTCGCGTCGATCCCCGCGATGGCGAGCGCCGCGATCTGGTGCGCCGCGTTGATCCCGGAGCCGCAGTAGACCACCACGCCGGGCCCCGCCGCCGAGTCGAGGCCGAAACCCGCGAAGCGGCGTCGTAGCTCATCGGCCGGACGGAAACGACCGGATGCGTCGACGTTGTCCGCCGTCGGCACACTGAGTGCGCCCGGTATGTGACCGGCGCGCGGATCGACGGGTTCGACATCGCCCCGATACCGTTCGGCGGCCCGGGCATCGAGCAGGTGTTCCGGCCCAGCCGCCACCTCGTCGATCGTCGCGACCGGCAGATGTCCGGCCGTGAGGGTCACCCTGCCGGGCCGCGGTCGGCCGCCGTCCCCCGTCGTTGTCCGCAGGCCCTCCGCACGCCACGCCGCGAGGCCGCCGTCGAGGAGTCGCACATCGGCGACTCCCGCCCAGCGCAGCAGCCACCAGGCCCGGGCGGCCGCGAGATTGCCGGAGTCGTCGTAGACCACCACCGGCACACCGTCATCGATCCCCCACCGCCGGGCCGCCTCCTGGAGGTCGGCGACGTCGGGCAGCGGGTGGCGGCCCCCGACCGGACCCGAGGGCGGGGCCGCCAGCTCGGAGTCGAGATCGACGTAGACCGCGCCGGGGATGTGACCCTCGCGATAGGCGCGCCGGCCGTCGAAGTCGCCCAGCTGCCAACGCACATCCAGCAGGACCGGCGGAGTCGCCAGCAGCGACTCGGCCAGCTCGAGTGGGGTGATGAGGACCTCGTTCATGGCGGCGAGGGTACCAACGGGAAGCGATGGCAGAATGGGGCAATCCGCCCGTGACCGGGCACCTGGCCAACCGCAGCCCTGTCGTCAACACCCTCAGGAGTCCATCCGTGGCGTTGTTTCCTGCCGTCGTCTTCGGACTCATCACCTTCTGGCTGCACCGGCGCATCGTCCGCGCAACCGCCCTTCCGCGGCCCTGGTCGATCGTCGCCGACGTCGCGCTGATCGTCCTGTGGGCGCTCGCCCTCATCGGCTTCGGCGCCGGACGTGTGCTCGACCCGTCGTGGGCGCGACCGATCGGCACCATCGGGCTGATCTGGCTCGCCGCCGTGTTCTACCTGTTCCTGGGACTCGCGGTGGTGGGCCTCGTTTCGTTCGCCGCGCACATCGTCCGCTCGATCCGGCGGCGGCGATCCGGGGTGCAGGACAATCCCTCGCTTGCGGCCCGTCGACTCAGCAAGCTCCGGGTCGCGACGGCCGCGGTCGTGGTCGTCGCGCTCGGGGTCACCGGGTACGGCGTCTTCGAGGCGTCTCGGCCACAGATCGTCGACGTCGACGCCACGTTCGCGAGCCTGCCGCCGCAGTTCGACGGGACGCGCATCGCGGTCATCTCCGACCTGCACGTCGGTCCCGCCCGCGACGCGTCGTTCACCCAGCGCGTCGTCGACGACGTCAACGAGCAGAAGCCCGATCTCGTCGTCCTCGTCGGCGACCTGACCGACGGCACCATCCCGAACGTCCGCGACACCCTCGAACCTCTTGCGGATCTGCAGGCGCCGCTGGGCGTCTTCGGCGTCAGCGGAAATCACGAGTACTACGCAGACGACGGCGGCCGCTGGCTCGACGTCTGGGAAGAACTCGGCGTGCGCACGTTGCGCAATGCACGGGTGCCCATCGAGGTCGACGGTGCGACCATCACCCTCGCGGGCATCCACGACGCCACCGCACCGGAACCGTACGAGCCGGATCTTCCGGCGGCCCTGGCGGGATCGTCCCCCGACGACTTCACCCTGCTACTCGCCCACCAGCCCAAGCAGGCGGTCGAGGCCTCCGACCTGGGCGTCGATCTGCAGCTGTCGGGGCATACGCACGGCGGACAGCTGTGGCCCATCCGCTACCTCGTCCGCGCCCAGCAGCCCACGATCACCGGGCTCGACAAGATCGGTGACACCGTCGTGTACACCACCCGCGGTGCCGGCGCGTGGGGACCGCCGGTGCGCGTGCTGACACCACCCGAGATCACGATCCTCACGCTGCGATCGGCACCCCCTGCGTCGTGAGGTGCGAGCCTCGAGCGTCATCCCCGCCCCCTGAAGAACGAGCCTGCGAGCGTCATCCCCGCCCCCTGAGGTGCGAGGAGCGTTAGCGACGAGCCACGAAGGGTCCTGGCGAGACGAGTTGCGAAGACCCTTCGTGACGCAGCCTCCGCAAGCTCCGGCTGCTCCTCAGGGAGCGATGGTTAGGCGGTTCTTTCGGATCAGGGAGCGGTAAGGCCGTTGATGTCCGACGGGTGGGTCGCCAGCGGGGTGACCTTGATCTTCATGTACGGGAAGAGCGGCAGACCCGACAGCAGGGTGTGCAGTTCGTCGTTCGACTCGACGTCGAAGATCGAGTAGTTCGAGTACTCCCCGACGATTCGCCAGATGTGCGGCCACTTGCCGGCGCGCTGTAGGTCCTGCGAGTACGCCTTCTCCCGGGCAACCGTGTCAGCGCGCACCGCGGGGTCGAGGTCGTCGGGGATCCCGACGTCCATCCGCACGTGAAAGAGCATTACTTCGCCGGGTCCAGGACGAAGTCGTAGGAGATGGTGAAGCCGCCCTGTCCGTCGTCTTGCGGGTCCAGCACCAGTTCGGGTTTGACCGCGCTGGCGACGTCGTCGTCGTTGTGCGGGTCACCCGGGAAGTACAGCTGTGCGGTGAGTTGCTCGTGGCCCGGCGCCGAGACCTTGAGGTGCAGGTGCGCGGGGCGCCACGGATGCCAGCCGGCCGCGGAGATCATCTTTCCGCACGAGCCGTCGGTCGGGATCATGTACGGCGCGGGCCGGATGGTGGTGATCTCGAAACGACCCTCGTCGTCGGCGGTGAAGCTGCCGCGCAGATTCCACTCCGGGATTCCGGGTGCGAACTGCGAGTAGAAGCCGTCGTCGTCGGCGTGCCAGAGTTCGACTGTGGCGCCGGCGAGGGCGGTGCCGTCACAGGACCGGACCTGACCGGTCCACACCAGCGGGTCACCGGTCTCGTCGTCGCGCATCGGGAGGGTGCCCTTGGCGCCGAGTTCCGGGGCGTCCGGGACGTAGTACGGCCCTTCGATGCTGCCCTTGTTGCCCTGGCGGTGCTCGGTCGCGACGTCCTCGACGACGTGCTCCACCCACACGTCGAGGAACAACGGCCACTCGCCGTCCTCGCCGACGTTGATGAGCCACGCCTTGAGGGCGTTGTACTCGTCGTAGGTGACCTTGTGCTCGCGGATGGTCTCGTGCACGCCTGCGAGGACCGCGTTGATGAGGGTCGCCACGCGCTCGGGCGGAGTGTCCTTGACTGCCTCGAACGGCGACTTGTCCGCGTGGAATCGCTCGGTCGCGGAGGCGCCGGACGCGGCCGCGGTGGCGACTTCCTGGGGATGCTCGGTGGTGGTCATGTCCTTCTCCTTGTTGCTCCGGTTCGTGGGGCTGCCACGAGACGTGTTGCGGGGTGGTGCATTCAGTTGTCGGTGCGGTATCGGTCGAGCTTGCCCGGATCGACCTCGAAGCCGATCCCGGGCGCGGTCGAACGGTGCAGGTGGCCGTCGCGGATCTGCAGCGGCTCGGTCAGCAGGTCGTCGGCCATGTCGAGGAAATTCGACAGCTCACCCGCGTAGCGCGAGGTCGATTCGAAGGCGCTGCCGAAGGCGAGGGTGCACGCCGTTCCGATCTGGCCGTCGATCTGGTTGCCCATGACGACCGGAACACCCAGACCCTCGGCGAGGTGGTGGATACGACGTGACGTGGTGAAACCCGAACGCGCGGTCTTGATGCTGATGGCGGTCGCCGACCGGCCGAGGATCTCGCGGGTGACGTCGGCCGGCGTGGGCACCGACTCATCGGCGATGAACGGGACCCCCAGCTGTTCGACGAGCCATCGGCGACCGAGCACATCCGCTGCATCACAGAGTTCTTCGGCGAAGAGCAGATCGAGGTCGGCCATCTCCCGCATGGCGCGCGCGGACTCGGCGGCCGTCCAGCCCCGGTTGCCGTCGACATACAGTTCGACATCACCGCCGAATCGCTCGCGCAGCGCGCGGACGACCGCGGTGTCGAGGGTGGCGGGGTGACGTCCGACCTTCACCTTGAAGGTGCGAATCCCGTAGACCTCGACCATCTTCTCGGCTTCGGCGACCATCGCGGCCGGCTCGGCGAAACCGAGCATGTGACTGACCCGCATCCGATCGGTGAAGCCGCCGAGCATGTCTCCGACCGGCAACCCCAGGAGCTTGCCCAGGGCATCCCAGATCGCCATGTCCACAGCGGATTTCGCAGTCGGGTTGCCGACCGTCCGAGCCATCCGCGCGGCGACGACCTCACGCTCCAGCAGGGTGAGGCCGACCACGGCGGGCGCGAAGATGCCGTTGATCACGGCGATGATGCCGTCCTGGGTCTCCCCGTAGGTGAACGGGCGCGGCGGCGCCTCGGCCACGCCGACCACGCCTGCGTCGGTGTGCACCCGAACCAGCACGTGGGTCGCGGCATGTACCTCACCGGACGCGAACTTCAACGGCTTCACATAGGGAATGGCGAACGGGATCGCCTCCACAGCGGTGATTTTCACGGTTTCTCTCCAGATCGAGCACCCCGACGGGCACTCACGGAACGATGGTCGGCGACCCGGGTGTCGCCCGGTTCGGCGACGAAGGTGGGATCGGTGCTGATGGCTTCATCCGGGGCGAAGGCGGCGGCGATGACGTCGGCGACTGCGGCGACGACCGGGTCGTCGGACCCCGACCTCCAGGCGAGGGCGACCTCGACGGTGTCGGCGTCGACGAGGTCGCGTACGACGAGTCCGTCCAGAGGTAACGAACGCACCGAGGCCGGGAGCAGGGAGACCCCCAGGCCCGCGGCGACCAGCGCCAGCAGCACCGCGGTACCCGACGCCTGATGGGCCCGATGGGGAACGAAACCAGCGGCGCGACAGGTGCGCATCGCGGCGTCGTTGACCGCCGAGTCCCGGCTGTCGTAGAGCACGAACGGCTCGTTGCGGAGGTCGGCGACCGAGACCACCGGCTCGACGGCCAGGCGGTGATCGACCGAGACCGCGAGAACCATCGGCTCGACATCGATCACCTTCGTCTCGATGTCCTCGCCGATCGCCGGCGGGCGGAGCACTCCGAGGTCGAGGGCACCGGCACGCAAGGCGTCGCACTGCCCCGGCGTGAGCATGTCGGACTGGATACGGAGATCCACGTCGGGCAACTCACGCTTGACGACCCGTGCGATACGCGGGAGGTGGGAGAAGGCGGCGATGCCGGTGATGCCGACCCGTACGAGGCCGCTACGGCCGGCGGCGATCCGGCGCACGCCGTCCACTGCTTCATCGACGCCGGCGAGGATGCGCCCGGCCTGGACCCTGAGGTACTGCCCGGCCGGGGTGAGCGACACCTGCCGGGTGGTCCGCGTGAACAGCGTGACGTCGAGCTCGGCTTCGAGTTGGCGGATGGCGTACGACAGCGCGGGTTGCGCCACGTGCAGCGACTCCGCCGCCTGCCCGAAGTGGCAGGTGTCGGCCACTGCGGCGAAGTACCGCAAGTGCCGTAGCTCCATGACCTACCTCGTCTCGTACCGATTGACCACCGCGGCTGTGACCGCGGACACGTCTCACGGTAAAGCGTCGATCCATACATGACAAAGACTCAATTTGCACCGATTGATCGATTTCGTTGATCAATCGGCCACTGGCCGGCGCAGCAGGGTCAACTAGGCCCCGGCCGCCGCGTAGACCGCGGTGCGGTCGGTGACCGGCGCGCCGGTCTTGGCCTCGACGATCCCCAGGTCGACGCCCGGCGCGAACTCCACGACGTCGAATCCCGTTCCGGCAATGTCGAACACACCGAGGTCGGTGATCACGCGGCTCACCACGGCGCGGCCGGTCAACGGGAGCGCGCAGCCCTCGAGCAGCTTGGGTTCACCTTGTTTGGTGACATGGTCCATCAGCACGATGACCCGGCCTGCGCCGTTGACGAGGTCCATGGCGCCACCGATGCCCTTGACGAGCGCACCCGGCACCATCCAGTTGGCCAGGTCGCCGTTCATCGCGACCTGCATGCCACCGAGGACCGCGACGTCGACGTGTCCGCCGCGGATCATCGCGAAGCTGGTGGCCGAATCGAAGTACGACGCCCCGGGCAACACCGACACGGTCTGCTTGCCCGCGTTGATGAGGTCGGGGTCGACCTCGTCGTCGTAGGGAAACGGTCCGACGCCGAGGATGCCGTTCTCGGCGTGGAGGTGGACACCGGAGTTGTCGGGCATCAGGTCGGGAATCATGGTGGGCAGCCCGATTCCCAGGTTGACGTAGTCACCGGGGGTGAGTTCGCGGGCGGCGCGAGCGGCCATCTCGGTACGGGTCCAGGTCATCTCGACACTCCTAGGCTGACGGCGATGCGGTGGGACGTTGACGGACGGTGCGCTTCTCGATCCCCTTGCGCGCGACCTGCTCCGGGGCGAGTTCGACGATCCGCTGCACGAAGATGCCGGGCAGATGGATCTCGTCGGGCCCGAGTTCGCCGACCTCGACCACCTTCTCCGCCTCGACGATCGTGGTACGCCCGGCCATCGCCGCCGGCGGGTTGAAATTGCGCGCCGCAGCGTGGAATCGGCAGTTGCCGTCCGTGTCGACGACCGCGGCCCGGATGAGTGCGTAGTCGGTGACGATCGACTCCTCGAGGACCATCTGCCGGCCGTGGAAGGTCCGAACCTCCTTGGGCGGCGACGCCTCCGCGATGGTGCCGTCGGAGTGGTACCGCCAGGGAAGTCCACCCTCGGCGACGAGCGTGCCGACCCCGGTGGGGGTGAAGAATGCACCGATCCCGCTTCCACCGGCGCGCATGCGTTCGGCGAGGGTGCCCTGGGGAGTGAGTTCGACGGTCACCTCGCCGGACAGGAACTGGCGCCCGAACTCCTTGTTCTCACCGATGTAGGACGCCACGACCCGGTCGATGCGACGGGCCTCCAACAGCAGTCCCAGTCCCGCGCCGTCGGCTCCACAATTGTTGGAGACGATCGTCAGGTTCGCCGCGCCCTGCTCGAGGAGCGCGTCGATGAGGAAACCGGGGATACCGGCGAGGCCGAAGCCGCCGACCGCGATACTCGCGCCGTCGGGGATGTCGGCGACCGCCTCGGCCGCCGACGCCGCGAGCTTGATCGGGCCGCCGGGACGGTCGACCGTCGCCGTGGCGGCACTGTCGCGAGTGCTCATTGCTGCTCCAGGTGTTCGATGAGTGCGGGTGTGATGATGTCGGCCTGCTCCGCGTTGGCGAGGTGGGCCGCACCCGGGACCACGAGCAGTCGGCCGTGCGGCACCGCAGTGACGATGTCGCGCAACAGATCCGGCGGGGTGGCGGGGTCATCGGCGCCCGCGATCGCCAGCGTCGTCGCGGCGATCGACGACAGGTCGGGCCGCTGATCCATCGCGGCGATCGCCTCGCAGCACGCCGCGTACCCCTCGGCGGGGGTGGCGGCGACCATCGCCTCGTACGCCTGACGCGCCTCGGTGTTCGCGTCGAGGTATGCGGGCGTGAACCAGCGCTGGACCACGGCCGCGGCGACCGCCGAGGTTCCGTCGGCGCGCACGAGTGCGGCGCGGACCGTCCAGCCCTGTGCCGGAGCCAGATACGCCGCAGTGCAGAGCAGAGCCAGTCGATCCACGCGCTCGGGATTCCGTGCGGCGACGCGCATCATCGTCATCCCGCCGAGTGAGAGACCGACGAGGTGTGCGCGTTCGATGTCGAACCGGTCCAGCAGCGCGATCACGTCGTCGGCCAGTTCGTCGATCGTGTACGGGCCCTGCGGAACCGGAGATTCACCATGCCCGCGGGTGTCGTAGCGCACGACCCGGAACCGCGATTCGAGCGCCGCTACCTGCGCGTCCCACATACGGTGCGTCGACCCCAGCGAGTTGGACAACACGACCGCCGGTCCATCGGCCCGTCCGCTGACCACGGCGTGGACCTGCTCGCTCATCGGATCGCCTCGAAGATCGCGGCGAGTCCCTGTCCGCCACCGATGCACATCGTCTCCAGGACGTACCGGGAGTCGCGACGGCTCGCTTCGTACGCCGCAGTGGCGAGGATGCGGGCGCCGGTGGCGCCGATGGGATGACCCAGCGAGATGCCGGACCCGTTGGGGTTGAGCCGTTCGTCGGTCGGGTCGACCTTCCACTCCGTCAGGCAGGCGAGCACCTGGGCGGCGAAGGCTTCGTTGAGTTCGATGAGGTCGATCTCGTCCAGCGTGAGGCCGGCGCGGCCGAGTGCGGCGGCAGTGGCACCGACCGGACCGATGCCCATCACCTCGGGCTCACAACCGGTGACGGCCCAGGAGCGCAGTGCGAGAAGGGGTTCGAGTCCGCGACGCTCAGCCTCTGCGCGCGTGGTGACCACGGCCATGGCCGCTCCGTCGTTCTGGCCCGATGCGTTTCCGGCCGTGACCGTCGACTCGGCGTCGACCTTGAGGCGGATGGGACGCAGGGCGCCGAGCGCTTCGGCGGTGGCATCGGCGCGAGGGTGCTCGTCGCGGTCGACGACGGTGTCGGGTCGGCCGCGTCGGCCCGGGATGGTGACGGGCACCAGTTCGTCGGCGAAGCGACCACTGTCATGCGCCGCGATCGCCCGCTCGTGGGAACGGGCCGCGAACTCGTCCTGTTCGGTCCGCGAGATGCCGTACCGCGCACGGAGGTTCTCGGCGGTCTCGATCATCCCGCCCGGAACCGGGTGCGACTGGCCGCCCGCGGTCAGACGCCCGCGGTCGAGGCGATCACGGAGTTCGACGCCGCCCTGCTTGATCCCCGACCGCAGACCCAGTGCGTAGTGCTCGACGGTCGACATCGACTCCGCGCCACCGGCGACGACGAGGCGGGCACCACCCGTGGCGACGGCCGCGGCCCCGGTCAGGATCGCCTGCAATCCGGATCCACAGCGACGGTCGATCTGCATCCCCGGTACTCCGACACCGAGACCGGCGTCCAGGGCCGCGATCCGGCCGAGCGCCGGTGACTCACCATTGGCGTAGCCCTGCCCGAGGATCACGTCGTCGACGTCGCCCTCCCCGAGTCCGGTGCGTTCCGCGAGCTCGCGCAGGAGGTCGGTGGCCAGGCGGGTGACGGGGACCGTCGACAGCGCGCCACCCATGCGCCCGACCGGGGTGCGCAGCGGAGAACAGACGACGACGTCGGTACCCGCGGCCGTGCTGGAAGAAGCCATGCGTCCACCCTAGGGACCAGGGTCGATATGGAGAAGTATCCATATCGGCGCGTTTGATATGCAGCAGATATCAAACACCTACACTGGCGGCATGGAACTGCGACACCTGCGGTACTTCCGCGCCGTCGCCGAGGAGCTGCACTTCGGCCGGGCCGCCCAGCGCCTCCACATGGCCCAGCCACCGCTGTCTCAACAGATCCGCCAACTCGAGGATGAGCTGGGTGTCGCGCTGCTGGTCCGGTCGACGCGGCGCGTCGAACTGACCCCGGCGGGCGCGGATTACCTGCAGCGAGCCGTCGCGATCCTGAACTCGGTCGACGCCGCATCCCGGCAGGCGCAGCGGATCGCCGACGGGCGTCAGGGCAACCTCGCGATCGGCTGCGTGGGTTCGGCCACCTACTCGCTGCTGCCCGCGCTGGTACGCGCACTGAGCGACGAACTGCCGGATGTGGACGTCAGCGTTCGCGGCGAGATGCTGGCGCCCGCCCAGATCGCCGCGCTCGCATCGGGGGACATCGACCTCGCGTTGCTGCGCATGCCGATCGACACGAGCGGACTCCAGGTCGAATCGATCCGCAGCGACCGCCTCATCGTGGCACTGCCCCACGACCATCCGCTCGCCCACGGTGCACCGGATGCGACCGTCGACCTCGCACTGCTGGGCGGTGACGACTTCATCGTGCACGCGGGCGGCGGGAAGTCGATCATGCACGGGGTCCTGTCGGCGGCCGCCGGACGCGCGGGATTCGTCCCGCGCATCCGGCACGAGGTCGAGGAGACGTCGACCCTCGTGACACTGGTCGCCGCCGGGGTGGGGGTCGCCCTGGTTCCCGAACCCACCTCGGCGCTCGGGGTACCCGGCGTCGTCTACCGGCCGCTGGACACCAACGACGAGGTCGAACTGGCCGTCGCGTTCCCGGACGGGCGCCGGACCCCGCTCGTCGACCGGGCCCTCACCGTGCTGCGGAGGGTTTCGACGAGCTCAACCGGCAGATAGGTGGGCTCAACCGGCAGATAGGTGGGCTCAACCGGCGGAGCAAGCGCGCTCAGCGGTGCGTGAAGTTCGGGTCCCGCTTCTCGACGAAGGCAGCCATGCCCTCGGTCTGATCGTCGGTGGCGAACGTGGAGTAGAACAGCGCGCGCTCGGCGCGGACGCCCTCGACCAGGCTCGACTCGAAGGCGCGATTGACCGCGTCCTTGGCGGCAGCGGCGGCGATCAGCGACTTCGAGGCGATGACCTCGGCGACCTCGATGGCCGCGGCGCGACAATCCTCCTTGGGAACGACCCGCGACACGAGACCGAGGCGTTCGGCCTCGTCGACCTTCATCTGCCGGCCGGTCAGCACCATGTCCATCGCCTTCGCCTTGCCGACGGCGCGGGTGAGACGCTGCGAACCGCCGATGCCGGGGATGACGCCGAGGTTGATCTCGGGCTGACCGAAGACGGCGTTGTCGCCGGCGATGATGGTGTCGCACAACATCGCGAGCTCACAACCGCCGCCGAGCGCATAACCGGTGACCGCGGCGATGATCGGCGTGCGCGCCTGCGACAGCTCATCCCAGGCGCCGAAGAACTGCTCGTTCACCACATCCGCGTAGGACTTCGACGACATCTCCTTGATGTCCGCACCCGCGGCGAACGCCTTCTCCGAACCGGTGATCACGATGGCGCCGATACCCTGATCGACGTCGAACTCCCGGACGGCACCGACCACTTCGTTCATCAGCTCGGTGTTGAGAGCGTTCAGTGCTTTCGGGCGGTTGAGGGTGACGATGCCCACCCGGCCGCTGGTCTCGACGATGATGGTCTGGTATTCGGTCACAGTGAGTCCTCTTTCGATTCGATGACGGCGCAGGACGGTACGGGCCGCGGTGGTACGGGCGGGATGCTACGGGCTGATCCCGGACGCGGGGAAGGCCCGGCGCTCGTGCCGGGGGTCGCCGCGGTCAGGCGTTGGGAAACGTGAGGTCATCGGGTAGCGGCGCGAAAAAAGCGTCCACGGTGTCCTCGGAGAACGCGGCCCAGCTCGGATTGCGGTCCTTGTCGATGACCTGGGCGCGGATGCCCTCGGCCATGTCGGGATGCAGCAGGCAGCGCACCGAGACGCGGAATTCGCGGACGAGCGTGTCCTCGAGGGTCGCGTCGCCGGCCGCCTCGCGCAGCGATCGCAGCGTGACCGCCAGTGCGGTCGGGCTCTTCGCGGCGATAGCGTCGGCCGTCTTGTCGGCGAAGGGTGAGCCCACCGCGCGGCATCGTTCGATGATCTCCGAGACGGACTCGGCCGCAAACGCTTCCGCGATCCACCCACGCTGTTCGGCGAGTTCGGATGCGGGCGCGTCGACGGCATGGGCAGCCAGGGCCGCCTCGACTCCCGACTCGGCGATCGCGGCGAGGAACGCCGGAAGGGACTCCGACGGGACGAAATGGTCTGCCAGGCCCATCGCGATGGCGTCGGCACCGCGCAGATGGCCTGCGGTGAGACCGGCGTAGGTTCCGAGTCCGTCCGGTACCCGCGAGAGCAGATGCGTGCCACCGACATCGGGCACGAACCCGATGCCCACCTCCGGCATCGCAAGCTTGGTGCGATCGGTCACGATGCGGATCTCACCATGCGCGGACGCCCCGACACCGCCGCCCATCACAATGCCGTCCATGATCGCCACATACGGCTTGGGGTAGCCGGAGATCAACGCGTTCAGCCGGTACTCGTCGAACCAGAACTTCGCCGACGGCGACTGCTCGGCATCGAGGTCGGTCGACTCGGGATCGCCACTCAGCGCGGACGCATCGCGATGGATGGCGACGATGTCGCCGCCCGCGCACAGCCCTCGCTCACCGGCCCCGGAGAGAACGACGACCTCGACCGTGTCGTCGGCCGCCCAGGCCGCGAGATGCTCGGCCATCGAACCGACCATCTCGTGATCGATGGCGTTGATGGACTTCGGACGGTTCAGGATCAGCGATCGCGCCGATCCGTTCTCCTCCGTCAGGACCGATGGTTCGGACACGGGCGAACTCCTCTCCACACCGACATGCTCGTCAGATGGTTGCATATCCTAGTAACCCGGGTCCAGTCCCAAGTCAAGTTCGGCCCCAGGCAGGTTTGGCCCGAGTCAGGTCAGGTTAGGGTTACCTCATGGGCTATTCCAGAGCACGAGTTGTCGACGTCGCCGACCTGACGCCCAATCTGCGTCGCATCGTCTTCCACGTGACAGATCTGCCAGGACTCGGCTTGCCCGGCGGCGCCGACGAAGCCGTGGGCATCTACTTCCCGCACGAAGGCGAGCGTGTCACACCGGATATGGAATGTCGCGACGGCACGTGGGCCTACTACGACATCGAACCCGCGCCCGACGGCCGGAACTACTCGATCCGTTCGGTCGACCACTCCGCCGGAACGATGGTCGTCGACTTCGTCATCCACGCCGCAGGTCCCGCGACGCTGTGGGCGCAGCGCGCCGAGGCCGGGCACGACGTGGTGATGACGCACGCGCGTAGCTGGTACGCGCCACCCGCCGGCGTCGAACGCCTGATCCTCGCCGCCGATCTCGCCGGGCTCCCCGCCCTGGCGCGCATCCTCGACGAACTGCCGTCGACCGACGGGGTCACTGCCGTGGTCGAGGTTCCGGCACCGACCGAACTCTCCTACCTACCCGAGTGCGACGTCGACCTGATCACGCTGGTCGGCGGGAACTCCCGCACGCCGAGCCGACTCGCCGACACGGTCTGCGGGCTCTCGCTGCCCACCTCGGGCGCGTACTGCTGGTTCGCCGGCGAGGCTGCGGAGTCGCGCGCGGTGCGCAAGCACCTGCGCGGGAACCTTCGCTGGGACCGCCGGTCCTACGACGTCATCGGCTACTGGCGCGTCGACGCCGAACGCTGGACGCGGGCCTACGCCCGACACGGCGCCGAGCTGTTCGCCGTCTACCGCGAGGCGCTCGCCGACGGCAAGAGCGAGAAGCAGGCCTCGGAGGAGTTCGACGAGGCGCTCGAACGGGCGGGACTGTAGGGACGCGCAGACGGGGCCGGTTACGAGCGCCCGTCGAGCAGTGCCCTCAGTTCGCCGAGACTCGCGTCGTACAGTTCCTCGACACTCCGGACCACCGCCGGATCCGCCACGAGGGTCGCGTCCCAGGTGATCAACGCGCCGTCGCCGTCATGGTGCGGCGCCACCGACAATCTGGACTCGTACTCCTCGAGCGGGATCGGTCCGTCGAGATAGGTGTAGGAGTAGGTCCGCTCGGCGTCACTGTGCGTCAGGATTCTCTCGCGCGCCTCCTCGCCGCCGTCGAAGGTGGCGACACGGACCTGCCCCTCCATCCGGGTAGCGGAGATCGCCGGCACCCACCTGTGTACCCCCGCGACGTCGCCGACGACCCGCCAGGCGTCCTCTGCTGACGCCGCCACGGTGATGGCCTTGTTGATCTGGGACATGGTTTCTCCTTCGTCGGGGACCAGGAGGTGATCCGCCAGGTCGTTCAACTCGGCGTCGGTCACGCCGATCCTCGTCAGATACTCACGCGCGCCTCCGTGTTCGAGATCCACCCAGGACAGAAATCTCAGGATGGTCGCCGGGTCCGAGGTGTATGCCTCGGGTGGATAGACGTCCACCGCGTTGCCGTAGCTCTCCATCTGGCGGAGTCTGCGCATCATCGTCGTGACGTCGCCGGACCTGCGCGCATAGTCCTGCGCGATGTCGGCGCGCAGGATTCCGATGGCATCCAGCATGATCGCGACGGCGACCCCTGTTCGGTCCTTGCCCACTGTGCAATGCACCAGGGCGGGAAGCGCATCCGGCTCGACCAGCCTGCCGACGAGGCGCCGGAAGGGCACTTCGGCCGTCAGGTAGATCAGATAGGTGTTGACGAGCGGGTCGGAGCCCGGCATCGGTGCGACTGCCGAACCCGTCGACACCGTCGGGCGCACGGCGAAGGGGATGTTCACGATCTGCACTCCGGCCCCGGTGAATCCGCCGCTGCCCTCTCGCTGCGCCTCGTCTGCGAGCCGTAGGTCGACGATGCTCGCGAGACCGAGCTCCTCGACGAACGCCCTCGCATCCACCTGATCAACAAACTGCGGTGTGGCGCTGCGGAACAGGGTCCGGCCCGCCATTCGTCGCCCGTCTGTTGTCCGGAGTCCGGCCACCGGGCGGAATCCGAGCAGGCCCGCGGGGCCGGCATCCTGGAATGTCCTGGTCATGCGCTCTCCTCGGCTCGGGTCACGTAACGCGTTCTCAGATCGACACGACGGTGACGACACACGCGTTCCCGTCCATCCCGGCGGCGCCGCCACCCATCGTCTCGACCAGTCCGACACCGTGCCGGGCGACCTGACGACGATCCGCCTCGCCCCGCAATTGCCAGACGACCTCGGCGAGCTGTGCGGTTCCGGTGGCGCCCAGCGGGTGACCCCGGGACAGAAGACCCCCGCTGGGATTGACGGGTTGACGGCCGGCGCGCGCAGTGTGTCCCGACACGGCGAGATCTCCGCCGGAACCGATCTCGGCCATCCGGAGTGCTTCCAGGGTGGTGATCTCACCGATGGTGAAAGCGTCGTGGACCTCGAGGACATCGATCTCATCGATGCCGCGACCCGCCTCCCGCAACGCCTGGTCTCCGGCGCGACGAACGCAGTTGAAGCCCCAGACCTCGTCATTGCGGTGATCCCACGGCCGTCCCGAGACCGATGCCGACGCCTCGACGACGACGTCACGTGGGCCGCGGCGTCCCGCACCGACCACGATCGCACCGGCACCGTCGGTCGTCGGGCAGCATTGCAGCATCGTCAGCGGATCGGCGATCGGCCGCGATTGCAGGACCGACTCGATCGTCGGCGGGTCGCCCCGCAGGTGCGCGCGCGGGTTGTGCAGGCCGTTGCTCTTGTTCTTGACCGCCACCGCGGCGAGCTGTTCAGGTGTGAGCCCGTGGACGTCCATGTATCGGGCGGCGGTGAGTGCGTAGAGACCCGGCAGCGGGAGACCGCTCGCACCTTCGGGGTCGGTGGCCTCGGGGACGATGGCTCCGGTGAACAGCGTCGACATCTGCTCCACGCCGATGACCAGGACACAGCCGAATCGCCCTTGCCGCACCGCCGTCACCGCTTCGTGATAGGCACTCGTCCCGCTGGCACAGGCATTCTCGATGGTCCACATCGGGATCGCTCCCAGACCGAGGCCGCGCTGTATACGTGTTGCCACACCGGGTGGGCCGAAGACCGAGCCGACGACGATCGCGTCGACCTGGTCCGGGGTGATCTCGGCGTCGGCGATCGCCTCGGTGACGGCCTCCCAGGCGAGGCCCTCGACCCGGCGGTCGGGAAACACACCGAAATCCGATGTTCCGACGCCCCAGATCGACGCGTCGGCGGTCACTGCGCGCCCCCCATCGCCAGTTCTCTCTCCACCAGATCCCCACCCTCGGTGACGAACTCGATGGTCGAACCGCGCAACGGGATGTCCTCATCGGCCGGCACGTGCACCAGGACACGGGGGCCGTCGACCACGTCGACATAGGCAAGTCCGAACGGGGGCTTCCACCGGCCCACGGGAATTCGCGCCGTGGTGGCCGCCCACACAGTGCCCACCGGTTCGAACGCCGCCCGTTCGACGGCGCCGTAGCAGTCGGGGCACCACGGGACGTCATGCTGAGCGATCACATGGCCGCACCTCGTGCACCGCGCGCCGATCAGCTTGCCGTCGACGACCTGCGGGCGCGATTCGGCGACGGTGAGTCCACCCGCGCCGGACCCCGCGCGCCGTTTGTTCGGCCGGTCGGTGAGCTCGGACTTCCTGGCCGACATCAGTGATCACCATGCAGGGTCAGCTCGAACCCGCCGGATTCCACGTGGAGATACGCGCCGACCGATGTCGAGATCAGCTTCCGGATGTTGCGCAACTCGCGGCTCGTGAGTCCGTAGTCGACGTTGCGGGCCGGCGTCGAGCGCATCACGTCGATGTCGTGCTCGGGAACCAGCAACCGCAGGATCAGTTCGTCGTCGGAGATGTCCTTGCCGAACTTCTTCCGGAGTTCGGAGAGTTCGGGCTGCGGGGGTTCCCAGTCGCTGTAGCTCTGGGCCTTGGGGCTGTCCTGGATCCTGTCGAGAACGTTGCCGTCGATGGGTGCGACGGGGTTGCCGTAGAAGCCGTTGACGTACAGGAGGACCTCGTCGGGGACGACGGAGTAGCGCTGACCGGTGACCACGTTGAGCACCGCCTGGGTCCCGACGAGTTGCGAGAACGGGGTGGCCATCACCGGATAGCCGAGTTCCTTACGGATCAGCGACATCTCGTCCAGAACCTCCTCGAAACGATCTTCCATGCCGCGATCCTTGAGCTGGGCCTTGAAGGTTCCGGCCATCCCGCCGGGCAGCTGATGGCGGTACTGGAAGAGCGAGAACTCGGCGGGTTTGCCGACCGGGAGGTCGTCGATCCCGGCCACGTTGAGCAGGTGGTCCTCCACCGCACCCAGGCGGGAATCATCCACGTCGACATCGAATCCCGCGTAGCGAAGGTTGGCGACGGTGTTCTCGGTCGACGGCAACGACACCCCCGCGGCGAGTGGACGGCTCGCGGTGTGGACGATGTCGGCTCCGGCCAGGACTGCCTCGAGGTAATTCATCGGGGACAGGGCGTTGTTGGAGTGGAAGTGTGCCTCGACCGGCAGCTCGCCGGCCTCCCGCTTGATCGCCCCGATCAGGCTACGGGCTCGGTCGGGGGTCAACAGACCGGCCGCATCCTCGAGCTCGATGCCGTCCGCGCCGAGTGCGACGAGTTCGCGCGTCCGCTCGGCGTAGTACTCATCGGTGTGGAAAGGACTGTCGGCGAACAGGATGCACGGTATCGCCTTGGCGCCCTCGGACTGCGCAACCTTGACCAGTCGTCCGATCTTCTCTGTGTTGAACAGACCGTCGTAGATCCAGAAGCTGCCGATGCCGTGGGCGCAGAGCCGCTGCACCCACAGGTCCATCACACTGTCGGCGGTCAGACCGAAGGTGACTATGCCATTGCTTCGCGTGCCCGCACGCACCGTGGTGTTCGGCATCGCCTTCGACAAGGACACCAGCTGATCCCACGGGTCCTCTTTGCAGTGCCGGACCAGGACCTCGAAGATCGAACTGCCCACGAGGTCGATGGTGTGGAAGCCGGTGCGGTCGAGCTGAGCGGCGATCGGCAACCCGATCGCCTTGGTCATCCGCATGCCCCACCAGCTCTGCGGTCCGTCGCGCAGGGTCTGGTCGATCACGCCGATGGTTCGACGGCCACCCACCGACCGGTCGGCGCAGTCCAGGTAGCTACTCATCTCGTCTCCTCACGATTGTCGCGATAGTCGTCCGCGCCGACCTGGTCGATCCACCTCGTGGTGATCTCGCCGTCCCGGAACGCTGGGTGCTGCAACAGGTATCTGCTGAATGGAATGGTGGTCTCGACTCCCGCGACGCCGATCTCGGTCAGGGCCGCGGTCAACTTGTCGGCCGCCTCCTGCCGCGTCGGCGCGTGTGCGATGACCTTGGCGATCATCGAGTCGTAGTAGGGGCTGATGACCGTTCCGGCGCGGCAATGGGAGTCGACCCGGATGCCCATGCCTGACGGTGGCTGCCAGGTGGTCACGGTTCCCGGCGTCGGGATGAAGCCCCGCTCCGGCGATTCGGCCATGACCCGGGCCTCGATGGCATGGCCGGATGCACGCACGTCGTGCTGCCGAAAGGACAGCGGGAGCCCGGCGGCGACGCGGATCTGCTCGGCGACGAGATCGATGCCCGACACCATCTCCGACACCGGGTGCTCCACCTGGATGCGCGCGTTGAACTCGAGGAAGGCGAACTCGCCCGTGTCGGCGTCGTAGACGAATTCGACCGTCCCGGCACTGTCCAGCTCGATCGCCTTCGAGAACCGCAGCGCCGCCTCATGGATGTCGTTGCGCTGCTGCTCGGAGAGGCCAGGGGCCGGCGACTCCTCGATCACCTTCTGGTGCCGCCGTTGCGCACTACAATCGCGTTCGCCCACATGGACCACCGATCCGTGCTTGTCGCCGATCACCTGGACCTCGATGTGGCGGGCCCGGGCGATGAATTTCTCCACATAGATCCGTCCGTCACCGAACGCCGCGGTGGCTTCGCCGATCGCGGTGGGCAGTCGTCGACGCAGCTCGGCTTCGTCGGTGACGACGGACATCCCGCGGCCACCCCCGCCGGCCACCGCCTTGATCAGCGCCGGATACCCGATGGTCTTCGCAGCGGCCACGGCCGCGTCGGGGCTGTCGGTGATGTCGGAGCCCACGAGTGTCGGGACACCGGCGTCCTGGGCGATGGCGCGGGCGGCGGCCTTGTCACCGGTGCCTGCGACGATCCGTGCGTTGGGGCCGATGAAGACCAGGCCCTCTTCCCCGCACCGCCGGGCGAATCCGGGGTTCTCCGACAGGAATCCATATCCCGGATGTACCGCGTCGCAACCGGTGCCGGCGGCCGCGGCGAGGACGGCGTCGACGTTCAGGTAGCTCTGAGATGCGCTCGCCCCACCGATGCAGACCGCTCGGTCGGCGAGTCGGGCAGCGAGTCCGTCCCGGTCGGCGTCGGAGGTGACGACGACCGTCTCGAGTCCGAGATCGCGGCATGCGCGGATCACGCGTACCGCGATCTCGCCGCGATTGGCGATGAGCACTCTGCGCAGGAGCGCGCCGACAGGAGTCCCGGACCCTGCGCGCGAGTTGGTCATCGTGACGGGGCTAGTCATCGGGGCGGATGAGGAACAGGGGCTGGCCGAACTCGACCATGTCGGCGTTGCGCGCCCGGATGGCCGCGACCACCCCGGCGACGTCACTCACGACCGGACTCATCAACTTCATGACCTCGACGATGGCGAGCTGATCGCCGGCCTCGACGCGGGATCCGACCTCCACGAACGGCGGTGAACCCGGGTCCGGCGCCACCCAGAACGATCCGACCGTGGGTGCGGTGATCGCGACCAACCCGCCCTCGTCGATGGCCGTGTCGGCCTCTGGACGCACCGGGGCAGAGGCGGCCGTGGGCGCAGCGGCTGCCGAGGGAGGCGCGGAGGCCGTGGGAGCGGGTGCGGTAACCGGTTCGGACGGCACGGATGCGGGAGCTCTGCCGGTCGCGGGCGGCGGCGCATCCTTGCCGGCCGACACCGTCACCCCTCCCACGGTGAGATGCAGTCCGGTCCACGCCGACTCCTCGAAGGAGCGCAGGATCTCGGTGATCTCGTCCGGGCCGAAGCCGATGTCTTGCCGGTCGCCCGCCGTGTTCCTGATGCTGTTGTCGTTACTCACGATTGCGCCTTTCGGTGTGCGATGGCTGCCAGCAGAACGGGCAACGGATTGCTCGAGACGATGACCGAGGCACCCGCGGCCAACGCCGCGGCGACGCCTTCGTCGGTGTCGAAGAACGCTCCGGACACCGCCTTCGCACCGGCCGGGACCGATGGCAGCTCCTCGCCGGACTCGGCGACCGCGCGATCGGCGTCGAACACGTCCTCGACGGCCTGGGAGACTGTTTCGACGACGGTGACAGGTGCCAGTTCACGTGCCCAGGCGAGCAACGATGCGAGGTCCTCGTCGTCGTCGACCGAGTTCACCCTGCCCTCGAGCCGGCCGGCGAAGACCCGACCGCCGTTGGCGTCCACCGTGATCAATCGGCCGATGAGCTCCGCAGACGAACCCGCACCGCATCCGACGACGCAGGGGGTGTCGAGTGCGCGGCTGACAACGGCGGCATGCGATGTCGAACCGCCGCGCTCCGTGACAACCGCAGCGGCGGCGATCATGCCGTGGACATCCTCGGGGCTGGTGGCGTCGCGGACCAGGATCGAGCCCGGGTTCTGTTGTGCCTCCTCAGAACTCGCGACAGCGATGCCGACCGCGAAACCCGGGCTCGCACAGACGCCGGTGGCGATCGGCGTGTGGTCGCCGACCTTGGACGGATCGAGTGTGGGCCGGAGCAGGTGCCGGGTCTGATCTGCCGTCACCCGCTCACACGCGGTGGCTGTGTCGATCACGCCCTCGGCAACCAATGCGGTCGCGATGCGAACGGCGGCCTCGGCAGTCCGTTTGGCCGGTCTCGACTGGAGCAGGTAGAGCGTTCCGTGCTGGATGGTGAATTCGATGTCCATCGCGTCGCGACCCTCGCGATCCAGCAGTTCGGCGGCGGCGACGAGCTCGCCGTACAGATCCGGCCGATTATCGGCGAGCCAGGTCAGCGGCCGCGGGGTGACGCGGCCGGACACCACGTCTTCGCCCTGCCCGCGCGGAAGATACTCGCCGTAGGGTTCACGACGACCCGACAACGGATTACGGGTGAACAGCACCCCGGTGCCGGAGTCGTCGTCGAGGTTGCCGAATACCATCGCCTGGATGGTGACGGCGGTTCCGATGTCGTCGGGGATGCCGTAGTGGGCGCGGTAGGCCTTGGCTCGGCGAGAACGGCTCGACTCGAACACGGACGCCACCGATTCGCGCAGTGCCACCCGCGCGTCGTCGGGCACCGTGTGCCCGGTGTCCTCTGCGAGCGCCGCCAGCACGCTCGGGGTGTCGGGAAGGTCCTCGAGGTCTTCGAGACTCCCGCCGACGAGCTTGCCGTAGAGCGCGCAGAACCGGCGACGGACATCAGCGGCGAAATCGGGCCGGCCCGACTCGACCGCAAGCGCCTTCTCGGTCTCGTCGTTCACACCGAGATTGAGGACCGTGTCCATCATTCCCGGCATGGAGACCGCGGCGCCCGAACGCACCGACACGAAGAGGGGCTTCGGTCCGGAACCGAAGGTGCGGCCGGTCCGCTCCTCGAGGTAGGCGATGCCCCGCTCGATCTCGGCGAACAGTTCGTCGGTGATGCGACGGCCGTTCTCGAAGTACTGAGCGCAGGAGCTGGTGGTGATGACGATCGCCGGGGGTACGTTGAGACCCAGCTGAGTCATCCGCCAGAGGCTCCATGCCTTGCCGCCCACCAGCTCTCGACCGGGATCCTCATCGAGGTCGGCGATGCGCAGCACTGCTGACTCCATCACGCCGGCGCTCATTCGTCCCGCTCCTCGCCCATGACGCGCAGCAGGTGCTCGTGCATCTGGTACCACACGGTGTGATAGCTGTCGATGCGCACACTGCTGACATAGTCGTGCTCGCCGTGGTCGACTTTCTGGAGCGCATCGTCGAGTCGCGCGAGGAACCTCTTGCACAGCGCATCCGCGTCCGCGAACGGTGCGAGCAAAACGGTGGCGCGGTCGTGGAGCTGGGCGAGTCTGTCGATCACCTTGGCGTCGTGGTCGGAGTCGGAGTGGTCGTTGGGTTGTTCGGTTCCGTCGATGACGATCGTCTGCCAACTGGTCATCAGGGCGAGGTTCTTCTTGTTGATGCCGTGCTCGAAATCGGCCAGGGTGGAGACGAGTTGGGCATCGGACCGCAACGCGGCAAAGGCCCCGGGGTAGACCGCGTCGAGGTGTTCCCGGCCCGCCGGGGTGATCATGTACGCACCCCGGGCCGCGATGGCCCTGCCGTCGGCGACAGCCTGGTCGAGTGCCGTACCGATCGCCTCCGAATCGAGGCCGGTGACGTCGGCGAGCTGTTCGATGGTCGCCAACTGTCGCAGGGTGAGGCCGTGCAGGGCGAGATCGTTGATGTCAAGCATTTTCGGCTACCTTCTGTGCATTCATCGTCTCGCGCACGCTGCGACGCAACGACTTTCCGACCGGACTTTTCGGGAGCTCGTCCCAGATCTCGATGTGCCGGGGTCTCTTGAATCCCGCGAGTCGACTCGCGCAGTGGTTCATCAGCGCGTCGTCGTCGACCGGCTCACGCAGAACCACCGCCGCCGAGACCTTCTGTCCCCACTTCGCGTCGGCGATGCCGACGACCGCGGCTTCACGAACGGCGGGATGAGTGAGCAGAACGTCCTCGACCTCCCGGGGATAGACGTTGAATCCACCGCTGATGATGACGTCGTGCCTGCGGTCGAGAAGGTAGAGGTAACCCTGCGCGTCCATCTGACCGATGTCCCCGGTCCGTAACCAACCGTCGGCCCCCAGGGTTTCGGCGGTGGCGTCGGGTCGCTGCCAGTATCCGCTCATCGTGTGCGGGCCACGGGTCACGACTTCGCCGGATTCCCCTGCGGGTAACGACTTCCCGCTGCTGTCTCGGATGTCGACCTCGACGAGCGTGTACGGCTTGCCCGCCGAGGCGAGACGCTCCGGGGTGTGCTCGGTGGGCTGCAGGCAGGTGATCGCCAGCGGCGCCTCGGCCTGGCCGTACAGCTGCGCGAACACCGGCCCGAGGACCTCGATGCCCCGCGCCAGCAGTGCCGGTGCGATGGGGGCGCCGCCATAACACAGGCGCGTCAGGTGGAGCCGGCTGCGATCGATGTCGGCGTCCTCCAACATCATCGAGATCATCGTCGGCACCATGAAGGTCGCCGTCGCACGGTGCTGCACCGCCGCGTCGACGAAAGCCTGGGCGCTGAACTTCTTCAGGATGACATTGCACCCGCCCTTGACCAGATGCGGCAGGAAGAACGCGCCGCTGCCATGGGTGATCGGTGCTGCGTGCAGCATGACCGACCCCGGACCGACATCCGGCAGCAGGTCGACGAGGAAGTTCGCGACCTCGGCCAATTCGCTGCGCGTGGTGAGGATGACGGCTTTGGGTTTACCGGTCGTCCCGCCGGTGTAGGCCAATCGGAAGACCGCTTCCTGATCCCGAACCACCTCACAGGGGCTCGCGTCACCCGAGGTCATCATCGTGGCGAGCTCGTCGGTGGTGATGACGCTCTCCGTGGGACCCGGGACGCGGCCGTCGGTGATGAGGGCCCGCGATCTGGAATCCTCGATCTTGTAGGCGAGTTCGACGTCGGTCTCCCGCGCGTTGAGCGAAACCCGGACCAATCCCGCCTTGGCGAGGGCGTAGTAGGTGACGACGCCGTCGATGCCGTTGGGGACGAGGACCGAGACGTGGTCACCGGGCTCGAGTCCCCGGGCCAGGAGACCGTTGCCCACGCGGTCGGTGGCGACGTCGAACTCGGCGAAGCTCATCGTGCGCCCGTCCTCGACGAGTGCCGGTGCGTCACCGAAAGTGCGCCCCGCGCGCCTTATCAGGTCACCGATCTGTTGCCGGGAGCCCATCACCGATCCTGTCCGCCACCGGGGCGACCGACGCGGTAGAGCTCGGCGGCCTTCTCGGTTCCGTGATTCCATTTCACCCATTCCTCATCGAGATAGCGGAACCGCTGGTCGTGGATGGTCGGTGCGAAAGCCGCCGCCTTCGCGTTGTACTCGTCGATACCGATACGACCGGCGCTGGTGGTCCAGAGCCCGGTCTTCGGGTCGAGGCTGCTCCGTCCGCTGAGCTCGGCGCCGACGGTGGGCGCGTAGTCACCTTCGGAGAGGATCGAGAACGGGACCGCACTGATCATGTTCTGGTTCAGTCCCGAATACCGAGCCATGGTGTACGGGTTGGCCTTCTGATGGGGAAGCCCCAAGAGCCCGACCATCTCGGCGAGGTGATCGCGTGCGTACTCGTCGTTCATGAGCACCTTGAAACGCTGCGCACGATCATCGAGTTCGAACCAGTCCGACTGGCGGTACGTGCCGGCCAGGTGAGCGAAATCCTTGGCCACCGACGAATACACCAGTGCCCCCGCGTCGATCTGCTGTTCGCGCGTCCACGTCGCCATCCGCTTCCACAGATCGGATGTCGCCTCGGCCAAGATGTCCCGGTACTGCTCCATCGTCTCGGCGAGGGTCTCGGCATTGTCCATGGCGATGGGCACATAGCCCTCGGTCAGCGGATCGGACGTGTACATACCGACCGCCTGGATGTTCGCGGCGTCGTAACCCGGCTCCGCCTCGAAGGACGCCCAGTCGTCAACCAGCCGGAAGTCGGTGTCCTTGAACACGATCGGGATGGTGATGTTGTTGTGCGGCAACGTGACCGCGATGCCGTCGAGCCACGGGTAGTCGCCCTCGGTGAGGTCGAAGAAGTCGCGCATCAGCAACTGGCGGTTGTCCCCGAAGTTGTAGGGCCCGCTGTTGTGGATACCGATTCGGCACTCACAGTGCGCCAGGAATGCGTACTGCGACAGTTGTGCCAGCAGTTTGACGGTGGCCGTGTGCAGACGATCGCCGTCTCCGACGCCGATCAGCTGGTCGGCGAAGCCGTCGAGGGTGCGCTCGGGCAGGAACTGCGACCGGTCGCCGAACTCCTTGTTGGTGATGTGCCCGTCGTTGCGGTGGTACGAGAGATTGAAACGACGGCTGAAGTCGAGGACGTCGATGACGTCTTCGGCGGCATCCTGGGGACGGATGAGACCCCAGTTGAGCAGCATCTCGCGGCCCAACAGGTAGAAGGTCGGCATACCCCACGCGGCGTTCACCGTGTTGACCTTGAAACTGGCCTCGCGCACACGGTCGCCGAGTTCCTCTGCGGGAGTGGCGGCGTCGATCTCGCGCAATAGGGTCGGCAGGCGGTAGAAGCTGTTCAGGTAGGACAGCAGCATGTACGGATTCATCGGGAAGAGCTTGGATTGCTGCACCGTCCGGGTGATGCACAACCAGTAGGTGGTGTCGCTCAGGTTGCGCAGGAAGCTGTTCGTCTCGAGCAGCTCGGGGTACTTGATCTCGCGTGCCATGGTGATGTCCTCAGCTCTGCAGTTTCCAGATTCGGGCGTGACCGGTGTCTCCGGTCTCGTAGGCATCGGCGGCCGGCGGCGGCGTCGTGCTCTCGAGCTCGACGCGATCACCGTCCTCGAGACCGTCGATGCGGCAGTTCATCAGCGTCGGGATGCCGTACTCGCGGGCGAGGATGCCGAGGTGGGATCGGACTGTCCCGCCCAGGCAGATCACACCGGCGAAGTCCTCCAGGATGGGCGCGGTCAACGTGCCGCCCGAGTCGTCGATCACGGCGATCGTGTTCTCCGGGACACCGTCGCCGAGTAGTTCCATGACGTGTTCGATCCGGGACACCTTCATGACCGTGCCGACGGTGTTTCCGGTGGTCGTGAGCACATTGTCGCCGCGCCCGGCCAGTGCCTCGTCGGACTCACCCTCACCGGCGACGAAGGCCGAGTCCGACGCATCGGGACGTCGGTACTTGTCGGGCTCACTCTCCAGCGACGAGGCGGCGGAGAACTCGAAGCGGTAGCCCTCGTCCAGGAGCGCCTGCTCGATTGCGGCCGCGTCGTCGGCACCGAAGAGCTGACCGGATTCGGCGAAGACGTCCCGAGTCCAATCGAGGTCCTTCTCGGCCGCACGAGCGGCCACGAGCTCGCGTACCGCCGAGTTGTACCGCCGCGGGAGAGGCAGAGTCTCCTCCGCACCCCATTTCGGTCCGATGGCCGAAGATGTCGCCATGTCTGAACTCCTTGTTCGATCGTGCTGGCCGCTGGGGTCCCCGCGCCGCAGAGTCTGACTGTCTGCCCAGTTCAGGGACCTGAGTTCGCTCAAGTCGCCGCTGGTGATGTAAACCTAGGTCAGGGCCTGAATGTGATGTAGTCCACATAGGGGGACACTTTCGGGGGGCGCACGACCCCGGGCTCACCCGAGGAGAACGATGAACACGTCAACACATTGGGAACCGTCACCGATCCTGGATGTCGCCGACTACCGCCGCGCATTCGACATCATCGCCGGGTGCCACGACGCCTCGACGCTGGCGGAGTTCCGCGAGTCGCTCACCGAGTCGCTGTGCCGGAATCTCGCGGTGGCCAACGTGTCGTTCTTCTCGGGTTCCACGTTCAACCTGGTGTTCGAGGACAGCTGCCCGCTCACCGAGGGGGCAACCGAAAAGATGCTGCCGGAGTACCAGGAGCGATGGGCGGCCAACGACGTCTTCGGTTCGCCCGCCGCAGTTCGGCAGCTGCTGAGCAGTTCCGTGGCCTCGCTGAACGAACTGACCTCACAACGCAGGCTCCCCTCCTCCGCCGATGCCTACGTCCGCCACTTCCTGCACGGCCGGTGGGACATGGGTGCCGCAGCGGCCATGCGGCTCCCCCTCGCGGGCGGTCGCACCGCCCTCGTCGGACTCTTCAGCCACAATGCCGAGGATCTCGGGCCGCATCAGGTAGCCACCCTGCGCCTGGTCGGCCAGCAACTGGCGCCGGTCACCAAACGCCTCCCCATCGGGCCGGCGGTCACCGCGATCAGCAAGCTCACCGGGCGTCAGCGCGAGGTCATGCGGCTGGTCGCCGATGGCCAGAGCAACGCCCAGATCGCCGAAGTACTCTCTCTCGCCGAGGATTCGGTGAAGAAGTACGTCACCAGAATTCTTCATCAGACCGGTTGCCAGTCGCGGCTCGAACTCGCACTCATCGCGCGCGACGCGGGCATGTGACGACGTCCGTCGAAGCCGTCGCGAGCGCTTCGTGAACTCTCCGCTCGGGGATCTGTCCCCCAAAGGGGACTGCCCCCTCATGTGATCCAGTTCATATTCTGGCCGAAGTCCACTCCCGGACCGCGGAAAGGATCACCACCCCATGACGAGTTCTGCACCACACGCCGGCAGCGGCGTGAATCTCTTTGTCACCGAGGACGTCTCGGGTACCGCACGCTGGTTCGAAGACACCGCGGACGTACTGTCCATCGACGACGACGACCTCGAGGACACCATCGCATTCGTCCGAAAGGGAGGCATGACCTTCCTTTCGCCCATCCTGCCCGACCTCAAGGCCATCGTGTGCACGGCCGGCAGCCGGGAATCCCACCTGGCGATCCTGTCTCGAGAATCGGCCGTGCCGTGTGTCCTGGCGGCGAGCATCGACGCCGACATCCCGAACGGATCGCGGGTCCGGCTCGGCCTCGCCGATTCCGATACTGCGACGATCGAGGTCGTCAGCACCGACTCGGTGACCGCATGAGCG
Source organism: Gordonia sp. NPDC058843 (assembly GCF_042743165.1). Taxonomy (NCBI): domain Bacteria; kingdom Bacillati; phylum Actinomycetota; class Actinomycetes; order Mycobacteriales; family Gordoniaceae; genus Gordonia; species Gordonia sp. NPDC058843. Next base: position 57,176 of record NZ_JBHYNC010000009.1, read on the forward strand.
CGCCCACCGCACTGGACCCACGCGTACAGAACGACCCCGACTACGAGCCCACCCTCGAGGAGTGGAACGAGCTGGTACAACAGGGAGGGCGAGCCTACAAGAACGAACTCCAGGCACGGACCGTCTTCGAATCCGAACTGTTCGGGATGAACACCTACATCATCATGTCGATGATGGAGGACTACCTCAAGGTGCCCGAGCGGCTGCGGGTCATCACCGAGCACCTCACACCAGAGGAACTCGTCCGCGCCGGACTGCCCGTCGGCTCCAAGCGCAGCTTCATCAATCTCGCGGCAATGCCGTTGCACTACATGACCGGTCGCGAGCTCTATGTCGACCTCGGCGAGAACTCACTGGACAGCGGCCTCGCCGATCAGCTCGACGTGCTCCGGTTCTGGCGTCGCGCCACGATCGCCATGCGCACGGACGGCGTCCTGTACAACATGGACGCCACCCCGCCCAACAGCTCACATGTCGTAGGCCACGATCTCTTGGATGACATCCGCGGGCACCTGCTGCCCAACGATCCATCGACGACCGCGACGATCCGCAAGTTTGCCGCGCGCCTGACCGCGTACGCCTTCCTGGAGAACTGCGACGCACGAACTGCCGTGTGCGACACCGGACCCTACGATCTCGGGGACGGCACCTTCCTCGCGCTCCGCGAACTGTGCTGCGACGGCGACGCGGATTTCCCATGGCTCGACGGCATCCGGGAAACGCTGCCCGAGCATCGGTTCGTCCTCGCGTACCGCCTGCCGAACTCGGTCGACATGGACAACAACGTCTGGGGTACCGCGTGGTTCACTCCCAGCGACTACCTCGGTGACGTTGTCGAGGCACGCGTGTTCGCCCAGCGGGACGGCGACCTCCGCCCGCTCTCTCTCGACGAGGTCAAGGACATGACCGGCCACATCCGCAAGGCGCACCGTGCGCTGTACGCACGTCTCGCCGAGACCGATCCACAGGAGCGCAACCTCTACGCCACCCAGATGTACAGCTGGAAGCTGAAGGCCTGGGCCAGGATTGCCGGCTGCTACGACGAGATCGACTGGTCGATCAGTCCGTCGATCGTCGACTCATATCAACGCTTCAGCGATCCCGAGGTGGCACTCGGCCTGATCGGCGGGGTCTTCGTCCCCGCGGACCGGGACAGCTGTTTCCGCCCCCTCGGAGGACTTCGATGACCGCGACCACGACCGCCCGGCACCAGGGCATGAGTTCCTACGACTTCGGCCTGACCAGTGGACGCCTCCATGCTTTCCGCACCCCCCAGGACGTCATCGACGTCTTCGATCAGGATCTCGACGACGTCATAGCCTTCGTCGAGTCGGGCGGTACGACGTTCCTGTCGCCGATCCTGGGCAGGCTCGGCGGCATCGTGTGCACGTCGGGCACCACTCGTTCACATCTCGCCATCGTCTCCCGCGAGTACGAGGTGCCGTGCCTGCTCGCGGTCGAACTCGACGGGTGGGAGCCGGAGGACGATGCAGTCGTCACGATCGGCTCGTCACCATCCGGCGAAGGTTGGCTGTCTCCCGGCTCAGGGCCTGCCGCACAGACGGATTCACCGGTCACGTCGACCCCCGTCGACACGACTTCGGGTTCGGGTTCGGGTTCGGGTACCGGCATCGTCCGGCAGTACACGTCGGATTCCTCCGGGTCACCGGTCAGCGACTGGTGGACCTACATCGAGAGTGTCGGCGACGAGATCGGCCGCAAGCCGTTCCCCTCGTCGGTGACACCGGACACCGTCGCCGAGCTGATCGGTGAACCCCTGACCGAAGAAGGGCTCGACGCGCTGATCCAGCACATGGGGCGGTCGTTCAAGCCCGAGATGACCAGACGGTCGGGATTCACCTCGGAGATCTTCCCGATGATGCCCTACATGTCGATGTCGGTCATCGAGGACTTCCACAGCTATCCCGCACGCATCCGCGCCATCGACGCTGCGATGCCGGCCGAGCAGATCGGCGCTCGCCTGCGCGACGACGCCGGCCTGGTGAGCCCGTTGTGGATCTGGATGGTGGGCTACCACTACCTCTGTGGCCGTGAGCTCTTGATCCATTCCGGACGACTCGGTCCCGCCGACGATCTCGACGACGTCGGCACGGTCGTCGATTTCTGGCGGCGGCTGACCCTCGCACATCGCGGGGACGGCACCCTCGACTACAAAGATGCCGGGTTCAGCAACCAGTACCTGCCCGCGGACGTCGTCGACGAACTCCGCGCGACACGTCGCGATCTCGACGACGAGACCAACGCATCGCTCAAGAAGCTCAACGCCGCCCTGTCCGGCTACTGCTTCATGTACTTCACCGATTCGCGAGTCGGGATCTGTGACAACGGCCCCTACCCCGAGCCCGACGGCGAAGCGACCGTGGTGCGGGACTTCCTGAGTCTGGACTCGGGAACGTTCGCCTATCCGTGGGCCAGCGATCTCGATCCCGGTGTCAACGGCATCACCGTCACGCTGACCTATCCGGTCTCGGCGTTCCACGACTTCGAGATCAACGACTGGGGAACGACTTTCACCGAGCCAGATCACTTCCTGTCGGCGGTCACCAGGGCATCGGTGACGGCGCGGTACGCCGACGGGACGGCCCGTGTCCTGGAACCCCACGAATGGTCGGAGCTGGCAAGTCGCCTCAGCACCGAACATCTGAAGCTATATCAGACCTTCTCCACGATGAGTCGCGACGACCGCATCCTGGCGGCGACCCGGATGTACACCTGGGGCCTACGGCCGTTCGCCCGACTCGCCGGCGTCGAGGACTCCATCGACTGGTCGTTCTCCGGGAGCACGATGGCACTCTTCCCCGAGCCGCTGGCCGACGATGACCAGGCGGCCGCACTGTTCGGCGGAGCTCTTGTGGCGCATGACCGTCCGAGCGCGTTCACCGGAATTCGCTGATTCTCCCGGGCCATCACCCGGCACCCGGTTCTTCCGGCGACACCCGTGTCGCCAACAGACGAAAGGCGACACCCGTGTCGCCAACAGACGAAAGGCACATCTCGATGCGTCAACCAATTCAGCTCGTCACTCCCGCAGACGAATACCTGAACCACCAGACTCCCGACACCTTCTCCATCGTGTCCCACGCCGACATCTCATGGACAGAGAAGATCTGGTGCTCACTGTTCGCCCGAGACGGGTCGTTGCAGATCGATTTCGGAATCGGCAAGTACCACAACCGCAACGTCATCGACGGGTTCGCGGGCATTTCGCGCGGCGTCGAGCAGATGACTGTGCGGGCGAGCACCGAACTCGACCAGCACCCGGACCGCATCGGCGTCGGACCGATCGACTACGAGATCATCGAACCCAACCGCAAGGTACGGGCGATCCTCGCCGAGAATGACGTGCAGCCGTTGAGTTTCGACGTGACCCTGACCGCCATCATGCCGCCGTTCCTCGAGCGCAAGGACGCGCAACGCGGTTCCGACGGATTCCGCATCGCGTCGGATCTCCGTCGATTCCACCAGTTGTGCACCGTCTCGGGCTGGGTGGAGATCGACGGCAAGCGCACCGAGATCACCGACGAGACCTGGCTGGGTTATCGAGACCGGTCCTGGGGTGTCCGTATGGACGTCGGTGAGCCGGCCCCGGATGTTCATGCGCCCAACCGGATGAACGAGGACTTCCTGCTCACCTGGAGTCCGATGTACTTCCAGCCGGCAGACGGGAGCGACCCCTACGAGATCCACCACTATCTGCAGTGGGTCAACGGTGAAGTCCACTACTTCTCCGGTTTCGTCAACCATGCCGACGGCCGCCAGGAGCCCCTGCACAACATGGTGGATGACCTCAAGTACGACCCGGTCACACGACGCCTTCTCGGAGGTACGATGACCTTCGACTCCGGCTGGGGCAGACAGCGGACCATCGAGATCGCGCCGCTGTCCGACATCGGCTTCCACCTCGGCGCCGCGAACTATTTCGGGTTCAAGGGTGATCGCCACGGTAAATGGCACGGAATCGACCACACGTCCGGCGAGTACTACAAGGACATGACCGACCGCGAGACGCTGGAGGAAGCACACCAGCTGCGCGACTGCGTCATCACCACGCGCGAGGGTGATGCGACGGGTTACGGCATCTTCGAGTCGATGGTCATCGGTGGACATCAGCGGTACGGGCTGACGCGCGAGGACTCTTTCCTCTGACCTGCGGCATCGTGCGGTCATCGGCGACGTCGCCCTCCGTCGCCGATGACCGAATCGCAGAGCGACGCCTCGGCAGTCAGTACCGGGCGACCTGTCCATCCTTCGGTGCGCGGTACATCGACCACAGCAATCGGGGCACTCCCCGCAACGGAAGCGGTGACGGCCATGCCCGTGAACGGATCAGGGCGTCCGTTCCGCCGTCGACGGTGACGACCGCACCGGCCATGAAGTCCGCCGCCGGCGACAGCATGAGCTTGACCCAGGATGCGAGTTGCTCCGAAGTCCCGAACTCGCGCACCGGAATCGGGAAGGACCGCACCCGCCCGGCCTCGGGTCCGTCGAGCTGCGACCGGAGCATCGGAGTCATCACCGGACCAGGCGCGATCACGTTGACCCGGATACCGGATCCCGCCCATTCGGGCGAGGTGCCGTGGCGCCGGCACCACTGCGTGACAGCGATCTTCGACGACGCGTAAGCCACCGGCCCCGTGACTCCACGCCGCCGGCGGATCGCACGAGTGGCGCCTTCGGCGTCGCCGTTGAGCAGGCGACGCACCGCAGACCTGGGGACCAGCGGAGTGACGGTCGTCGAATTAGACCCGAACACAACCACTTTCGCCTTCTCCGCAGATGCCAGCGCCGGCCGCCATGCCTCGAGGAGCTCGGTGACGCCGAGGACATTGACTTCGACGATCATCCGTTCGCGTCCGGCGGCCGGACCCATGCCCGCGGCCAGCACGGCGCCGTCGAGGATGCCGTCGGATCTGCCGAGAACCTCGTCGGCCGCTGCACGTCGGCCCGCAGATGTCGACAAGTCGGCGACGACGTCGGCGTCGCGCAAATCGACGCCGATCACGGCGTGCCCGTCCGCGCGCAGTGCGGCGGCCACCGCCGCACCCATCCCCGACGCCGAGCCCGTCACCACATAAGTGCCGTTCACTGTCACCCCATTCCCCTTTTCCCTGTATCGGATTCGTCAGTCGCACCGTGGAGGTGCTGGGTCCGTTCGTACGCGTCGTTGAAGGCACGCAACTCGTGGAGCAGGGCTTGCGGGGAACCCGGGGCCAGATCCGCGAAGACCTGCTCCAGCCGTTCGGCACGCAGCAGACCGTCGCGCCGGAACGCATCCCGCCCCGCCTCCGTGGGACGGATCATCTTCGACAACGAGTCCTCGACCTCGAACCGTTCGACGTAGCCGTGCTTGATGGCGGCGTTGACCTGCCGGTTGACCGTCGACTGCTCGAGTTGGAGGTCGGCGGTCAGCTCCCGCAACGTACGCGGCCGACCGTCGGAGAGAATCCAGAGGATCGCGAAAGCCGAACGTTCCAGGCCGACGCCGGGGTGCACGAGGCTGCGCCGCCGCGACATCCGCAGCAACTCCTGCGCCAGGTCGCGATGCACCGGCGACTGCCATGGCGCATGGTTCTCCGACATCTCTTCTCCATCCCTCGACGTGCACAATCTACTGTCCGATTTGCGTGTGTACCTTACATATGTATGCTGCATACCTCGAAGGAGGTCTCTTCATGAGCCAAGCACGGGGTTCCGCACCCGAACTGACCACCGACGCAGCCGACGCCGTCGAGAAGGCGCCCACCGGCGCCATCGGCAGCGTCGTTGTGCTGTGTTTCGGCGGCCTGGTCGCCTCGTTGATGCAGACGCTGATCATCCCGATCCAGCCCGACCTGCCGCGCCTCCTCGGGACGTCGATCGGCAACGCCTCCTGGATCATCACCGCGACCCTGCTGGCCGCGGCCGTTGCCATGCCGATCGCCGGACGCCTCGGCGACATGTTCGGCAAGCAACGCGTCCTTCTCGTCAGCGCGATACTGCTCACCGTGGGCTCGCTGATCTGCGCGCTGGGCGACTCGCTCGTCCCGCTGATCATCGGACGCGGCGTACAGGGTCTGGCCATGGGTTTCATCCCCGTCGGCATGAGTCTGATCCGCGAGATCACCCCGCCCCGGATCACCTCGATGGCCGTCGCCGCCATGAGTGCCACCCTCGGCGTCGGCGGTGCGATCGGCCTACCGCTCGCCGCATGGATCGTGCAGACCTGGGACTGGCATGCCCTGTTCTATGTGGCAGCCGGCCTCGGCGTCCTCGTCACGGTGGCGGTGCAGGTCCTGGTCCCGCGCGTCAACGACGCCGCCGGAGGCCGCATCGACATCCCCGGCGCCATCGGACTGGCCGTGGGACTATCCGCCTTCCTCATCGCGGTGTCGAAGGCCAACGACTGGGGCTGGACATCCGGCGCCACGCTGGGGCTCGGTATCGGCGGGATCGTCGTGCTCATCGGATGGGGAGTCTTCGAACTGCGCCAGCGGGAGCCGCTGGTCGACCTCCGGACCACCGCGCGCCCCGCCGTCCTGCTGACCAACATCGCGGCGGCGGCGATCGGCTTCGGCATGATGGCCCAGTCCATCGTGCTGCCGATGCTGCTGCGCCTGCCCGAGGCCACCGGTTACGGCCTGGGACAGTCACTTCTGGCCGCGGGCCTGTGGATGGCGCCGGGTGGTCTGATGATGATGATCTTCGCGCCGATCTCGGGCATCCTCATCAACCGGATCGGCGCCAAGATCACGCTCGCCATCGGCGCAGCCATCCTGGGATGCGGTTACCTGCTCGCGTTCTTCCTCATGGACGCCGCCTGGAAACTGATGCTGGCCTCGATCGTGTGCGCCATCGGCGTCGGCGTCGGCTACGCAGCGATGCCGACACTCATCATGGGTTCGGTTCCGGCCACCGAAGCCGGTGCAGCCGTGGGACTCAACGGGCTCATGCGCTCGCTGGGCACCACCATCGCCTCGGCCGTGATGGCCCTGATCCTCGCGAGTGCCACCATCTCGCTCGGCGGCACCGAGGTGCCCGACGAGTCGACGTTCACCTGGTGCTTCCTCGTCGCCGCGGCCGCCGCGTTCGTCGGCATGGCCATCACGCTCACCATCCCGACGCGTCGCGGATCGTCGAATGTGCCGGAAGAGCAACCGCTTCCGGCACGGGGTTGAGACGGGTACCGCTTCGTTAGAGGGCGCGTGCCCCCTGCTCCCTGAGGAGCGTCCGGAGCTTGCGAAGGGCGCGGCTGCCCCTGCTCCCTAATCCGAAAGAACCGCATAACCCCTGGTCCCTGAGGTGCGAGGAGGGCAAGCGACGAGCCTCGAAGGGCCTGGTGAGACACGTTGCGAGACCCTTCGTGGCTCGCTTCGCTCGCACCTCAGGGAGCATGGATTTCGGACACTCACGAGTGTCCTTTCGTGGTCCACGACGGCCGCCAGGCCGCAGATACTGAGGAGCGGGAATGACGCTCGCAAGCTCGCTCCTCAGGGAGCGGGAATGACTGCTTGCAAGCTCGCACCTGGGGAGCATGGGGTGACTCACTCCGATCGCGGATCGGTGGTACGGCGCAGGGTCACCCGGTAGGTGTAGTGCTCGGGCAGGAAGTGGCTGACCGCGAGTTCGACTGCCCGGCCGCGTGAGTCGGTGTACAACCGGTCGACGCGCAAGACCGTGTGCCCCACCGGACAGTCGAGCCGGCCTGCGGTCTCGACGTCGGCGGTCGTGGCGGTGATGGACTGCGCGCACTCCTCGATCGGATGGACAAGGTGCGGCTCGAGCAGGCCGATCATCGTCTGGTCACTTCTCGCGCCTGTCTCGACCTCCGGGGCATCGAGCACCAGACGCGCCACCGACTCCGGCCACGAGACCGTCGTCACGACGAACGGAACCCCGTCATGAAACCGCTGGAAGACGATGCGGTACACCACGTCGGTGTCGAGGCGCAGCCGTCCTGCTGCCTCCAGATCCACTCGGCGCGAGGGTGACTCGAGGACCTGCATCTCGGTGTCGGTGGACAGGTTCATCAGGTCCTCGATCGAACCCAGCTGCCGCAGGTACTGGCCGGCGTTGTCGGTCGCGAAGGTCCCGCGACCGGGCACGCGATACACCGATCCCTCGGTGACCAGTTCCAGGAACGCCCGGCGGACCGTCTGCCGGCTGAGACCGTACTCCTGCGACAGTTCGGACTCGGTGGGCAACCGGACGCCACCCGCATACCGACCGGCGGCGATGTCGGAACGCAGTTCCGCAGCCAGCGTCTTGTACGCCGGTTCGGATTGTCCGGCCTCACTCATCGATTCACCCTCCTGTCGGTCCGACGGCGGGGCCGCAGCCGCGTGTCCGCGCTAGAGACCGCCGCGGGACACGAGTTGCGCGGCGATCACGTTCCGCTGGATCTCGTTGGTCCCTTCTCCGACGATCATCAGCGGCGCGTCGCGGAAGTACCGCTCGACGTCGAACTCGGTGGAGTAACCGTAGCCGCCGTGGATGCGGACCGCGTTCAGGGCGATCTCCATGGCGACCTCCGACGCGAACAGCTTGGCCATCCCGGCCTCCATGTCGCAGCGTTCGCCTTTGTCGTACTGTTCGGCGGCATGCCAGGTCAGCTGCCGCGCCGCGGTGAGCTTGGTGGCCATGTCCGCAAGGTAGTTGCCGATCGACTGGTGCTTCCAGATGGGCTGACCGAAGGACTCACGCTGCTGCGCATAGGCCAACGAGTCCTCGAGCGCGGCGGTCGCGACACCGAGAGCGCGGCAGGCCACCTGGATGCGCCCGGTCTCCAGGCCCTTCATCATCTGGCCGAATCCCTTTCCCGGAACACCGCCCAGGACGGCCGATTTCGGTGCCCGATACCCGTCGAAGGACAGTTCGCAGGTCTCCACCCCCTTGTAGCCGAGCTTCGGCAGGTCGCGGGACACGGTGAGCCCGGGGCCGTGTTCGACGAGGACGATGGAGATCCCCCGGTGGCGCGGAGTCGCGGCCGGGTCGGTCTTGCACATCAGCGCGATCAGTCCGGATCGCCGGGCGTTGCTGATCCACGTCTTCGACCCGCTGATCACCAGATCGTCGCCGTCCACTTTGGCCACCGTCGACATAGCCTGCAGATCGGAACCGCCGCCCGGCTCGGTGAGTGCCATGGTGGCCCGCATCTCACCGGTTGCCAGTCGGGGCAGGTAGTTCTGCTTCTGCTCTTCCGTGCCGAACAGGGTCAGCAGCTTGGCGACGACGGTGTGCCCGCCCATCGCGCCCGCCAGGCTCATCCAGCCGCGGGCGAGCTCCTGCGTGACCCGGGCATAGCACGGCATCGAGACCGGCGAGCCGCCGAATTCCTCGGGAACGGCAAGCCCGTAGATCCCGATCTGCTTCATCTGCTCGATCCACTTCTCGGGGTAGGAGTTGGCGTGCTCGACCTCCTGCACCGACGGCTTGACCTCGCGGTCGACGAACGACCGGACGGTCTCGACGAGGAAGGACTCTTCGGGAGAGAGCGTGCTCATTGGGTGTTCCACCTGCGATCTGAGAGACGGGCGACATTTGTACGGCCATTTTGGTGAGGAGTTGACGTCCTGTCAACCTTCCCAACAGCCATCGGCGTCTGATAGAACCGTGGACGACAGAATTTGGCCGCACATTTAATGTGTAGACAGGAGCCATCGTGCAGAGAAGACGAGGCGTCTTGGTGGCGCCTGCCTCCGACGACCGCAAGGCCCGCAAGGCATTGGCATCGATCGCCGACGAAGTGGTCCTCGACCTCGAGGACGCAGTGACCCCGTCCAACAAGGATTCGGCGCGTGCCGCCGCTGCCGAGCTCGTGGCCGAGTTCGGAGCCGATCGCGCTGTCTCCCTGCGGATCAACGCCATCGACACGCCGTGGGCCGCCGCCGATCTCGCCGCCTGTGCCCAGATGCCGAATCTGACGTCGGTGGTGCTACCGAAGGCCGACTCGCCCGCCGATCTCCGGTCCGCCGACGAACAGCTCGGCCGCGCGCCGGTCCGCCTGCAGGCGCTGCTCGAATCGCCCCGGGGCATCCGTGACGCGGGCGCCATCTGCGCGGCCACGAACCGGCTCGACGCCGTCCTCATCGGTTACGCCGACCTCGCCGCGTCGTTGGGACGCAGCCCCGGCCTGCCCATGCAGACCTGGCATGTCGTGCAGGAGTCGGTGCTGCTCGCCGCACGCGCCGCCGGGGTCGACGTCATCGACGGACCGCACCTCACGATCGCCGACGACAACGCATTCCGCGACGCCAAGCGTTGGGTCCGCGACCTCGGCTTCGATGGCACCTGGGTCATCCACCCCGCGCAGCTCCAGGCCGCCATCGAGATCTTCACCCCGGACACCGCGGCCGTCGAGGATGCACGCCGGGTGCTCGACGCGCTCGAGAAGGCCGCCGCCGCAGGCGCCGGTGCGGCCGAACTCGACGGCCGGATGCTCGACGAGGCGCTCGCCGTGTCCGCGCGACGCGTCCTCGCGAAGGGAGCTGACCAATGACCGCGACCGATCCGGGCAGTGCCGAGGTCGTCGACGTCGGCGGCCCGTATTTCGACGAGCTGTCCCACGGACAGATCTTCGACGACGCGCCGTCGATCACGTTGACCGGTGGCCTTGCCGCGTCGCATCAGATGATCCTCGGCGACCGTCTACGCCTTGCCCTCGACGCGCATCTGTCCGACCGCGTGATCGGCGGCGGCACCCTCGCCCATCCCGGGCTGGTCACCGACGTCGCGATCGGTCAGTCCACCCTGGCCACTCATCACGTGAAGGCAAATCTCTTCTACCGCGGTCTCCGGTTCCTGAGTCACCCCCGGATCGGCGACACGCTGGCGACCGTGACCGAGGTGGTCGGGTTGCGCGAGAACAGGTCCAAGCCCGGCCGTGTGCCGACCGGGCTCGCCGCACTGCACATGGTCACGACCGATCAACACGGCGCCACCGTCCTCGACTTCTACCGCTGCGCCATGCTGCCGTTGTCCGCAACCGCCGATCCCGGACGGATCGTGCACGCGGACGACCTGAGCACCATCGGACCCGACGACGAGGCGCAACCGCCCATACCTGCATGGGACCTGGAAACCTACCGCACGTCCGCACGTGGACAGCACTTCTCGCCCGAACTGATCGGCCGCACATTCCGATCCAGTGCCGACGTCGTCTCCAGCGCACCCGAACTCGCGCGACTCTCGCTGAACATCGCGGCCACCCATCACGACGAGCGGGTGGCCGGAATCGCCGCCGGCGGCCGTCTGGTCTATGGCGGACACACCATCGGACTGGCCCTTGCACAGGCGAACCGAGCATTGCCGAACCTCGTGACGGTGATCGGCTGGGATTCGTGTGATCACACCGGGCCGGTACACGAGGGCGACACCCTCAGTTCGACGATCCTCGTCGAGGACGCCGCGTCGCTGACCTCCGGGGGCGGTGTCCTGCGTCTGCGCTCCACGGTCGTCGCGCACGGCGAGGGCGCCGACCGGGAAGTCCTCGACTGGCGCTACCGCGTCCTGATGGCCTGACCGTTCCCCGAAATCCGCACCCACGATCCAGGAGTCTTCCGCGCATGAGCCCGAATCCCCGCCCGCTCCATGGCCTCCGCATCGTGGAGGTGTCGAGTTTCGTCGCCTCACCGCTGTGCGGCCTGACCCTGTCGCAGCTCGGCGCCGAGGTCATTCGCGTCGACCCGCTCGGCGGCGCCGCGGACGTGAACCGGTGGCCGGTCACCGGCGACGGCACCTCGATCTACTGGACCGGGCTCAATCGCGGCAAGAAATCGGTCACCGTCGACTTCCGTGATCCCCAGGGCCAGAGAACTGTTCAGGACCTCGTCAGCGACAGCGGACCGGGCGGCGGAATCCTCGTCACCAATGCGGGCGGACGGCCGTGGATGAGCCACGAGACGCTGTCCGCTCGCCGCCCGGACGTCATCACATTGGAGCTGCTCGGCCGCACGGACGGCACCCCGGGAGTCGACTACACGGTCAACGCGGCGCTGGGATTCCCGGCGATCACCGGTCCCACCGACTACGCCGGTGTCGTCAACCATGCGCTGCCGGCGTGGGACATCGCTTGCGGTCTCTATGCCGCGCTGTCGATCACGGCAGCCGTACGACGACGGGACCAGACCGGGGCGGGCGCACAGATCACCCTGCCCCTGGAGGACACCGCCCTCGCCCTCGCCGGGACGCTCGGATACCTCACCGAACCACAGCTGGGCGGTGGTACCCGCCCGGCCACCGGAAACGACGTATACGGAACGTACGGAACCGACTTCGAGGCTGCCGACGGTGGCCGATTCATGCTCGTCGCCCTCACCAGCCGCCACTTCCGCAGCCTCGTCGAGATGACCGGGACCGGCGATGCGATCGCTGCCGTCGAACGGGCGCTGGATGCGGACTTCAGCAGGGAGGACGACCGGTACACCCACCGCGGTGTTCTCACACCGTTGTTCGCGGCCTGGTTCGCGCGGCACTCGACCGCGGAGGTCGAGACGGCGCTGGCAACGGCTTCGGTACTGTGGGAGCGGTATCGGACCTTCGGTGAGGTCGTCGAATCCGGTGTACTGCAGCGCAATCCACTCTTCTCCGAATTGGACCAGCCCGGTATCGGCACCTACCTGGCGGCCGGACTACCCGCGAGGTTCGATGGTGAGCACCTCTTCGCCGAGCCGGCCCCGGACCTGGGGTCCTCGAGCGGGTTCTGACAGTCCTGCGCGCCGCGTCACCTGTGCGCGAGATGATCCGGTCGCGGTGGGGTCCCCCCGTACGGCTCCTGCAGCGCATTGGATTTCGCATTGAAGACGACGAACAGATTGCTGCGCGGGTAGGGCGTGATGTTCCCGCCGGACGCATGCAGACAGTTGGAGTCGAAGTACAGTGCGGACCCGGCCGGGCCGGTGATCGTGTCGATGCCGAGTTCGTCGGCGAGGCTTGCGACGTCCTCCTGCTCCGGTGTCCCGAACTGCGGACGGTAGGACGTCAGCGATTCCCGGTGGTAGTCACCGGGCGTCGAGCCGACACAGCTGACGAACCGTCGGTGCGAACCGGGGATGATCATCAGCGGACCGTTGGTCGAGAAGTTCGGCGTCAGGGCCAGCGACACGCTCAATGCACGTGGCGCCGGCATCCCGTCCTCGGCGTGCCAGGTCTCGAAGTCGGAATGCCAGTAGAACGGACCACCAGCGAAGCCGGGCTTCAGGTTGATCCGGCTCTGGTGGATCGTCACGTCGTCGTCGAGGATTTGCCGTGCTACGCCGACAATCGATTCCCGCCAACAGATCTCGGCGATGACGTCACTGAGCCGATGCACCGCGAAGAGCGATCGCACATCACCGCTGGACGATTCGCGGATCACCCGCTCGTCGTCGCCGAGACGTCCGGTGATCGACTCGACCTCACGCAGACAGGCGGCGATGTCGGAGTCGGCAAGAACGTTTGTCTCGGTGTGGTATCCGCGATCGGCGTAGTGCCGGAGTTCTGGCGCCGACAGCGGTCCGGGGTTCCCCATGCTTCCCCAGACGGTGTTGTGCGGGCGCGGTTCGATCTGGCTCCGGTGCGCGAGCCTGGTGCGGTAGACGTCGACACCCTTGTGTGTCGCCCGTACCGACTCCGGCATTCTGGTTGCTGTGTGAGTCACCACGATCTGGGCGATCCTTTCCCTAATCCGGCTGGCCGCTCTCGAAGCAGACATGCCTCGGCGGCAGGAAGGTGATTGTGTTGTGCGCGAACGTCACACGGCGACGAATCGCGATATGCACGGCGGTGGCGGCGCGAACGGTCTTCACGCGCGTCGGAAACGGCCGTCTGTCTGCAGCCTGCCAGGCACGACGGGCCCCTGCAACCATGCAGGTATGCCGGTCGCGCGGACGTCAGATGTGCTGCAGGACCACGGTTGCGATCGCTGCGGGCTTGCGACCCTCATTGGCCGCCACCACTCGCACCACCGACAGCGAGCGTCCGCGGTGCAGGATCTCGGAGGTGAAGGTCGTCGTACCGACCGCGTCACACGGGCGGACGTAGGTGATGTCGATGCTGGTCGTGCGCATGTCACCCTCGGCGCCGACGCAAGTCGACGCCGCGAGTTCGCATCCGCACACCAGGATTCCGCCGTGTACGCTGCCCATCCCGTTCGCCGACAGGACGGTGGGTGCCATCGACGCGACTCCCGGTGAGGTCTCGACGAGTCCGAGCTGCTCGCGGACAGGACTCTCCGGCGCCTCGAGGATCTGCGGGGTGGCGTGCTCCCCCGGGGTTCTCGGTGCGTCGATGAGGTGCGACCGCTGGATGATCGTCGCGATCGTCCGGCCCGAGGGGTCGGTCACGGCACCGCGGGTCATCGCACCGCGCTCGTCGCGGGCGACCAGTTCACCCGTGACACGCAACGTCCCGTCGAGCGGGGGGTCGGCCAGGAAGTCCATGCGGATACCGAGGGAGACCGGCCAGCGGCCGCGGGGGCTGCCGGCGGCGACCAGATATCCGGTCACGTCGTCGCAGGAGACGGCGAGCGCGCCTCGGCTCACGCCGGCGACGGGGTCGGCGAGCCATGGGCCGCCTTCCGTGCGCGCCTCGCCTCGTTCGGCCGAGACCGTCACGTCGCCGATGCGCAACATCACCTCGGGACCACCGACGTGGAACACGGGAGAAGAAGTCGTCATGGGTTATCGGCGCTGCTGGGCGCGTCGGGCATCGGCGTGTTCCAGGATCACCTCGACGGCGCGCGCCGCACTCTGGCACGCACCCTCCATCGTCGTGGTCCAGTCGGTGCGGGTCCAATCACCCGCGAGCGCAAGGCCGTTCACGGCAGTCCGCTGATCGGGGCGGAGGCCGGCCGTGCCCGGGCGTTGCGCGAACGTCGATTTCGGCATGCGGACCACGTGGCTGTGGATCACCTCGGCGTCGGCCGCCTGCGGGAAGTAGCGCCGCAGCATGTCCATCTGGATCTCGGTGATCTCGGCGTTGGTCTTGCCGATCAGGTCATAGGACGCGGAGACCGTCGTCGAATAGAAGTGATTGTCGCGTGGTTCGCGCCCGTGCATGCGCTGGCGATCCCACACCTGTTCCAGCACACCCTCACCGCCGTACAGGATCTCACCCCAGTCGGACATGCCGATCGAGCGGTCGAGGTAGAGGTTCACACTGACGATCGGCACGGCGGTCAGGTTGTCGACGGCACGATAGATCTGCTCGTGGCCGGGGACCTGGTCGAGTAGCCCCTTCACGCTCCACACCGGTACCGCGCAGACGACTGCGTCGGCCGCGACCTTCTCGCCGTCGGCCAGTGTCACACCGCTCACGGTTCCGTCGTTCACGTCGATCGACGACACCACCGCGCGGTGGCGGACCTCCACACCCGCGTCGGCGAACCGCTTCTCGGCGCCCTCGATGAACAGCGTGTCGAGGTCGACCGTGGGGTAGCCGATGGAGATCGGCGTTCGCGTCTCCCGTGCTCTGCGCGCTCCGGTCACCAACAGATCCGCCGGAACCTTGGCCGAGGAGATGTCCGGTTTGTCACCGGTGAGACCGATGACGATGCCGTCCCACAGCGCATCCCGCGCCGACTGCGGCATTCCGATGCGACGGAACCACTCGTCGGCGGTGATGTCATCGAGCCAGTCGGGTTGCCGGAATGCCTGTCGTATCAGAGTGATCTGGGCACGCGCGGTCCGCAACCGGTCCAGACCGGTCACCCCCGGGAGATCGCCGAACGCCGCACGGAGGCCGGCCAAGCCCGCGAAGCCCGACCTGCGCGTCGCCCCACCGGGCATCCGGATCGTCATGTGTCCGGGGAAGGCGACGTGTTCGCGGGTGCCCACGCTGTCCAGATAGCGCATGAGGTGCTCGTATCCACTGGCGAACACGTGCTGACCGTTGTCGGGCACATCGTCGACGGCCTGGAGCGGCATCGAGATGGTGCGACCGCCGAGCGAACCGCGCCGCTCGAGAACGGTGACACGCTGACCTGCCTCCGAGAGCCACACCGCCGACGCCAGACCGGCGAGTCCCCCACCCACGACCACACAATGCATGCGTCCGAGATTAGCGGTCAGGACTGACCGGTACCGGGGATGCGCGGTTTCGCTCTCTGCAAGCCCGCGCGCCACCGCACCGTCAGCCGGTCATCTTGACGTCCTTGGCAGCGCCGAGGACGGAGAGCGCCTGCGGCACCAGCACCAATCCGAGAACCGCCATCGCAAGGGTCCACGAGCCGGTGACGTCGTGGATGGCGCCGACGGCGATCGGGCCCGCCGCGGCCGCCAGATAGCCGACGGACTGGGCCATTCCGGAGACCTGTCCCGTCTGCTGCGACCCAGAGCTGCGCAGCACCATGAAGAGAAGGGCCAGACTGATCGACGAACCCGGCCCGACCATCACACACGCCGCCCAGAACCCCGGCCACACGTCGGTGCTCAACAGCCCCACGAAGCCGATGGCGCAGACGGCGATCACCGACAACGTCACGGCGCGCTGGCCGGCGAAGCGGCCGGCGACGATAGGCGCGAGCAGCGACATGATCAGGGCGACCACCTGCGCCGACGCGAGGACGGCACCCGCGCGCAGCGGCGACATCCCGGTGTCGACGAGATACTGCGGCAGCCACGCCACGAAGGTGTAGAAGATCAACGACTGCGTGCCCATGAACACCGTGATGGCCCACGCGATCGGGTTCTTCAGCAGCGACGACGTCGGTCCGGCCGACGTCACCCGGTGGACCATGGGGAGCTGCGGTAGCCAGACGATCACGGCGACCACCGCGAGGATCGCCCACATGGCGAGCGCGAGCCGCCAGTCCCCACCCAGCGCGTCGTTGATCGGGACACTCACACCGGAGGCCACCGCGGCCCCGCCCGACAGCGTCATCGAGTACAGGCCCGTCATGAGTCCGGAGCGTCGGGCGAAGTCCCGTTTGATCAGCGCCGGCAGCACCACGTTGCAGGTGCCGATGGCGGCTCCGATGATGGCCGAGCCGGCGAAAAGAGCTGCCGCGGAGGGGATCAGACGCACCAGGATGCCGACGATCAGCACGAGCAACGCGCCGAAGATGACCCGTTCGATCCCGAAACGGTTGGCGAGGCGTGGTGCGACCGGTGCGGAGATGCCGAAGAAGAGCACCGGCAGCGCGGTGAGAAGACCTGCGACCGCGCTGCTGAACCCGGCGTCGTCGGAGATGACGCCGATGAGTGGCCCGACCGCGACCACCGCGGGTCGCAGATTCGCGGCGACCAGCATCACCCCGACAGCCGTGACGATGACCCCGACGCCGGACTTCTCGCGCGTGGACAGAGCCTGCCCGCTCACTCCGGCACCTCGGTGAAGTCGACATAGGCGTACACGGCCGCGCGCGCCGCACCGGCGTCACCGCGCTCGATCGCGTCGACGACGTCGCGGTGTCCGCGCGGGTGCGTCTGTTCGGCCAGCGGTCGTCGCAACACCGACGGGTGGGTGCGGGCGATCACCTCGGCTATCCCGTCGTACATCTCGATGAGCAGGGCATTCCGGGATGCGACGACGAGCTCGGCGTGAAAGGCGATGTCCGCCTCGGTGTATCGATCCAGATCGCCGTCGGCCAGCGCATTCTCGGTGCGGGACAACAGCATGCGCAGGCGCTCGACATCGGCGGCGTCGCCCCGACCGGCCGCACCCGCCGCTGCCTCGCTCTCGAGCGCGCGACGCACCTCGAGCAGGTCACGGAGCTCCGACGGTGCGGAGCGTCGTGCGATGGCACCGGCGAGCGGGCTCCGTCCGCGCACATACGTGCCGTCGCCGCGCCGCGGCTCCAGCATGCCGGCGTGTTCCAGGGCCCGGGCGGCCTCACGGATCGTGTTCCGTCCGACGCCGAACTGCGCCACGAGCTCCGGCTCGGCGGGGATCCGCTCACCCAGCGGCCAGGTGCCGTCGGCGATCAGCTCCTGCATGCGCTGCACCACGAGTTCGCTCGTCCTGCGGGGTGGGGTGATCGGTCCGGACACGGCAAACAACCTAACATCCCATGTTTACCGAGTGCGTCGGGGACCGTCGTCGGCCGGCCTGGCACCCCGTCCGGCCGACCGCGGCGGGAAACCGACATCCGCCCGATCAACCTTCCCCTTACGCGGCGTCCCGTTCGATGTTTAGATGAGCCATGTCGTTCGGGGTGCGCACGAGTTGGTTGCGCGTGAGTGTCATCGGTGTGGTCGTCGGCGTGATGATCGGCATATTCGCCGGCACACCTCCCGCTCAGGCCACGCCCGGGCCGGGTTCGCCGTTGCCGTCGGCCGACCCGTTCTACAGATTCGACGCCTCGCTGTCGGGTGTCGCACCCGGAGCAGTACTCCGCAGCCGTCCGATGCAATTCCGGACCCCCACGATGTCCACACCGATCACCGGCTCGCAG
Organism: Gordonia sp. NPDC058843; assembly: GCF_042743165.1. Taxonomy (NCBI): domain Bacteria; kingdom Bacillati; phylum Actinomycetota; class Actinomycetes; order Mycobacteriales; family Gordoniaceae; genus Gordonia; species Gordonia sp. NPDC058843. The sequence continues at coordinate 75,543 of NZ_JBHYNC010000009.1, forward strand.
GTGCTGTATCGCACCACCGACCAGTTCGGCGAGAGCGTGGTGACGGTCGCGACCGTGCTCCGGCCCCTGACCCCGGGACCGACCCGCCTGGTGTCGTACCACATGGCCTACGACGCGCTGGGGTCCCAGTGCGACCCGTCCTACACACTCAGCGGCGGGTACACCAACGGCACCGCGACTGCCGAACAGGGCGTCATCGCAGGCTATCTCGCCGCCGGTTACACCGTCGTGGTCCCCGACTACGAGGGCGAGAAGCTGCAGTGGACCATCGGCCGGCAGTCGGGGTACGCCGCGCTCGACGGCATCCGCGCCGCACAGTCGTTCCTGCGGCTTCCCCGGTCGACCCCGGTCGGACTGGTCGGCTACTCCGGCGGGTCGATCCCCACCCAGTTCGGAGCCGAGGTCGCGCCGCGCTACGCCCCTGAACTCAACATCGTGGGCGCCGCCGCGGGCGGCCTGCCCGTCGACCTCGCGCACAACCTGCCCTACATCAACGGCAGCGCGAAGTGGGCGGGCGTCATCCCGGCACTGGTGGTCGCCTACCAGCGGGCCTACCGGCTCGACACCTCGACTTTCCTGTCGGCGCGGGGCCGGCAGGTCGCCCAGGACGTGAGCGATGAGTGCATCTCCGAGTTCGCGTCGAAGTATCCGGGCCTCACGAGCGCGGACATGGTCAAGCCGCCGTACACCGGGCTCCTCGACGTGCCGCAGGTGGTGCGGGCGATCAACGACAACATCATGGGCCGTTCGGGCACCCCGTCGACGAAGATGCTTCTCGCGGTGGGCCACTACAACGCCATCGGCGACACCCTGATGATCACCGGCGATGTCATCGGCCTCGCGAACGAGTACTGCTCACGCGGCGTCGACGTCACCTACCGGCAGATCAACGGCCTGACCCATCAGGAAGCCTTTCTGCCGTTCGAACCTCTTGCGCTGCAGTATCTCACGGAGAGATTCGCCGGCGCTCCGACGCAGAGCAACTGCGGTTCGCTGCCGCGCGGGAACAGCCTGGCACCGCTTCCGGTGCCCTGACCTCGCCGACTCAGCCCGGCAGCGTCTCGCCACCGATCGGCGCCAGGACCTCACCCGTGTAGTACGACGACAGCTGTTCGGCCGCGAAGAACACGTACGACGGCGCGATCTCGTCGGGTTGCGCGGCGCGTCCCATCGGCGCCTGCGTACCGAAGTCCTTGACCGCATCGGCGGGCATGGTGGCCGGGATGAGTGGCGTCCACACGGGGCCCGGGGCCACGCAGTTCACGCGGATCTTCCGTTTCATCAACGCCTGTGCCAGCGAATAGGTCAGCGCGAGAACAGCTCCCTTGGTCGCCGAATAGTCGATCAGGCTGTCGTTGCCGCGTAGGCCGTTGATCGACGAGGTGTTGATGATGGCTCCGCCGCCGGTCAGGTGCGGGACCGCGGCTCGCGTGGTGTGGAAGAAGCTGTCGATGTTGACGTCGAAGGTGCGCCGCCACTGCTCGGGCGTGAGGTCCAGGAAGTCGTCGACGACCTCTTGATAGGCGACGTTGTTGACCAGGATGTCCAGCGCACCGAGTTCGTCGACGGTCCGCTTCACGATGTCGGCGCAGTGCGCCGGGTCGGCGAGGTCGCCGCGGTAGGCGCGTGCCTGCCGTCCCTGGGCCTCGATGAGCTCGACGGTGTGCCGGGCGTCGTTGTCCTCTTCGAGGTAGGCGATGGCGACATCGGCACCCTCCTTGGCGAAGGCGACCGCGACTGCGCGGCCGATACCCGAATCGCCACCTGTGATGAGCGCGGTCTTGCCCGTCAACAGATCGCGACCGCGGTACTCGCGCATCTCGTCCCGTGGGCGGTCACCCATCTCGTCGGTCTCGCCGGGGTACGGGATCGTCTTCGGTACGTGCTCGGGGTTCTCGTCACTCATGGGCGACGCATGCCCGTGCAGGCTCGCCCGGAAACATCACGCGAGCCCGGCCGCCTGCGGCGTCAGGGATGATCGTCGGGAATCTCCTGGTCGAGCTTCTCGTCGAGGGATTCCCCTTCGCGCTGTTCACGTGCGGTCGTCCCGGTGCGATCACTGGCCGACCAGTCCTCCGGCGGATCCATGCCCTCCTCGAGTGGATCCTGACCGAGTCGGTCCTCGTCCAGGTCCTCGAAACCCGCCGCGGACGTCAAGTCGGGATTGATGCCCTCGGTCGCCGCTGCCGCGCTGTCACCCACGTTGTCGGTGCTCATTCTCGTCCTCCTCGCCTAGGGCAGATCAGGGTCCGGTGCGGGTCGGCGGGGGTGGGTCTCATCGTCACCGCCGAGCCCGGCGTCCCGCAGATACCCGTTGGGTCGACCCACGAAACGAACCGCGCAAGTCGGACATGCAGCACGCCGCCCGGCCCGATTCCCGTCTCGGACGACAGCCAGGTAAGCTGACTTTTCGCCCGAGACCGCTGGCACCTTTGTTGATTTGTGGTTTGTAGGGGTGAGGGTGACAGACGCCAACGATCACACCGCCGGCGAGTCCCGCATCAGTCACGTCGGCAGCTTCCGGTTCTTGTTCGACACCCAGGAGTGGGAGTGGTCCGACGAGGTCGCCGAGATGCATGGTTACCGGCCCGGTGAGGTCACTCCGACGACGGAGCTGATCGCCGGGCACAAGCACCCGGACGACAGACAGTCGTTCGACGAGTTGCTCGCGACCATGCTGGACCGCCGGATTCCGTTCTCGAGCCGGCATCGCATCGTCGACACCGCGGGCCAGGTCCGTCACGTGGCGGTCGTCTCGCAGCAACTCACCGACGACTCCGGGGCGGTCATCGGCGCCGAAGGTTTCTACCTCGACCTGACGGCGATCGAGGAGAGGGCCGTCAAGGACCGCGTCGACGAGCATGTCGCGCGGTTCCGCGAGCACCAAGGAGTCATCGAACAGGCCAAGGGCATGATCTCGCTGGCATACGGGGTGAGTGCCGATCGCGCGTTCGAGGTCATGCGCTGGCGGTCGCAGACGGCGAACGTCAAGGTGAACGAGCTCGCGCGGTCGATCGTCACCGGCGTCCACAAATTCGTGGTGCTTCCCGACCCGGTACGGCAGTCCTTCGACCATCTGCTCCTCAACGCGCACAGCATCGACGACCAGAGCGCGCCACAGTCGAACTCTCACTGACCCGCACCACCGTTCACCGCGTCCACTCACGGTTTCGCGGCAGGCGATCCGGGGTATTCACGCCGCATGAGAACTGCCGGAGATCGGCAGTCGTCTGCGGCAGGCGAAGCCGTGGTCGCGCAGGCCGGTTGAGTACACAGCCGTTCGGACCCGAGTGAACGGATGTGGCAGTGGGCAGTGGGCAGTCAAGTGGAACAGCAACCCTCGCGACTGCGGGGGTGCCCGGCACGGCACGAGACCGGTCGGCACCGGCGGTGTCGGCAGGCCTGCGTTCGCCGGCGAGCACCACGCGCGTGCGCGTCGCCTCCGTGCCGCAGTCCCATGTGTACGTCCGGCACCTGTCGCCGCTCAACGGCACGGTGAGCACGCTCGACACCGGCGCCGTGTCTGTCGTCCGCCTCCCCGACCCCGTACCCGCCGACGGCGTCCGGGCCCCCGGGAAGTGGTGGCCGCCACTGATGCTCGACCCCGCGTGGATCGCGGAGCACCACAACGAGTTCGACGTCTTCCACATCCACTTCGGGTTCGACGCCGTCGAGCCTGCGGTGATGTCGGCGGTGATCGACGAACTGCGGACGCACGGCAAACCGCTCGTGTACACCCTGCACGATCTGCGCAATCCCCATCATCCGGAACCGGGCCACCACGAAGAAGTCCTGGACATTCTCGTGCCCGCGGCGGACGAGGTCATCACGTTGACCCCCGGCGCGGCCGGCGAGGTCGCGCGCCGGTGGCACCGACAGGCGACTGTTCTTCCCCACCCTCACGTCGTGCCGCCGGGACGGTTCGCACCGCGCGAACCGCACACCGACGAGTTCGTCGTCGGCGTCCACGCCAAGAGCATCCGCGCGAACATGGATCCGCTGCCGGTGATCATGACCCTGCTCGAGGCGGCCGCGGACTACCCGGACATGACCGTTCAGATCAACCTGCACGACGAGGTGTTCGTTCCGGGAAAGCACTCCTACAATCCCGACTTCGGCACGACGGCGCTCGCGCTGTCGCGGCATCCGTATGCCCGTGTGCTCGTCCACGAGTACTTCTCCGACGACCAGCTGTGGGACTACCTGCGGGGCGTTTCCGTATCGGTACTACCGTACCGATTCGGCACCCACTCGGGCTGGCTCGAGGCCTGCCACGACCTCGGTACCACGGTCATCGCGCCGAGCTGCGGCTTCTACCACGAGCAGCAGGACTGCCTGTCGTTCGAGTTCACCGAGGACCACTTCGATCCGGATTCGTTGACTTCCGCTCTGGCACAGGCCTATACGGCCCGGCCGGCAGCGGCAATGTGGCCGGACCGGCGTGCACAGCGCCAGTCTCTCGCCGAGCACCACGCCGCCCTCTACACCCGGATTCTGGATGCGTGACGCCCTGCGGATCGCCATCGTCGCGTCGAGCCGCTACCCGATCGCGCAACCGTTCGCCGGCGGACTCGAGGCCCATGTCTGGCACCTCACCCGCGCACTGACCCTCGCCGGCCACGAGGTCACCCTGTTCGCTGGTGCCGGTAGCGATCTGCCGGTCGACTCGGGTCGCCTGCGCGCGGAGTTGTTCGAACCGTCGGCCGCCGCCCGATCCGACGTGTCGATGCCTGCGCTCGAGGTGATGCACGATCACCACGCCTACCTGTCGCTGATGCTGTCGTTCAGCCGTAACCCCGGTGAGTACGACGTGATCCACAACCACAGCCTGCACCACCTGCCGGTCGCCATGGGACCTGCCGTGCAGACCCCGATGGTCACCACACTGCACACCCCACCCACGCCATGGCTCGAGTCGGCGCTGACACTCGCGCCCGGCACCCGCTGTGTCGCCGTCAGCCGGCACACCGCGCGGTCCTGGTCGCATGTGCTCGGCGACATACCGGTGGTGCACAACGGAGTTCAGCTGGACCACTGGCCCGTCGGTCCGGGTGGCGACGACCTGGTCTGGTTCGGACGTTTCGTGCCCGAAAAGGGTCCACACCTCGCGATCGAGGCCGCGCATCGAGCCGGCCGCCGCCTCCGGCTCGCCGGACCCATCAGCGACACAGAGTATTTCGCGCAACACATCGCCCCTTCGCTGGGTGACCTCGTCCATTACGAAGGACATCTCCACCAGCACGACCTCGCTCATCTGGTCGGCTCCTGCGGCGCGACCCTGGTCACCCCGGTCTGGGACGAGCCGTACGGCCTGGTGGTCGCGGAATCCCTCGCATGCGGCACGCCGGTGGCGTGCTTCGCCCGCGGTGGCATTCCGGAGATCGTCGGCAAAAGCGCCGGCGTTCTGGTGCCGCCGGGCGATGTCGACGCGCTGGCTGTCGCGGCGACGCAGGCGCTCGGCATCGACCGAGGGGTCGTCCGACGACATGCGGAGGACCACTGCTCCGACACCGCGATGATCGACCGGTACATGGACATCTATGCCGACCTGGTCGCCGAGGGCCCGGTCGCCGGTGCATGGTCGTTCCCCCAGGAGGTACCGGTGTGATCGGCTACTACGTTCATCACCAGGGACGCGGGCATTGCTCCCGCGCCACCGCCATCGCCGGGCAGATCGGCACCGACGTCGTCGCACTGACCAGCGCCGCACTGGCCGACCCTGCGTTCAGCGAGGTGATCAGTCTCGACCGCGATGACACCGACGAGCAGCCGCACGACGTCGACGCGGGCGGCCTGCTGCACTGGGCACCGCGGCACGACACCGGCCTTCGCAAGCGCATGGCGCAATTGGCGGCATTCGTCGCCGAGCGTAAGCCGGCGGCCGTCGTCGTCGACGTGTCGGTGGAGGTCACCCTGTTCCTCCGGCTGCTCGGTGTCCCGGTGGTCGTGACCGCGATGCCCGGGGTCCGCGACGACCTGCCGCATCAGCTCGCCTACCGAGCCGCCGATGCGATCATCGCGCCCTGGCCCGCCGAGCTGTACCAGCCGGACTGGCTGCGTGAGCACCTCCCGAAGACCGTCTTCACCGGCGGCATCTCGCGATTCGACGGACGGCTGCCCGTGTCGCATCCCACGTTCGCCGCCGACGTCCTCGTACTCACCGGCGCCGGCGGTGGCGACGGCCGTGATCCACATCCGGCGACCACCCTCGCCGACGAGCTCCCGGATCACACCGTCGTCGGGCTCGGACCTGCCTTCGGAACCTGGGTCGACGACCCGTGGCCTTTCCTGTGCAGCGCCGGGGTCGTCGTCATCGGGGCGGGTCAGGGCAGTGTCGCCGACGCCGCCGCGGCGGGCCGTCCGGCGGTGGTGATCCCCGAGGATCGCCCGTTCGCCGAACAACGGACGACCGGCAACACGCTCGCACGCTCCGAACTGGCCTTCGTCACCTCCTCCTGGCCGGACGCGGACAGCTGGCGGTCGATCATCGGAACCGCCGGGGACACCTCACCGACGTGGTCGCGGTGGCACACCGCGGGTGCCGCCGAGCGGGCCGCGCGGGCCGTCGAGGCGGTCGCGCACCGATGACCGGCTCCCCCGATGTGGTCGCGGTGATCACGATCGTCTCGGGGCGGCACCTCCACCTGAGGCGTCAGCTCGAGGCATTCGACCATTCGACCCGCCGGCCCGACCTGCACATCATCGTCGCGATGGACGACCCGGACGTCGCGACCGTCGCCGAAGGGCATCCGGTACGGGTCATCGGGTTCAGCAACGACGACCCGGGCACCCTGCAGCTTGCCGACGCGCGCAACGCCGGGGCAGCGGCCGCGATCGCGGCGGGAGCGTCGATCCTGCTGTTCCTCGACGTCGACTGCATTCCCGGCCCGAACATGCTCGGACGCTATCTACAGTCCTGTGGGGCCACGCCGGACCAGCCCCTCCTCTACTGCGGCCCGGTCACCTACCTACCCGCCGACACGCCGACCTTCGACGCCCGCGAACTCTCCCGGTTCACCGATCCGCACCCCGCGCGTCCCTCACCGCGGTGCGGGCAGACGCAGCTGTCCTCGGAACTCATGCTGTTCTGGTCACTGTCGTTCGCCATCCGGACATCTGACTGGCTCGCCCTGGGTGGCTTCCACCACGGCTACCGAGGATACGGCGGTGAGGACACAGACTTCGCGATGTCGGCCCGCCACAACGGTTTTCGGATCGCCTGGGTGGGCGGCGCATACGCCTATCACCAGCATCACCCGGTCTCCGACCCACCCGTCGAGCATCTGACGGACATCCTGCGCAACGCGCGGGTCTTCCACCGGCGCTGGGGCACGTGGCCCATGGAGGGGTGGCTGCGCGCGTTCGCCGAACGCGGCCTGATCGCCTACGACACCGCAGGCAGCGACTGGAGACTGCCCAGCGACGTCAGCCGCGGAATTTCGAGAAGCGGATGACCACACCGCGGTTCCCGGCGCCCGGCCGCGGGTCCTCATAGGAAATGGTGTGGGTGTCGGTGACGGTCTGCACGATCCGCCATCCGAATGTCGACTGCTTCAGGGTCACGTCACCGAGCAGTTCGCCACGAACCTCGCCGATCACGCCCTGCGGCGACAGATGCAGCGTGATCTCGATCGACGAATCCTCGGCGGCTGCGGAGATGATCTGCGAGCAGATCTCGTCCACGGCCACCTTCGCGTCGATGACGTCGTCGAGTGCCCAGTCGTCGATGTACAGCGCGGTCTCCACAAGTCCCCGCACGAGTGCGAGGCGATCGGTCGCGGCCGGAACACGCAGGATCGTCGGCGCACCACCTTCGATCGATAGCTGGGACGCGGCGTCGGAATCGGTCATCAAATGAGTCTTCTTCGCCCGTTGCTTGTCGGTGCCGGTCTCGGCTGGTCTGGTCATGAGTGCCCCGCGATGCCGTGTTCCAAACCGCGGCTGTGGAGACCTCGCCGCGCTGAATGGTGCCCCCGCACACGTGCGGCAACGGTAGCAGAGCGTCTGCCGGGAGACGGATTCGATGAGATTCGACTCTCATTCCGTCCCAGTTCCGACCCACGGTCCGGCCGCGGGGGTTTCATCACCGCCCTGGCGCGGTAACCCGTCCGCACACCGAGGCCGGCAGTCGACGCACAGCGGCCGCCGGCCACAACCAGACAGCGCAGGGAGTGCACCATGCCAGATCTGTCACCTGATCAAGAAGTCGCCTCACGAGAGGCGATCGCACGGCGTCCGGGACGAAAGTCGCGAGGACTGAAGGCCATCGGCCTCCTCGGCTTCGTGTGCCTCGGCTTCATGCTCGTGCTCGCAGCCACCGCAATCGCGGCCGGCGCAAGTGACCGCGATGCGACGGTGTGGCTCGCCGTGGGAGCCGTCATCGCTGGTCTACTGGCGATCGGTCTCCTGATCGGCAGCCGTGTCCTGCTGCGTCGTCGCGCGGCCCGGGACGGTGACCGCGCCCATCAGGACCCGATCCAGCCGGAGACCACCGCCGAGGAAGCCGAACGATACGAGGAGCGTTTCCACGACTTCCCGGTCGAACACGCCGGCAAGCGCGAACGAGGTCGGGACGACCGGCTGGAAGAGATGCACGACGAGCGTCGCCGAGACAACGACGGGAAGGCGTGACCATGCGCGCAGTGACCTGGCAGGGCAAACGACAGGTGTCGGTCGACACCGTGCCCGACCCGAAGATCATCGAGCCCACCGACGCCATCATCAAGGTGACCTCGACCAACATCTGTGGATCGGATCTCCACCTCTACGAAGTCCTCGGCCCGTTCATGCAGGCCGGCGACATCCTCGGGCACGAACCGATGGGCATCGTCGAGGAGGTGGGCAGTGAGACCGGAGACCTCCGCGTCGGCGACCGGGTGGTCATCCCGTTCCAGATCTCTTGTGGTTCGTGCCTCTTCTGTCACGACGGACTCATGACGCAGTGTGAGACGACCCGCGTCACCGAATCCGGGATGGGCGCCGCACTCTTCGGCTACTCCCAGCTCTACGGCTCGGTGCCGGGCGGACAGGCCGAGTATCTGCGTGTACCGCAGGCCCAGTTCACGCACATCAAAGTGCCTCTGGAGAAGCCGGATTCACGCTATGTGTACCTCTCCGACGTACTTCCCACGGCCTGGCAGGCGGTGGCCTACGCCGAGATCCCCAAGGGCGGAACGGTCACGGTGCTGGGCCTTGGCCCGATCGGCGACATGGCTGCTCGCATCGCCGCGCACCAGGGCGCGCGGGTCATCGGCGTCGACCGCGTGCCCGAGAGACTCGCCCGGGCGGAGGCCCGCGGTGTCGAGACCGTGAATTTCGACGCTGTCGACAACGTCGGCGACGCCATCCGCGACCTCACCGGCGGACTGGGTACGGATTCGGTGATCGACGCCGTCGGCATGGAGGCACACGGCTCGCCGATCAACAAGGCACTGCAGAGCGTCGTCGGACTGCTGCCGGATGCCGTGGCCCGCAAGGCGATGTCCGAGGTGGGTACCGACCGGCTGGGTGCTCTCTACTCGGCCATCGACATCGTCAAACGCGGCGGGACGATCTCGCTCTCCGGGGTCTACGGCGGCGCGGCCGACCCGCTGCCCATGCTGACCATGTTCGACAAGCAGATCCGGCTGCACATGGGTCAGGCCAATGTGAAGCGATGGGTTGACGACATCATGCCGCTGCTCACCGACGACGACCCGCTGGGTGTCGACACCTTCGCCACCCACGAGCTACCGCTGGACGAGGCCCCGCAGGCTTACGAGACCTTCCAGCGGAAGAACGACGGCATGGTCAAGGTGATCCTCAAGCCATGACACCAGGGGGTTTGCCGCTGACGCCGTTACCGTCCTCGTCCTCGACGACGACCTCGGCCCGGAGCGTTTCGAGGATGCGCGTCAGCAGTCGCGACACATGCATCTGCGAGATCCCCACCTGACGCGCGATCTCGCTCTGCGACATCGATTTGAAGAACCGCAGGGTGAGGATCGTGCGTTCCCGTTCGGTGAGTCGCGCAAGCGCCGGCTGGAGCGTGACGAACTCCTCCACGAGTTCCAGGCGTGCATCCTCGTCGCCGAGGGTGTCGGCCAGGGTCCAGCCGTCGGTCGAGGAGCCGGCCTCCGCGTCGATCGAGCTCGCGGTGTAAGCCGATCGGGCGACCATGCCCTCGATGACCTCGTTGACGGGTAGTCCGAGATGCTTGGCGATCTCGCTCGGGCGCGGCGACCGGCCCAGGGACTGCAACAGCTCTTCGCTGGCCTTGGCGATGTTGAGGGAGGCCTCCTGCGCCCGGCGAGGAACGCGGATAGACCAGGTGCTGTCGCGGAAGTACCGCTTCACCTCGCCCATGACGGTCGGCACGGCGAACGCGAGAAAGTTGTTGCCGCGCTCGACGTCGAAGCGATCGACCGCGTGCATGAGACCGATCCGCGCCACCTGGCGCAGATCGTCGATGGGTTCCCCGCGCTCGGAGAAGCGTCTGGCGACATGATCCGCCAGAGGCAGGCACCTCGCGATGACGTCGTCCCGAAGGCGGGCACGGCGAACGTCGTCCTTCTCCTCGCGCATCGCCCGAAGTGAAGGTAGGACGTCGCTGTAGTCGTCGTGATCGCCTCGGTCACCCGACGCCATTCTCACCACCAGACATGTGCAGATTGCTCGAAATGATGCGCCGAGGTGTCCAGGCCGCATCCCGAAGAAGCGCGATGTGCGCACCGGTTTCGACGCATATCCGACTCAAGCCAACCACGGTCACCGGTTTGCGTCCAGCCACACCCGGTTGCGGCCTGGTCACGGCGATATGGCGGCAAGACGCATCTCCGTCACGGCCGCCGAAGTCGGCACAGCCTTGTACGCAACCCGTCTGCAACGTAGGGTAGGGAGTGCGGTTCAGGTAGAAGCTGCGTTCGAAGTGATAGGCGCCCAGGGCCTTCTCGCTTTCCACCATCACGTTCCACATGCCCGCTGTCCGGGCACCCGTGAACTTGGGGGTACCCCACCGATCACACGGGGCACCAAGGCTTCCGATCCAGAAGTGACGGTCGGGCCAGACGCATTCCACTGAAACGAGAACATCATGGCTCTCACTTCTTCGACGACTTTTCGCTCAGCCTTCGACCCCGCCACCGAGCCCACCCCGAAGGTACATCCGCATCAGTTCGTCTCACCGAAATCATATTGCGTGCAGGGATTTTCAGGCAGTGTCGATCGTGACTCGGCCGCCGATTTCGCCGCCGCGCTCGACCGCGTGATCAGCGGCCCGGTCGACGGCATCGTCTTCGACTTCTCCGGTCTGAACTTCCTCGGAACTGTGGGGCTGGTCCTGCTCCGTTCGTTCATCGACGACGCCGGCGCACGCTCTGTGCCAGTCGTCCTGGTCGGTGGCCGTAGCGTCACGAGGCCCCTCGAGCTCTGCGGAATGGACTCCTACGTAAGAACTTTCGAGACCATCGAGGATGCCGGCCACGCGCTGACCGAGACCCAGGTCGGTCCGAGCACGATGGAATTCACCATCGCCGAGTAAGCGAATCGCTCTACTGCGTCGCCCCCCACCGGCGAGCAGGTGAACACACCCGGCTGACCGCGTGTCGGCCGGGTTTGTCGCGTCAGCGGAACGCCGAGGACCCCGTGAGCGCGCGACCGATGGTGAGCTGATGGACTTCGGAGGTGCCTTCGTAGGTCAGGACCGATTCCAGGTTGTTGGCGTGGCGGATCACCGGATACTCCAGGGTGATGCCGTTGGCGCCCAGGATCGTTCGGCATTCGCGGGCAATCGCGATCGCCTCCCTGGTGTTGTTCAGCTTGCCGGTGCTGACCTGTTCGGGCGTGAGCTCGCCGCGATCTTTCAGACGGCCGAGGTGGTAGGCCAGCAGGTGACCCTTGCCCACCTCGAGTGCCATGTCGGCGATTTTGGTCTGGGTGATCTGATACCCGGCCAGCGGCTTGTCGAACACCTCGCGGGACTGCGCGTAGTCGATGGCGACCTCGAGGCAGTCACGGGCTGCGCCCATGGCCCCGAAGATGATGCCGAAGCGCGCCTCGCCGAGGGCGGTCAGCGGCCCGCGAAGGCCCTCCGCCTTCGGCAGGATCGCGGAGGCAGGGAGACGGACGTCGTCGAACACGAGCTCTGAGGTGACCGAGGCGCGCAAGGACATCTTCTTGGAGATCTCCGGCGCCGAGAACCCCGGCGTGTCGGTCGGTACCACGAACCCCCGGATGCCGCCGGGACTGTCGGCGAGATCGGTCTGCGCCCACACCACCGCGACATCGGCGATCGAACCGTTGGTGATCCACATCTTCGTCCCGTTGAGGACCCAGTCGTCGCCGTCGCGCTTGGCGTGGGTTCGCATCCCCGAGGGGTTGGACCCGAAGTCGGGCTCGGTCAGTCCGAAACAACCGATCGCCTCACCCGCCGCCATCCGGGGCAGCCATTCGTTCTTCTGCTCTTCCGAACCCCAGTGGTGGATGGAGAACATCGCGAGCGACCCCTGTACCGACACCAGGCTGCGGATTCCGGAGTCGACGGCCTCGAGTTCCAGGCAGGCCAGCCCATAGGACATCGCGCTCAGACCAGGACAGCCGTATCCGTCCAGGTGCATTCCCAACGCTCCGAGTCCCCCGAGTTCCCGGGCGATCTCGCGGGCGGGCAGGCGAGCCTCCTCGAACCAGTCGGCGATGTGCGGGCGCAACTTCGACGCGGCGAAGTCCCGCACGCTGTCGCGGATGGCGATCTCGTCGGCGTCCAGCAGGGAGTCCAGGGCGAAGAGCTGGGGCAGGGTGCTGGAACGAGACATTCGGACCTCCGTCGAGAGTTGGACGCGGCGGCGGACCGAGCTCGCCGCGAGAACGTTTGCAAGAACGTTTGCATCGCCTAAGGTAGGTGTTCGGCCGTCGACGGTCAACAGGCACCGGCCAGAGGAGGAGCAGCGTGGTCAGTGGTCAGCGTGCGCCCACGCTGAAAGAGATCGCGCATCGTGCCGGCGTCCATGTGTCCACCGCGTCCCGGGTGCTTCGCCAGGCCGAGCCGGCCGACGGCTGGTCGGAGTCGGCGCTACGAGTGCGGGAGGTCGCCGACCAACTCGGTTACCAGCGCAACGTGTGGGCGGCCAGCCTGCGGACCCGCAAGACCACCACGATCGGGGTCGTGATGACGCGACTCACCGACGGCGTCGTCGCGACGACGTACCAGGGCATCGAGCAGGCCGCCACCCGGGCCGGTTACTCGGTGTTGCTGTCGAGCCCACCCGATGACGACGCCGCCCAACGCCGCGCCATCGAACTGCTCGTCGGTCGGCAGGTCGACGGCCTGCTCCTGAGCGGGCTACACCGACCGGGACGCGACTTCGTCGAGTCCTTGCGCATCGGCGACCTTCCCCTGCTGACTCTCACCCGGCACGCCGACGCCGGACTCGCGTTCGTGGGCGGCGACGACGTGCGTGGCGGACGGATCGCCGCCCGCCATCTCCTCGAGCGCGGGCACACCGATCTCGCCGTCATCGCCGGCCCCACTCATGCCACGACGGCAACCGACCGGCTCAGCGGATTCCGCGCCGAACTCCACGACGCCGGGATCTCGCTGCCCGACGACCGCATCATCGCCTCGACCTTCGAGGTCGACGGCGGCACAGCGGCCGGTTCCGCCCTGCTCGACCGTCCGGACCGTCCGCGGGCGATCTTCGCGGTGTCGGACACGATCGCGATCGGAGTCCTCGGCGTGGCACGCGATCTCGGACTCCGCATACCCGACGACCTCGCCCTGATCGGCTACAACGACATCCCGGTGGCCGCCCAACTTCCCGTCCCGCTCACGACCATCCGCTCACCGGCCCAAGAGATCGGCGAGGTGGCGGTGCGCGGTCTCCTCGACCTCGCCCTCGGGCGAGACGTCGAATCCCGCCGGTTGCCTGTCGAACTCGTGGTGCGCGGCAGCACGTGACGGTACGGCACGGGATGCCCACCGGATCGCACTACGCCGCCGTCGCACCGCAGACCCGAATCAGAAGTGCTGCGCCCCACCGTCGATGGAGATCTCTTCGGCGGTGATGAACTTCGCCTCGTCCGAGGCGAGGAAGGCAACGACGCCCGATACCTCCTCGGGCTCGGCCGCGTACTGGTTGACGAACGTCATCCCCATGCCGGCCAGGCGCGGATTGGCCTGGTTGGTCTCCTCGATACGCGCGACCATCCGTCCCGATCCCATCGGGGTGATCACCGCGCCCGGGTGAACGGTGTTGACGCGGATGTCGTGGTTGCCGAGTTCGGCGGCGAACGCCCGTGACATGCCGACGAGGGCGTGTTTGCTGGTCGTGTAATGGACCATGAAGGGCTGCAACTTCTTTCCGGCCAGCGAACTGATCAGTATCACCGAACCGCCACCCCGATCGATGAGGTGGCGAGCCGACGCTGTGACGGTGTTCCACACGCCGGTCACGTTGACGTCCATGGTGTCCCGGAAGGTCTGCGGCGTCACCTCCGCCCAGGTCTCCGGGATACAGATACCCGCGTTGGCCACCACCACGTCGAGTCCGCCCAGGGCGGCCACTCCGTCGGAGACGGCCGATGTCAACCCGTCCAGATCACGTGTGTCGCACCGGGTCAGGATAGCCTTGGCGCCCTGCTCCTCGATCAGACGCCGCGTCTCGTCGAGGTCTTCCTCGGTGGCCGAGTCGTACGGTACGCCCGGTAGCGGGCCGGCGAGGTCCACACCGATGATCTGCGCACCTTCTCCCGCGAGACGAACCGCATGCGCTCGACCCTGGCCGCGGGCCACTCCGGTGATGAACGCGACCTTGCCCGCCAGACGTTCTCCTGGATACCCCACAACCGCTCTCCTCTCACCGCCGATGGTCGGACACTACCGATGACGAGCACCCGGGAGGGGGTTTCGACCCACTCGCCGGGACACACGCGCGCACCACCGCCGGGTTCACAGGCCGACTGGTTCGGACCGGCGGCGCACCGCCCACGCACGGGCGAGGGCAAAAGTCGCGCCCAGGATCGTCATCACGACGAGGATCGTGGCCACCCACGTCGGCGTCGAGGTCGTGTAACCGAGCCAGCCGGCGACACCGACGCCCGCACCGGTGGCCAGGATGGCGCCGACGGGCAGGGCGACCGCGGTCGCGGCGACGGTCGCCCTGGTGTGCCCGTCGCCGGACACCCGCAGCACCCCGAAGATCCCGGCGAGCACGAGCACATAGCCGAAGACGCCGCTGACGGCGTAGACGACGAGAACCGGATTCTCGGCGTCGGAATTGCCGGTGAATGCATCAGCCAGCAGGATCACCGCGGGAGCCAGCCCGACCACGACACCGATCAGCCCGGCGCCGACGACGCGACCCAGCCGGAGGCCGGCGGGTTCCGCCAGCCGCACACCCGCCGCCCGCAGCACGGACGCCACGAGCAGGCCGACGACGGCGCCGGCCACGGCCGCGACGATCAACGACCCGCCCGAGTCCATCCGGCCGAACCCTGCTGTGTAGGCGGGGCCCCACACCATCCCGAAATCGGGGCCGCCGGCGGACCCGCGTCCCTGGGCCAGTGCGGCACCCAGAGCCGCCACGACGGCTCCGAACGTCGCGAGACCGGCGAGTTGTTTCCACATACCGCCACTATGGTCGGTCGCGACCTCCGCCGCGGCACGGACACGCTGGCCCGCCGACACCCGTGCGGGGTGTCGCGCCTCGTCAGGACTCGGAATCGCCTGAACGCTCCTGGGCAACCCGGAACATCGCGACGACCGCCGTCCGGACGTCGGCACGGTCGCGGACCGGCCGATCCCAGGCGATCCGCACCCCGACGACCCCCTCGGGGACCGAGATGTCGAAAGTAGCTGCCTCGTGGTCGAATCCGGTCATCGTCGCCGCGATCGCGTCCGGGCGCCCGCCCAACACACGGCAGATCAGCAAGGAGTCGTCGGCGTGATCATCGTTCATGTGCGCGAGCACGGCAGCCACGACGTCCGGGCCGAACTGCGCCCTCTCCGCAGCGTTCTGGTCAGTCACGCGCAGCCTCATCGGCATCGGTGCGCACGAATGCGGCGACCCACCGCTGGAAATGTTCGACGTCACCGCCGTTCGCCTCGAACCACCCCCAGGACCCGCCGCGTGCACCCGTCACATCGCCGACGACCAACTCGATGGCCTCACGCGGTGTGCGCAGAATGGGTGCTTCCAGCGTGGTGCCCGCCGGGATCCGCTTACGTGCCCGCAGCCGGGCGAAGACACCGGCGATACCGTCCTCGGTCCGGTGGTAGTCGGTGATCACCGACGATTCGTCGACGCCGGCGAGCAACAGGGCGATGGCGATGATCACGCCGGTGCGGTCCTTGCCTGCGGCGCAGTGCACCAGAGTTGCGCCACTGGGGTCGAAGTCGTTCAGCGCGGCGGTCAGCCGATGGCCACCCGTCCGCATCATCGCGGTGTAGATGTCGACGAGTGCGGTGTCGGCAAGGCGGTCGACGCGAGCACCCGACGACACCGGACGGTGCACGACCCGCACATTCGCCGGCCACGTGACGGCCATCCGGCCCAGCTCCGTGGGGTCCCGCAGATCGACGACGGTCGCCGGCGGCCACGGCATGCCCACGGGATCCTCGTCGTCGGGATAGGGGGCGTCGCTGCGGATCAGCACGTTGGCGGCGGTGACGCCGCCGTCGGCGACCCGCATGCCACCCAAATCGCGAATGTTGGCGAAAGTCCGCAGATCAGAGGCGGAGGAGAGGGTCACAGCTTTCCCGATCGTCGATGTGCGCGGTGGTCGGTCGCACCTCACCTTACGCAGGCGGTGACACGCCGGGCCGCTGACGTACCGTGGCGACGGTGCGGTCGGCAACCCGATCGCCCCGACCGCCCCACCGCCCGACCGCAAGACCGCCACGAGAGGACACCGGTGACGACCTACCACTCCTACGAGCCGTCGCACGGCCACCGGCTGTCACACGACCCCGTCAACGCCATCGTCGCGCCGCGGCCCATCGGCTGGATCTCCACCGTGTCCGGGAGCGGGGTTCGCAACCTCGCGCCCTACAGTTTCTTCAACCTCTTCAACTACACGCCACCGATCGTCGGCTTCGCCAGCATCGGCTACAAGGACACGACCACCAACTCGATCGAGTCCGGCGAGTTCGTGTGGAACCTCGCGACCGACGACCTCGGCGAGAAGATGAACGCCACCTCGGCGGCGGTACCCGCAGGCGAAGACGAGTTCGACGTCGCCGGCCTGACACCGGTCGCTGCCGATCTCGTCGCGCCGCCGCGCGTCGGGGAGAGTCCGGTGAGTTTCGAATGCCGGGTCACCCAGTCGTTCCAGTTGCGCACGGCCGCAGGCGATCTCGTCGACACCTGGATGGTCCTGGGTGAGGTCGTGAAGATCCACATCGCCATCGAGCTCTTGCGCGAGGACCAGACTTTCGACACGGCCGGGGCGCGGCCGCTGCTGCGGGCGGGCGGACAGGGCGACTACTTCCTGCCGAGCGACGACCATCACCGTTTCATGAAGCGGCCCAAACCCGCCACGCGCTAGCCGCCACCGGTCGGCGGGTTGCCGCTCACGAATTCCGGAGCCGCTCACCGAGTTTCGGTGATCGGGAACGGAATCGGTGAGCGAAACCGGGTGGTCAGAGGCTAGGCGCCGCGTACGGCATGGTCGATGTCGGCGCCGGTCGGCATACCGGTACGCGCACCGACGGCCGCGACGGACAGGGATGCCGCCGCACCACCGCGCTTCGCGGCGTCGACCACTGACGAGCCGTCGGCGAGCGCAGCCGCGAACACCCCGTTGAAGGTGTCGCCCGCACCCGTCGTGTCGACCACCTGGTCGACGTGGCCGGCAGGCAGTGTCACCGTGTCACCGGCCGGGTCAGCGATGAGGACACCCTCGGCACCGAGCGTCACGAGAACCGATGCACCCGTTCGGGACGCCACCGCCACTGCCCGATCGGCCGCCGCCATCTCCGGAGCATCCCGACCGTCGGCGATCAGTCCGTAGAGGTCGCGGAGCTCCGACTCGTTGGGCGTGAGTACCGGCGCCGACGACATCAGGTCGATGGTCGACGGCAGCACCGGGGCGGGATTGACGACGCATCGGATACCCCGCGCAGCTGCCGCTGTCACTGCCGCTGCAACGGCGTCGGCCGGGATCTCGGTGCTGACCAGGACACATCCGGCCCAGCTCGCAGCGCGTTCGACCGCGGCACCGACCGCGGTGGCGTCGAGGGCGGCGTTCGCGCCGGCCCCGACGGCGATCTGGTTCTCACCGAATGGATCGACCACGATCAGTGCCATCCCGGTCGCGACTCCGTCGAGAACGCCCACCTCTGTCACGTCGACGCCCTCGTCCTGCAATTCGGCGAGTGCGGCCGCGCCCATGTCGTCGGAACCCACAGCGCCGCAATATCGAACCTCGGCACCCGCGCGCGCGGCAGCGACGGCGGCATTCGCACCCTTCCCGCCGCCGTGGCGAGTCACCGTCGGGCCGACGACCGTCTCGCCGGGACCCGGGAGGCGGTCGGTCTCGACAACGAGATCGACGTTGACGGCCCCGACGACGAGAAGTTTCGGCATGGTCCGGACCGATCCTTTCGAGGTTGCTGCTCACGCCGCGGCACGAGGTGGCTCGTGCCCGCAGATGTCGACAACGTACCCGCCGACGCGCGAGAAGACCGTCGACCGCCACGCGCGGCAACCGGCCCCGGCGCGGGAAGCGCCGGGGCCGGTCACATCACAGGGCCGGGAGCATCAGCTCGCGGCGGTCGCGTCCCGCTTCGGTAGCACCCAACCCGGGCGCGCGAAGTGGCAGGTGTAGCCGTTCGGGAAGTTGAGCAAATAGTCCTGATGCTCGGGCTCGGCCTGCCAGAACGGACCAAGCTCCTCGATCGTCGTGACCGCCTTGCCAGGCCACAGTCCCGATGCATCGACATCGGCGATGGTGTCCCGGGCGACCTGCTCCTGCTCCGGTGTCACCGGGAAGATCGCCGAGCGGTAGCTCGTGCCGACGTCGTTCCCCTGCCGGTCGCGCGTCGACGGATCGTGGATCTGGAAGAAGAACGCCAGGATGTCGCGATACGAGGTCTGGGTCGGGTCGAAGACGATCTCGACCGCCTCGGCATGACCGGGGTGGTTGCGGTAGGTGGCGTGGTCGTTCTGTCCGCCGGTGTAGCCGACCCGGGTGTCGAGGACGCCGGGCTGCTTACGGATCAGGTCTTCCATCCCCCAGAAGCATCCGCCCGCGAGGACCGCGGTCTCGGCGCCGGGGCGGACGGTGATCTGGCCGGTGTCGTTGGTCATGCGTTCTCCTCGTGGGTGTCGGTGTCGTGGGAATCGGTGGTGTGCGTGCCGGCGAACAGCTCGACGTACTCGCCGTAACCCTCCGCCTCGAGCTCGCCGACCGGAATGAATCGCAGCGAGGCCGAATTCATGCAGTAGCGCTGTCCGCCCGCATCGCGGGGCCCGTCGTCGAAGAGGTGCCCGAGATGGCTGTCGGCGCCGGCGGACCGCACTTCGATACGCCGCATGAACAGGCTCCGATCGACCTTGGTCGCCACGGCGTCGGGGTCGATGGGCCTGGTGAAGCTCGGCCATCCGGTCCCGCTGTCGAACTTGTCGGTCGACGAGAACAGCGGCTGCCCCGACACGACATCCACGTAGATACCCGGTTCGTGGTTGTCCCAGTACTCGTTGTCGAAGGCGCGCTCGGTGCCGTCACGCTGGGTGACGCGGAACTGCGTGTCGGTGAGGCGGCTCAATGCCTCGGGGGACTTGCGATAGGTGTTGCTCACGTTTCCTCCTGCTGACGCTCCCCCGCCCCGTCGATCGACGGCGCTCGGAAGGCGTCACCGTGCACAACACCACGATGCCCTGTTTTGGTCCCGACACGCCAAGGGCCGCCGCCCACCAGGTGGACGGCGGCCCGCGCACGGCATCGCGGAGTCCGATCAGCCCACGACGTCACGCCCGAAGATCTGCCGTGCGAGCACCCAGCGCACGATCCGAAAGAACTGCATAACCCCTGGTCCCTAATCCGAAAGAACCGCATAACCCATGCTCCCTGAGGTGCGAGGAGCGCAAGCGACGAGCCTCGAAGGGCTCGGTGAGACACGTTGCTACACCCTTCGTGGGGGGGGGGGGGGGGGGGGCCGGGGGGGGGGCGTGGGGGGGCGCCCCCGCACCC
>NZ_JBHYNC010000009.1:95714-143781 GCF_042743165.1 Gordonia sp. NPDC058843
CGGTGAGACACGTTGCTACACCCTTCGTGGCTCGCTTCGCTCGCACCTCAGGGGGCGGAAGTAGGGGCTCCCCGCACCTCAGGGGGCGGAAGTAGGGGCTCCCCGCACCACAGGGACCAGCAGGGGGCCCCGCACCTCAGGGAGCAGCAGGTATTACGAGCTGCTCACCTGCGAATCCTGTCGGCCCCACGCCGGCGACTTCTCGATGGCACCGATGATCTGGGGGCGCAGTTCGTCGGCCTGGATAACCGCGTCGACCGAGCCGACCTCGACGGCACGGCGGATGCTGTGCACCGAGTCGAACTCCGCGGCGATCTCGCTGATCTTCTCCGCACGCACCGACTGGCGCAGATCGGCCAGTTCGGCGTTGAGCCGCGACCGTTCCGGGCCGGTGGCCTGTGCGGTCTCGGCCTCGAGTTCGCGCACCCGCGCGTCGGCGCCGACCCGCTTGGCCACATCGCCGGCGAAGACGACCGCGGCCGCGGGGGCACCGCCGAGAACCGACGCGAACGAACCGTCGATCGCGAGCACGGTCATGTTGGGGTTCAACGCCTTCGAGAACACCACGAACGCGCCGCCGTGGTACCGCGAGATCACGCAGAACACGATGGGCCCCTCGAAGTTCACGATCGCGCGGCCGATCTCCGCGCCGTACTCCAGCTGGAGTTTGCGGAGCGACTCCGGCGACCCGTCGAACCCGGACAGGTTCGCCAGCACCACGAGCGGACGGTTGCCGCTGGCCACGTTGATCGCGCGCGCAGCCTTCTTCGACGACTGCGGGAACAGGGTGCCGGCCGTGTAGGTGTCGGGCCCATCGGTCGGCGTGTAGCCGCGACGTTGCACCTCACGTGACTCGATACCCAACAGGCACACGGGGATTCCACCCATGTGCAGGTCGCAGACCACCGCGGTCTCCGCGTCGGCCATGCCCGCCCAGCGCTCGAGGACCGGATGGTCCTGATCGGCGACGGCCCGGATCACCGTACGGATGTCGAAGGGTTTCTTGCGATCCGGGTTGGTGGCCGCGGAGAAGATCTGCCCGACCGTGGTGAAGTCGCTACCCGCCAGGACATGCGGGTAATCGGAGATGTCGCGGTCCACGGGGTCGGCGGTGATCGCTCGACGCGGTGTCTGCTCACCCGGCAACACATACGTGTGCTCGTAATGGGCCATCAGGAGATCCCGTGCCGCACCGAGATTCGGCGCCCAGTACTGCGCCTGGCCGTTGGGGCCCATGACGCGGTCGTAACCGCCGATGCCGAAGTTGTCCTCGGCCGACACACCGCCGGAGAAGTCCAGCGATTGCTTGCCGGTGAGCACCATCGCCGAGTCCGGGGTCATCACCAGGATGCCCTTGGTGTGCATGAGCATCGTCGCCTCGGCGTTCCAGTAGGGCTGCCCGCCCACGTTGATACCGGCCACCACGACGTTGATCTCGCCGCCGGCCTGCGTGAACTCGACGATGCGCTTCAGCGCTCGAGCGATCCAGTCCATGTTCTCGGTACCGGAGTCCATCGAGATCCGCGCGCCCGACGAGAGTGCATACCACTCGAGCGGGACCTGCATCTGCTCGGCGAGGTCGAGCGCCCCGACCAGCCGGCTGCACTCCGGTTCCGCCAGCGCGCCCAGCGATTTCGTCGGGTCGCCGAGCAGGACCACGCGGGTGACACCCCGCGGGTACTTCTCGGTGGGCGTGGTGACCACACCGGCGACGATCGCGGCCGAATTTCGACCCTTGGGACGGTCGACCTGCACCAGGCGTTGCTCGGCGTCGAGGTCGTACTCGGTGAAATCGCCCAGGATGGCTGCCAACTCGTACGGGTAGACGGTGTTGCGCTTCGCAGCGCGCAGCACCTTCTGGCGGTACTCGTCGACCGGCTCGATGGGTTCGTCGGACGGATCGGCCACCCGCACGTCGTAACCGCCGGTGGGGTTGACGGAGAAGTGGACCGAGACCTTGCTCAGCTCACCGGTGTCCCGATCGCGGCGCCGCGCGATGAGTTGCACCTCTTCGAGGCCGACTCCCTGTGTGGTGCCACGGATGTGGTCGGCGATCAGGTCGAGGATGCCGGCGTCGACGTCGATGGGCGGCCAGACGTACATGATGATCCGGTTGGCGCTCGACAGGTTGGTGGAACCGCGCTGTGCGCGCCGGATCGAGTCGACGCACGACGCGAGCGCGGCCTCGGCGGTCGGCAGCGTCAGCAGCCGGCCGTCCTGCTCGCGCAAGGCGGTCAGGTCGCGGACCTGGGCGAAGGCGACGAGTCGGCGGTCTGACGGGTTCTCCCGTGCGACACAACGGAAGAGGTACACCTCTTCGTCGTCCGACGACGGCAACCGGGTGAGGTCGAACTTGCGCAGGCGCTCCATCTGCATCCGCTGGGCGATGTAGGGGTGCAGACCGCGGATCAGACGTTCCTCGGCCATGCCGGTGGCCGACGGGCGGAATGTGACGTGGTGGTGCATCCGCGCATCGGCACTGCCGGCCACCGTGATGGTGACGCGATGTACTTGCGGCGGAAGCGAACTCGTCGCGACGATGTCATGCAGCGTCCCCGCGAGGACATCGAAGTCGTCGGGTTGCTGCTCCCAGGCGAGATAGATGTCGGCGTCGACGGCGGCGGTGTCGCGGGCGAGCTCGGCGAGTCCGCCGATGGTGGCCGGCAACGAGTCGAAACCGACTGCGGCCGAGGCGATGTTGCCTGCGTCGCGCTCGGCGACCACAAAGGTCGCGCCACCGGCCTCCCGGATCCGGATGTCGGCGAGACCGCGATTGCCGTAGTAGCGCCGGGTCAGCACCTCGAGCATGACGGTGTTGTCGGCGTGCCGCTCGATGCGCTGTCCGAGAAGCCGGACGAGCGGTTCGGTGCTGCGCACCATGTCGTCGACGCGGCTCGTGCGGTCGGCGGCGTCGGGGTTCTCGTCGAGGTACTTCAGCTGCTTGCGCACGTTGCTGTAAACGCGTGCGCGGTCGCGCAGCAGCAGCGGCTGGCCGTACCAGGCGTAGATGACGCCGCGCGCGAGGTCGGCGACGGCCGGGAAGCGAACCTGGGTGGCGGCGACGAGGCGGTCGAGGGCGGTGCCCACCGCCTCGCGCAGTTCGTCGCGCGGGGTCGGCTCGTCGAGCCATTCCAGCAGCAGCGCGCTGATCACCGACGCCGAGTCGTTCGGGTTCTGCAGCGCGAGGAAGATCCGGAAGACGCCGGCTTCGAGTTCAGGGGTGCGCTCGAGCTCGGTGACCCCGTAGTGGCTGAGCGCGCGGCCCAGCTGATCGTGGAACGCCGCGGGCAGTCCGTCGCGTTCGGCGTCGAGACTCTGCAGGTAGGTGTGAAAGTTCTCCCGCGCGCTGTGCACGTGCTCGACACCGACCTCGTGGCTCGACGGCCGGTTCTGGCTCAGCTCGGCGAGGTCGGCGAACACCGTCACGAGTTCGAGTTCGTCGGCGAGCGGACGACGCCCGCTGTCGATGGCGGCGCGACGGACGGACAGGTACTCGTCGAGCAGTCGCGTCCGGTGGTTCGGGTCCACGTCGAAGCCGAGCAGCTGGCTGCGCAGGTCCTCCTGGCTACGGGTGGTCCGCTCGGTCGGGTCGACCTGGGGCTCCTCCGGCAATTCGAGGTCGACGGTCGCGCCGACCTCCTCCTCGGCCTCGTCCTCGTCGTCGGCGAGCGGTTCCAGACGCATCAGGGTCGCACCGGTCTCGACCTGGGTACCGACCGAGACCGCGCACTCCTTCACCCGCGAGCGCACCGGGGCACGCAGCACCGTCTCCATCTTCATGCTCTCGAGCACCAGAATGGGGGCGCCGGCCTCGACCTCGTCGCCGGCCTGGATCGGGGTGGCGACGACGAGCGCCGGTGCGGGCGAGCGCACCACGCCGCCCTCGTCGCGACTGACGCGGTGGGTCACCCCGTCGACGTCGACGAGGTGGATCGGTCCGTGCGTGTCGGTGAGCAGGCGGTAGCGGACCCGATTCACGACGAGCTGTGCGGCGTGCTCGTCGAAGCGTTCGAGGTCGACGTCGGCGGTGCGGGTCTCCCCCGGCGCCTCGATGACGACGCGGAACCGGTGTGCACCGATAGCGGCGACACGCACGCGGTAGGCAACGCCGCGCAGCTTGAGGTCGAGCGGGCGGCCGCTCTCGTGCTGCACCTGCGGGCGCCCACCGGAGGCGGTCGACATGAGGCGCTGCCGTTCGACGAGTTCCTCTTCTTCGTAGGCGTCGATCGCGGCGGCGATCAGCGCGATCGCCGAGTGCCGGTTGGCGACCAGGCCGCCCTCGGCGCGCACGCGGTCGATCCAGCCGGTGTCCGCGCTGCCGTCGATGACCTGCGGCTGATCCAGCAGCTCCAGCACGAAGCTCTTGTTGGTGGCACCGCCGGCGATGATGACGCGGGTCTCGCGGATGGCCCGGCGCAGACGGCCGAGCGCCTCGTTGCGATCGCGCCCGTAGGCGATGATCTTGGCGATCATCGAGTCGAAGTCGGCGGGGATGGTGTCGCCCTCGCTGACGCCGGTGTCAACGCGGATGCCCGGGCCGGCAGGCAGCTCGAGCAGGTCGATGCGGCCGGGGGCCGGCGCGAAGTCGCGGTCGGGGTCCTCGGCGTTCAGGCGGGCCTCGATCGCGTGTCCACGTTCGCTCGGCGGCTCGCCGTCGAGGCGTCCACCGGACGCCACATGCAGCTGTGCTCGCACCAGGTCGAAGCCGGTGGTCGCCTCGGTGATCGGGTGCTCCACCTGCAGACGGGTGTTGACCTCGAGGAACGCGAGCAGGTTCTCGCCCGGGTGGTAGAGGAATTCGACGGTGGCCGCGCCCCGGTAACCCACGGCGACAGCGAGCCGCTCGGCCGATGCCTTGAGCTCGGCGACCCGATCGGCGGGCAGGACCGGCGACGCCGATTCCTCGATGATCTTCTGGTTTCGTCGCTGTACCGAGCAGTCACGCACGCCCAGGGCCCAGGCGGTGCCCTGGCCGTCCGCGATGACCTGGACCTCCACGTGACGTGCACCGGTCACCAGCCGTTCCAGGAACACCACGCCACTGCCGAAGGCGCGCTCGGCCTCCTCGCGGGTACGGGTGTAGGCGTCGCGGAGGTCGGCGTCGCTGGCGACCTTGCGAATACCCCGACCACCGCCACCCGCAGTGGCCTTCAGCATCAGCGGGTAGCCGATCTCGGCTGCCGCGGCCACCGCCTCGTCGAGGGTGTCCACCCCGCCACGGCTCCAGGCCGCCACGGGGACGCCCACCTCTTCGGCGATCAGCTTGGCGCCGATCTTGTCGCCGAGCTTGCGCATGGCCTCGGCCGACGGTCCGACGAACGTGACGCCGATCCGGTCGCACAGTTCGGCGAAGAGCGGGTCCTCGGCCACGAAGCCCCAGCCGACCCATGCCGCGTCGGCGCCGGTCTCCAGCAGGGCGTGTTCGAGCACCTTCATGTTCAGGTACGGCCTCGATGCCGCCGGTCCGAGGTCGTAGGCGACGTCCGCTTCGCGCACGAATGTGGCGTTGCGATCCACATCGGTGTGCAGGGCGATGACCTCGATGGGCTGCCGGGTCTCTTCCGACAGGCCCCGAACGGCGTGGATGAGCCGCATCGCGGCCTCACCTCGGTTCACGATGGCGATACGAGAAAACAACACCGGCTCCATTCACGTCGTCGTCGTGCGGTTGAAGGTCCGCAGGTACGGTACAGCGCGCCGACCCAGCTCAGTGGCGATCCGGGACGCGCGGGGTGGTTCGACGGTGTGATTCTTACGAGTCAAATCGCTACGCGCGAGTACGGCGCGTTGCGGGGGTGCGCGAAAGTCCGCCATAAGGACTGCGGACGGCGCGTCCCGACTTCGACGGACCGTAGCCCAGATCCAGCCGACCGACAGCGCTCGGTCGAGATGGCAGGTCCGCGGACACCCAGGTCAGGGCCGCGATGCGGCATCGATGACGTCGTCGAGCACGGCCCGCGAGTTGCGCAGGTCGCGGATCGCATCGTCTATACGTGCCCGCTCGGCGGCAAGACTCTCGACCAACTTGGGCGTCGCAGCATCCGAGGGACCGCCGTCGGAGTCGCGCATGCACGGCAACAGCGACGCGATCGTCCGACTGCCCAGTCCGGCGGCGTAGAGCTCCTGGATGTGGATCACACGATCGACCGCGGCCTCGGGATACTCACGTTGCCCGCCGGGCGTCCGGCCGGCGGCCAGCAAACCGCGCTGCTCGTAGTAACGCAGCGACCGCTCACTCACGCCGGTTCGTCGTGCCAGCTCACCGATCCGCATGCTCCCGTTATACGCAGTCCGCCGGCCGCGGTCCGGCGATGTCGTGCGGTCCGTCCCCGGTCGGATTGCTCTTGACCCTCACA
Organism: Gordonia sp. NPDC058843; assembly: GCF_042743165.1. NCBI lineage: Bacteria > Bacillati > Actinomycetota > Actinomycetes > Mycobacteriales > Gordoniaceae > Gordonia > Gordonia sp. NPDC058843. Next base: position 102,071 of record NZ_JBHYNC010000009.1, read on the forward strand.
CGTGTGTCAGGTCCTACGGTCGGCGCCATGACGAATCCGACTCCCGCACCGCCCTATGAGTACAGCCCCATCGCCGACCGTGATCCGATCAGCTGGCCCGACGGCAAGAAGGTCGCCGTCCACATCGGTCTGAATGTCGAACACTTCCATTTCGACCGACCGTCGACGAGCATCTGGCCCGGCACCACCGAGCTGACCCCGGATGCGTTGAACCACGGGTGGCGCGACTACGGCTCGCGGGTAGGGATCTGGCGCACCATCGAGAGCCTCGACCGACACGGTGTCCGCCCGAGTGTCCTGCTCAACTCGTCTGTCGTGGACGCCCACCCACAGATCGTCGCGGCCGGCATCGAACGCGATTGGACGTGGCTCGCACACGGGCGCAGCAACTCTGAGCTCCACACCGACCTCACCATCGACGAGGAGCGCCGCATACTCGCCGAGATCACCGAAACGATCCGTTCCGCGACCGGCCGCTTACCGCGGGGTTGGATGGGGCCCGGCCTGACCGAAACCCACCGGACACCGGAGTTGCTCGCCGAGCTCGGTTACTCCTACGTGCTCGACTGGACACATGACGACCAGCCGTTTCCGTTGACAGTCCCTGGAATGTTCAGCGTCCCCTACTCGGTCGAACTCAACGACCTGTTGCTCTTCGGCAAAGGCCTCACCGGAGCGGACTTCCTCCAGATGGTCATCGACAGTTACGAGCAGCTTCGTGCCGATTCCTCGACGAGTGGCCGGGTACTGCCGATCGCACTGCACCCGTTCGTGATCGGCCAGCCGTTCCGGCACCGGTACTTCGATGAGGCACTCGCCTACCTCACCGCCCAGCCCGATGCCTGGCTGACGACGACCGACGAGATCGTCGATGCGTATCGCGCGCAACTCTGAGAGGCGGCGGCAGCGGCAACGCGACGCTAGGCCGGGTCGCCCGCCAGAGCGCGCACCTGTGTCATCGAGTCCCAATCGGTCACCGCGGCGCAATTGCGGCGCAGCAGCGCGAGGATGAGCGTGTTGACAGTCTCGTTGTCGGGGAGAACATCGATCGCGGCGAGGGTGATGTAGAGGCCGCTGAGCAATTGCACCCGGTAGTCCCGCAAGGCTGTCGCCTCGTCGTAACCGGCGGACTTCCGCGCGAAGGTCTCCGCGTAGTGGGTGATCAGCCGGCGCTCGTGCGCTCGCCGCTCGTCGACGTCGACGCTGCCGGACATGAAGTACCCGACGTCGTACATGGGATTGCGGAGTCCGGTGACCTGCCAGTCGATCAACACCGCGCGCCGGATGTCTCCGACGGACTCGAACAGCACGTTGTCCACGCGGGGATCACCGTGGGTGAAGGTGAGGTGCTCCTGCGGGAGCAGGTGCCACACCCGGACGAGCTCGATCGCCTGTCGGATCGCCTCGAGATGATCGTCGGGAAGGTCGCCGGCGAACCGGGTCAGCGCCTCGCGCGCCCCGCGTTCGGCGGCATCGGACCAGTAGTCACACACGTCGCTCAGCCGGATCATCCACGCCGGTGCGGTGGCGGTGTCCATCGGATGGAACTCCGCGTGCAGACTGGCGAGTTCGGTCAGTACCGCTGTCGCGTCCTCGACGGTGGCGCCCCGAACCTGGTTTCCTGCGACGGCACTCGTGCTCAGGTCTTCCATCACGAGGTTGATCGTGGTCTCGTCGCCGGCAACCCAGTACTTCAGCGGTATCCGGCAAGCATCGCGTGCGGAGATGTCGACGTACGCGCCGATCTCACGGTGGTATGCGCCACTGCGCAATCCATGCGCGTGGACATCGGGATCGCGGGGCCTGAGCTTGATCACGACCGTGTCCGGCGCTCCGGGGCACGGCCTGGCGTGGACGATGCTCACGCGTACCGTGTCGCTGACGTTGCCCGCGCCGATCGGCTCGATCGCGAGCGACGTGATGGACGTGTCGTGGCCGGCGTGGCAGAGGACCTGCTCCAGCCAGGGTGCGGTGATGTCGTCGGTGGTGTCGATCAGCTTCGGCGTCGTCAGCGTCATGACCAGGATCCTTTGAGGTAGTCGGGATTCCACACATCGGTGATGACCCCGTCTCGGACTTTGAAGATTTCTATGCCACAGAGGCGTTCGCCCGTCGTCAATCGTTCGGCATTCCAGGTGAGCGACGCGAAGGTCGCATCGCCGACGAGCGTGACCACCGTGAACTTCGGTTGATGCGCGGCGAGGTCGGCGACGATGCGCTCCCGTTGCTCGCGTCGACTGAGTGATCGGACGGCACCCGCCCCGTGGCGTGTCATCGGTTCACCGCAGATCTCGTCGACCAGGTCGATCTGTTCGTCGTTGTACAGTTCGTAGACGTAGCGTTCAACGAGTTGTACTGCGCCAGTGCTCATGTGATGACTTTCTGGTGGGTGGTCGGATCAGCCGCCGAGTGCGACGAACTCGGTGACCGTGTTGTCGAGCTCAGTGGGGGTCGCACCGTGCATGATCACGCCGTCGACCCCCAGGTCGAACTGCGCCCGAACCTTCTCGGCGCAATGCCGTGGCGTCCCCATGGCCGCACATTCGAGCCATTCGGCGGGAATCACGTCGCGGAGTCGTTCGAAAGTCGCGGTGTCCCCCACGGCATCAGCCCAGCCCGGTAGTTCGCGAACCACCTCGGAGTCCCGAAACCTGTTCAGTGCCTCGACATCCCACCGGTTGGTGGATACCAACAGGTCGCCGTACACCTGCAGGTAGGTGGCGATCCGACCGACGGTCTTCTTCAGGATGACCTGTTCATCGAGCTCGTCGGTGACGGTGGCGTAGCACGACCACACCTCGACCGAGTCGGGGTCTCGCCCCGCCGCGGCCGCGGCGTTCTTGACGGTGCGTACGACTCTGGCCGTCGTCTCGTCGGAGAAGAAGGTGTGGAGCACGACGAGGTCGTAAGCGCGGCCGGCCATGGCGAGGGTCTCGGGTCCGAAAGCCGTGGTGGCCAGTCTGATGTCTTCGTCGAACGAGGGGTCGAGCTTGACAGCCGGGAACCGGCCCAGAGCCCCGTCGTAGTCGGTCACGGTCTCGCCACGCCACAGTCTGCGCATCAGGTGAGCGAACTCTTCGAGTTGAGCGGTGGTCGTGTGCGTCAGCCCGAGCCCGGCGATCTGGGGGCGCAACCCTCGGCCGACACCGAGGGTGAAGCGACCACGGGTGAGGCGATGCATGGTGGTGGCGAAGGCCGCGGTGATCGCCGGGTGGCGGGTGTTGATGTTGGTCGCCGCCGTGGTGATGCCGATGTGGTCGGTCACAGCTCCGGCGGCTCCCGACAGCGCACACGCCTCTTTGACGTTGAGTCGCTCGGAGATGAACGCCTGCCCGAGACCGAGACGCTCGGCGTGAGCGAGTTCGTCCAGCATGTCTCGGGGATCGTCGACGTGCCCCCCGAGCGTGTAGAAGCCCAACCGTTCGGTGCCGATCCTGGCTGTGCCGGTCTGCGGTCGACGTTCCTGAGTGGTTGTGTCAGACATGAACTGCCCCTTGTTCGCTCAGTGTGGTGATCCGCGCGAGAGCATCGTGGTCGCGGGCGTGCGCCAACGAGTTGGTCACCATGGCGGTGAACAGGTCGTCGCCACGATCGGATCGCGCGACCAGCATCGCGGCCGCGACGCCGATGACGAGATTCTGGAAGGTGCCGACCGGGTAGTCCCGCATCAGGTCGGCCAAAGAGTAATCGGTCACGCCGTGCTCGAGGAGGCATCGGTGGTAATGCCCCAGGAGCTCGGCCTCGGCGGTTCGGCGGGTCTCCGGGTCCAGCGCTCCGCCGATGAAATAGGCGACATCGACGAGTCCGGGCGCGAAAATCACTGTCTGCCAGTCCAGAACCGCTAACGGCACGTCGCCACCGGCCGCGTCGAACAGGACGTTGTCCGGCCGGTAGTCGCCGTGCTGAATGGTGAACGGCATCGTGCGCAGTGCGTCGTAGTAGTCGGCGATCTGTTCGGTGAAGGCCGTTCCGAGATCGATGTCTGCCGGGGAGAGCCGCGTTCGGTACCGGTCCACGAACCCGGCCCACCACCCGGGCATCATCTCGGTGAAGCGGGCCCAGTAGGTGTCGGAGATGTCGAGCCAGGGCGTGCCGGCGAGTTGCGCAGAGCCCCAGTACGGTCCGTGGATTCCTGCTGCCTGCTCGACCGCGAGTCGCACCTCGTCGACGGTGCACCCGGCGAGCTGATTGCCGGGCCGAGCGGGGGTCAGGTCCTCGAGTACGAGCGCGAATTCGGTGTTGTTGGAATCGATCTCACCGTGGTAACAGCAGGGGACGCGCACCTGCAGGTTAGGTGCGATGTCCTGATAGAAGCGCACCTCACGCAGATAGTTCAGTTCACTCCGGCCGGCTGCCCGGCTCTGCTCCTTGTCGGAGGTGACCTTGATGACGAACGACGACGGGGCAGATGTCGGAGCGGCGTAGCTGACCACCGTGCGGATGCTGTCTGCTACCTGGCCGGTGCCGATGGGGCTGGTGTCGACGCCGGCGATCGCCACCGCGCCGTCTTTCGTCCCGGTGGTGGTGAGCACGGTGTCGAGCCAGGTGGGACAGATGTCAGAGGCGTGCATCGGACTCCTTCGTTGTCGCGCAGACCGACGCCGGTTCGGCGCATCGCTGGTGGCCGGCGCGGGACCGGTCATCACCGTGCCCACGACGAGGCGGGGCGGGCGATCGCGGGGTGCGCCGAGTGGAGCGGCCGGCCCCGAGGGGTTGCCCCTCCCGGGGCCGGCCGAGTCGAAACCGAGGTGGAACCTCAGATGAGGGTGACGGTGCCTGCGGTGCCGTCCACTTCGACGGTGGCGCCGTCGGTGATGCGACGAGTCGCCTCGGTGGCCGACACGACGCACGGGATCCCGAGTTCGCGGCTCACGATCGCGGCGTGCGAGAAGGGCGCACCCACGTCGACGACGACCGCGGCGGCGGCGACGAACAGCGGCGTCCACGACGGGTCGGTGATCGGCGCGATGAGGATGTCGCCGGGCTCGAGGGCCGACGGGTCGTCGGGGTCGGTCAGCACCCGCGCCCGGCCGCGTGCGGTACCGCCACACGCGGGGACACCGGTGATGGTGTCGCCGGCGGAGGCGGCAGTGACGGTCGATTCCGACCGCAGTGGCCACTCCGAGATCGGCGGCGGGGTGCCGTCGACGACGAACGGCGGCGTGCGATCGAACAGATCCAGGTAGCCCTTCTCGCGCTCGGCGAGGGTGTCGCGATACGACGCCGGGTCGTCGAGGAACCCCGGCAGCTCGTCGGCGAAGACCATGAAGATCTGACGCGGCGAGTCGATCGCGCCCTTGTCCGCGAAGCGACGGCCGAGTTCGAGTGCGGGCAGGCGTAATTCATGGATCAGCATCGCGGCTGTCGTGCGGCCCCGTTCCCGACCGCGCATCCACAGTGCCGACGCGTTGAGGACGGCCTCGAACTGGCCTGCGGTCTCGGCATCGCCGGCGAGCATCTCGCGGATCGCCGCCGCGGCGTCGTCACGCTGGGCGGCCCGCTGCGCCGACTTGGCCTCCGGCGCTTCTGCGTCCGGAACGTCGCGCATCGTCTCGATCGTCGCCAGCGCGAGGTCCGGGTCGACGCCCCAGGTGATCGCGCGGATCTCCCACTCGGCAGGCCCGCGGAAATCCCAGTCGGCGAGGAACGCGTCCAACTGCGTGGTGAACGTGGCGACCGCCTGCGACTCCGAAGCCTTGAGCTTGGCGTAGAGGCCCTTGGTTCCGGCATCGAACAACGCCGCGACATCGGGATGTTGCGCCTGCCTGCTCAGTTCCCACATCCGCAGCGAGGGACCTGCGGAGTCGACGTTGCCCAGGCCCGCCACCAGGGTCAGCGCCTGCTCGGGCTTGCCGACCGCCTCCGCCAGCTGCGCGATGGCACCGAGTCCGACACCGCACTTCAGGCTGGCCTCGATGTGGTGCTTGAACAGCCGACGTAGCAAGGTCTCGAACGAGTTCATCCGTTCGACGAGTTCCCCCTCGGACAGCTCTGTCAGATCCGGCCGCGTGCGACGGATCTCGTCGACCTCGTCACGATCGGCGTCGTAGGCGGCCAGATCGGTCGCGCCGAGCACCTGCTCGTTGAGCCAGGTACCAGCCTTGACCTCGTACTCGGCGTTCTCGTCGAAGTCGCGCTTCTCGCTCTCATAGCTCGGGATGCCGGGCATGTCCCCGAAATACTGCAGGTCGACGGCCTCGGCGCTCATACCGGGGACGCGCACGCCGAACAGCCGCATCAACGACATGTTGATGTAGAGGTAGCTGCCGAAGGCCGGGAGGATGTTGAACGCCACCGAGTCGTCGTAGAGGTCGTCGTCCCATACGCCGCACGCCACGAATGCGTCGCGCCATCCCGGTTCCAACGTGTGCTGGAACCCCAGGGAGGCGTTCAACGGGGTGATCGGGTCCGGGAAGATCTCGCCGACGTTGGCGCGAGAGTACAGCGGGAACAGAGTCGAGGTCTCGTTCGAAATCGGCCAGACAGTCATTGTCTTCGACGTCCTTCCAGGTAGTCATGAGCGAGCGGCCGACACTCGGATCGCTCCCGCATCTCGCAGTCGCCACCGACTCGGTTAGCGAACTCTGTTTCACATTATTGTGTGACCGCACTCACGTTGTCAACCGCTTGTTGTTGGCTGATGGTGGTTTCACCAGGCTTTTCCTATGGAGCGAATCCCGGAGCTGGACACAGATGTGATGAGTGAGTCACTATTTGCGTGGGCGGCCGGTTGTGCCGGTTGCCGAGAGGAGAAGTCTGATGCGCGTGCTGGTCACCAACGACGACGGTTACGACGCCGATGGGTTGATCGCGGTTGCGTCGGCATTGAAGGCCGCCGGCCACGACGTGGTCGTCGGCGCACCGAGTTCCGAGCGGAGTGGCAGCGGGAGTTCTCTGGGCACGATCGAGGACGGCGCGTTGATCACCATGACCGAACACCGCCTCCCCGGTCTCGGTGACACCCCGGTCTTCGCACTCGACTGCCCGCCGGCATTGACCGTGGTGGCATTCTGCGCCGGAGCCTTCGGGCCGCCACCCGAGCTCGTCGTCAGCGGGATCAACGAAGGCCACAACACCGGACGGTCGATCCTGTTCTCGAGCACGGTGGGCGCCGTGCTGGCCGCGCGCGTGGCCGGAGTCAGCGGCGTCGCGGTCAGCTGCGGATTCGCCCCACACCACCGCTATGACACCGCCGCAGCGGTGACCGAGCGCGTCGTCGGGTGGATGGCGGACGCCCGCGCCACCCGGATGACGTTGAATGTCAACGTTCCCGACGTCGACTTCGCCGACCTGCGCGGTATCCGTGTGTCCGCACTGGCGGGCCGGAGCATGTTCACCCTCCGGTTGTCCCGCACCGAGAACGGCCTGCTGATCAATCGCGACGAGCGACAGGACGGATTTCGCGAGGGCACGGACAGCGCCGCGGTGGCCGACGGGTACGTCTCGCTGTCCGCCCTGCGCGGGGTCGGCGCGGACAACGACTCGCTGGACGACGCCGAAACCGCGCTGCGACAGGCGATGACACGGGACGACGTGGTCGGAGTGGCGCGACTGGGTTGACCCACCGGGAGTTGGGGATTCGAGCCGCAGGCATCGGTCGACGACGTGTTGCAACCCGTCGCCGCATCCTCGACGCTCGGCAAACGCCAACCACTACCCGCCTACAACCGGCGCACCATGCGCCTCGACGACGTCGCCTGACCCAGACTTCGCCCACTCACTCTTCGCGTAGCACCTTCCGCACCCGAGCATTTGCCTCGGAACCGCATCCGTCCTTGACAATCTCACAGTGACTACCGCTGAGCAGTCGGCCGAAAGTGGTGACCCACCTCGCCCCACGGGCTGCTGCGGGTGACCAGATCAGGCCCTCACTCGTCACCCGCACCACGCTGGTGACCCGAGGTCAGGAGCAGATCCTGGTGCAGTTCCATCCAGATGTCGTGGTAGCTGTCGTACATAGGGCGCGCGAATGCTGCGGTGTCACCGCTGTGCACCTTCTCCAGCGCCGCCGAGAGCCGACCCCGGTAGCGGGCGAGTCGCGGGATCTCGGTGCCGACCTCGTCGAGTGCCCCGGCGATCCGGTGGTGAATTCGGTCCAGCTCGGCGATGACGGATGCGTCGTAGTCGGTATCGGCGTGATCGTTGGGGGTCTCGTCCGGGCGGATCTGCCACGACGCACACACCTTCTTGAAGTCGCCGTTGATCGGCCCGAAGCACTCGTGGAACGTGTCCACCGCAGCACGTTCGGACTCGTTCAACGGTGATTCCGCGGACAGGCGCTCATACTCGGCCTTCCCGGCCGGGGTGATCATCGTGCCCGAGATCCGGCCGCCTTCGCGACGCATCACGAATCCGGCGTCCGCCAGCTGTCCGACGGTCACCGCCAGGGCGTCCGCATCGTGGCCGGTCAGCGCGGTCAGGGTGTCGTCGGTCGCGAGCCCCTTCACCTTGAGGGCATGCAGCACGTCGAAGTGGGCGGTGGAGGTCTCGGTCGTCATACTCTTTCTCCTTGCTGTGACGGATTTTCGGACATCGTCGAATTCCCCGGGGCCGTAGGTGATCCGGTTCGCGGATAGGCCGCGGCCCCGGGGGAGCCGAACCGATCGACAAGCCGCCGCTTGTCGAGCTTGCCGGTCGGCAGGCGTGGCAGGTCGGTGGTGAACACGACGGATCGGGGTGCCTTGAAATGCGCCAGGTGCTCCCGCGCATGAGCGATCAGGTCGTCTTCGCGGACAGACGCGCCGGGACGCACCTCGACGACCGCCCTGACCGACTCGCCGAACTCGGCGTCGGGCACGCCGACCACCGCCACGTCGGCCACCGCGGGGTGTGCCAGCAGCACCGACTCGATCTCCTCGGGGTAGATGTTGACCCCGCCGGAGATGATCATGAAGCCTCGACGCCCCACGAGGTAGAGGAATCCCTCCTCGTCGAGATAGCCGATGTCGCCCATCTGTTTCAGCGCCGGCCGTGAGGCGTCGGTCGGCCGGTCGGGTCCGTCGGCGGCCTCGAAACAGACCGTGCCCTCGACTCCGGGATCGACATCGGCCCCGGCGGAGTCGGTGATGTGCACCCGCGCGGCGCCGAGCGGCCTGCCCACCGACCCCGGATGCGATCGCGCGTCCGGCGGCGAGATATAGGTGTGCCCATACCCCTCGGATGCTCCGTAGTACTCGTGGAGGATGGGCCCCCACCACTCGAAGATTCCCTCCTTGACATGCGGAGGGCACGGCGCGCCGGAGGTGAACGCCACCTGATGTCGGGCCGACAGCTCGATCCCATCCCGATCGGGCAGGCCCAATAGGCGAATCAGCATGGTCGGCACCCACTGCGAGTGCGTCACACCGTTTTCGGTGATCGCTCGCATCGCACCCGCGGCGTCGAACTTCTCCATGCACACGACGGTGCCGCCGGCCGCCAGCGTGATCAGCTGGAACGTGAACGGCGCCGCGTGGTAGTTCGGCGCCGGTGACAGCAGGACCGAGTCAAATCCGACACCGAGTGCATCGACGAGACCCGAGTGCCGGCGCGGCGCGTCCGCGGGATGCACGCCGAGTAGCGGCTGCGCGAATCGCTTCGGCCGCCCGGTGGTCCCACCGCTGTAGAGCACACGGGCGCCGAGCAACTCCCGGTCCAGCGGGTCGGACGATTGATCTGCGAGCGCCTCGGTCAGCGCCACACAGCCGTCGGCCGGACCGTCGGCGCACACGATCACCGGCCGGTCGCGCCTCGGGTCGCCGGCCGCGGCGACGACCTGCGCGGCGAGTGCCGTACTGGTGACGATCGCGGCTGGTCGGTCCTCACTGATGAGTGCGGCGAGCTCGGCCGGTTTCAGATGCCAGTTCACCGGCGTCACACAGAGGCCGCTGCGCATCCCGGCCGCCACCGCCACCGGCCAGGCGAGGCTGTTCTCCATGACGAGCACCACCGAGTCGCCCGGGCCGACGCCGTGGGTCTGCCAGAATCGGGCCAGCCGATTCGACCGGCGATCGAGCTCGGCGTAATTGATGCGCTCCCCCGACCCCGCCATCACATAGGCGATGGCATCGGGGCGGGCACGCGCGGTGGACGGTGGGTACACGTCACTCCTGTTTGCGAATCGAAAGTCGCATTGCCTCGACCGGTCGGCTTCGCCGGTTGATGCAGGTAGGCAATCTCAGACTTTTGTCCAGTTGTGGTTCACAACACACCATAGACTATGCTTTAGTGAAAGTGCAGTCACAAACGAGAGTCCATTGGAGCAGACATGACCATCGCTGACGACATCGACCTGATGGATCTCCGCCCATTCGCGGCCGGTGTCGACCACGACGTGTTCGCACGGCTGCGCGCCGAGGACCCACTGCACTGGAACGCCGAGGTCGACGGACCGGGCTTCTGGTCGGTGACGCGCTACGAGGACGTCAAGACCGTGGCCTCCGACGCCGAGAACTTCACCGTCACACAGGGCACGCAGATTGCCGGCCGCCGTGCCGAGGGTGAAGGCGCCCGCAGCATCCACCATGTCGATCCGCCCGAACACGGCAAACTACGCGGAATCGTCACCCCGCATGTGCGGCCGGTGAAACTCAAGTCGCTCGAAGGTGACATCTCCGCGGTCATCGACGAGCTGCTCGACGAACACACCGGCGCCGGCGACATCGACTTCGTCGCCTCCATCGCCGCGCAACTCCCGCTGGTCATGATCGGGCGACTGCTCGGCGCCCCTCTCGAGGACTGCCCCAACCTGCTGCGCTGGACCAACCAGATGGCCAGCGAGGATCCCGACTACTCGGAGGGCCCGGAGACCGCGGTGAAAGCGCGCGACGAGGTCTTCGACTACTTCCGGGGCTTGGAGAAGCTGCGCCGGGAATGTCCCGCCGACGACCTGATCAGTGTGCTGACCGCGGCCGAACTCGACGGTGTCCCCCTGTCCCGTGGCTACCTCGACGCCTACTACCTGATCTTGATGGTCGCCGGTAACGAGACCACCCGGAACCTGCTCTCCGGCGGAGTGAACGTCCTGGCCGAGAATCCGCACTGGTGGGAGTTCATGCGGGAGAACCCCGCCAAGATCCGGGTCGTCGTCGAAGAGATGGTCCGTTGGGTCTCACCCGTGCTGTCCATGCGCCGCACCGCAACTCGCGACATCGAGATGCACGGCAAGACGATCCGCGAGGGCGACAAGGTCGTGATGTGGTTCTGCTCGGCCAACCGCGACGAACGCGTCTTCGACGACCCCGAGACCTTCATCGGCAACCGGTTCCCCAACGAGCACCTCGGCTTCGGGTGGGGCGCGCACGCCTGCCTCGGTTCCAATCTCGCACGCCTCGAAGCGCGCCTGTTCTTCACCCGCGTCATCGAGCGGGGACTCGACGTCACCGTGCTGGACACACCGAACAGGTTGCAGAGCAACTTTTTCCGCGGCATCAAGACCCTGCCGGTCCGAATCGAGGCCACCCGATGACCACGATCGGAGAGGTGGGCACCCTCACCGATCTCGGGATCGGCCCGGCCGCCCTGATCGAGGATCGCGAAGTCTCCGCCGGTGCTCCGATTCCGGTGATCAACCCGTTCACCGACCGCGAGATCGGCGCGACCCGCGAGGCCGGCGAGACCGTCGTCGACGAGGCCGTCGCCGTCGCAGTCGGTGCCCTCCCGGCGTGGTCGCAGACGCCGGTGGCTCAGCGGACCGCCGTGCTGCGCGCGACCGCCGACCTCATCGATCGGCGCGGCGAACGGATCGCGGCACTGGTGACCGCCGAAATGGGCATGCCCGTGATGCTGTCCACCGCGACGCAGCAGGTGCTGCCGGCGACGGTGCTGCGCGCGACCGCGGATGCGGCCGAGAGCTTTCCCTGGGAAGAGACTTCCGACGGGGCGACCGTGCGCCGTGTCGCCGGCGGTGTCGTGGCCGCGATCACCCCGTGGAACATGCCGGTTCATCAGATCATCGCGAAGGTCGCGGCCGCGCTCGCCGCGGGGTGCACCGTCGTCCTCAAACCCGCCGAGGCCACCCCCTTCGATGCCGCGCTCGTCCGCGGATGCTTCCTCGACGCGGGTCTCCCCGCTGGCGCGTTGACCATCGTCAACGGCACCGGGCCGGTGACCGGTCAGGCCCTCGCGGCACACCCGGACGTCGCACACGTCTCGTTCACCGGCAGCGTCCGCGGCGGCAAGGCGGTCGCCGCGGCAGCGGCGGAGTCGTTGGCACGGACCACACTCGAACTCGGTGGCAAGTCCCCGGCCGTCGTCTTGCCCGACGCCGACCTCGACGCCGTGGTGCCGCGCATCTTGGCTTCCGGATTGGTCAACTCCGGCCAGGCGTGCAACGCCACCACCCGGCTCGTGATGCCCTCCGCTCACGCGGACCGCATCGAAACGCTGATCGATGCCGCTCTCGCTCGTTTCGTGTTCGGCGACCCGACCGCTCCGGAGACCACTCACGGCCCGCTCGCCTCCGCTGCGCATGCCCGACGGGTTCTCGACCACATCGATCAGACTCGTCGGGTCGGTGCCCGGGTGATCGCCGGAACCGGCGAGCATCTCGACCTCGGCGACTGCCGTTCGTTCGTCTCCCCGATCGTCTTCGGCGATCTCGATCCGACCGCATCCGCGGTCCGCGAGGAGATCTTCGGTCCGGTCCTGGTGGTGCAGTACTACCGGGACGTCGCCGATGCCATCGCGCTGGCCAACGACAGCCAGTACGGCCTGTCGGCCGAGGTGTGGTCGGCAGAGCGAGATCTCGCGATCGACGTGGCCAAGCACCTCGACGTCGGGCAGATCAAGGTCAACGGGGTGCGTACCCGCGAACGGCCGGCCGTACCCTTCGGTGGACTCAAGAACTCCGGTTACGGACGCGAACTGGGCGGTGCCGGGATTTCCGAGTTCACCGAGATCCAGGCGGTGATGGCATGACCCGTCCGACCCCTGCCACGCGCACGGTGACCGTCACCGGGGCCGCCTCGGGCATCGGGCTGGCCCTGGTGCAGCGACTCCTCGACCGTGAGCCCGCGACGAAGGTCATCGCCGTGGACATAGCTGCGTGTCCGGACGACCGTGCCCACTCGTTGCGCTGCGACCTCTCTGATCTGGAAGCGATTGCGGCGCTGGATCTCCCCGACCACATCGACGCGCTGGCCAATGTCGCCGGGGTCCCCGGAACCGCTCCGGCGGAGACGGTACTGGCGGTCAACACCCTCGGCCTGCGGGCATTGACGTTCCGGGCACTCGAGCGGATGTCCGCAGGCGGCGCCGTGGTCAACGTCGCCTCGATCGCGGCACACCGCAACACGCTCGCGCACGACGACATCGTCGCCCTGCTCGCAGTCCACGACCGAGAGGAGTTGCGCGCCTGGCTGTCCCGGGTGCAGATCGACGGACCCGCGGCCTATGACACATCCAAGCGCGCCGTCGTCGACTGGACCGTCGCCCTGTCGGCTGCGCTGCAGCCTCGAGGAATCCGAGCGCTGTCGGTGAGCCCCGGACCCACCGACACCCCGATCCTGTCCGACTTCGAGCGGTCGATGGGCGCGGATGCCATCGCACGGTCGTCCTCGATGGTCGGTCGCCACGGCACTGCCGCAGAATCGGCATCGGTGATCGACTTCTTCCTCGGCCCGGACGCCGCCTGGGTCAACGGCATCGACGTACCCGTCGAGGGCGGACTCACCGCCTTGCGCGCAGCGGCCATCCCCATTCCCTTGTCCCGAACCCGTTCTCGGGTCGACATCGCCGAGTGAAAGGCCACTCAATGAACACACCAGCCGTCCTCGCCCTGGACGGAACCGCGCCGGCCGATCGAGAGCTCCTCGGCGGAAAGGCCTACAGCGTCAATCGCATGCGGTCGCTGGGATTGCCGGTCCCGCCGGCCTTCGTCATCACCACGCCCGTCTGCGCCCAGTTCCGGGAAGCGGGCGGTCAGCTACCCGAACACATCTGGGATGACGTGCTCGCCCAGTTGCGTGGTCTCGAACAGGAGACCGGAAAGGTCTTCGGCGCGGGTCCGTTTCCGCTGCTGGTCTCGGTGCGCTCGGGCGCAGCCCAGAGCATGCCCGGCATGATGGACACCGTGCTCAATCTCGGTCTCACCCGGGAACTGACCGCCCAGCTCGCCGAGGCCACCGGCGATCACGACTGGGCACGCGACACCTGGGAGCGGTTCTGCGCCGGCTACGGCGACATCGTGCTCGGCGACGCCACGGCCCCTCCGCCCACCGACCCGTACGACCAACTGCGCGAAGCGATCGGCGCCGTGTTCTGTTCCTGGACCAACGAACGGGTCACCGCGTATCGACGCCACCACGGTCTGGGCGAGGGCGGCGGCACCGCCGTGACCGTGCAGGCGATGGTGTTCGGCAACCGCGACGACCGGTCCGGGACCGGTGTGGTGTTCAGCCGTGACCCGGCAACCGGGGCACCCGAGCTGTTCGGTGAATGGCTCGCTCGGGCGCAGGGAGAAGACGTCGTCTCCGGTGAGCGCACACCCGAGAGCATCGACTGCTTCCGGACCCATTCGCCACAGCTGCACGCCGAGCTCGGCGCCATCTCGAAGACGCTCGAGAACGAGCATCGCGATCTCGTCGACATCGAGTTCACCGTCGAGAGCGGCACGCTGTACATGCTGCAGTGTCGCTCGGGAAAGCGATCGGCGCGTGCGGCGGTCCGCATCGCCGTCGACCTCGTCCGCGAGGGGCTCATCGGTCGTGACGACGCGATCTCGCGTATCAGTGCCGAACAGGCGAAGGCGTTGTCGCAGAACAACTCCGCAGACACCGCTGCCGACGTGCTCGCCTCGGGCACGGGTGCGGGCCCCGGGGCCGCGGTCGGCGTCGTCTACACCGACACCGACGACGCATGTGCCGCCGCGGCACGCGGGGAGCACGTCGTCCTCGTCCGTCCCTCGACGTCGCCGGCCGATGTGCCCGCGATGTTCGACTCCGTGGCGGTTGTCACCGAGGTGGGCGGTACGACGTCCCACGCCGCCCTGGTGTGCCGCGAGATCGGGGTGCCGTGCGTGGTCGGGTGCGGAACCGGGCTCGCCGATACCCTCACCGGGCAGACGGTCACCGTCGACGGGTCGACCGGAAAGGTCTATGCCGGTGATGTTCTCAGCGCCGAGGAGTCCGTCGACGAGTACGTCGAGGAGCTGATGTCGTATCTGCCCGCCGGCGTGCCGCCCGAGCATCCGCTGGCCGAACTGATCACCGCACGGACACTGCAGGGGGCCTGATGAGTACCGACACCGGACCGGACGCCCGTGCGCACGACGGGATCGACGCGGCCTATTCGGCAGCCGGCCTTCTCGACCACACCGTGGCCCCGGCCAAACGTGCCAACAAGCGCGGTGAGCAAACGCGCGACAAACTGGTCAAGGCGGCCACGGAGTGCTTCACCGAGTACGGGTACACCCGCACCCGGATCTCCGACATCACCCACCGGGCGGAGATCTCGCAGGGGAACTTCTATCGCCATTTCGTCAGCCTCGACGACATCTTCCTCGCCGCACTGAGACCGTCACTGCTGGAACTGGCCAACGCCCGACTGCGTCCCGATCGCGCCCAGGGCGAATTGCAGTCGCTGATCGAGGTCAACACCACCTATCTGCAGGCCTACGCCCGCAGTCGCCACATGTTGCGACTGCTCCGAGAAGCGGCGGCGGCCAGTGAGAACCGAGGATTCCAACAGCTCTGGCTCAATCTCCGAGGCGACTTCGTCCGGCGCACCGAACGCTGGCTCGACCGTCTCGTCGCCAACGGGACCATCGAGTCCTGCGACACCAATCTGCTGGCCGAGACCCTGGGGTGTGCCACCGAACAGATGGCCTACATCCACGTCGGCCTTCCGGCCAGCACCCCGCGGCGCGAGCGTCTCGAGGCACTCGGCACCGCGCTCGGCGAACTCTGGTATCGGGTCCTCCCTCTCACCTCCAGGACCACCACATGACCCGGTCCGCCGGCTCGACCGTCGAGCGCACCCTCGGGGTCGACGTCACCGTCACCGCGGTTCGCGACGAGACAGCCGAGGCCCGCACGATCGTGCTGGACTTCCCCGTGGCCACCGACTACCGGCCCGGACAGTTCGTGACGGTGCGCATCCCGAGCGATCGCACCGGCTTCGTCGCACGCAGCTATTCGCTGTCCACCGCTCCCGGGGTCGACGCCGCCCCGGCGATCACCGTCAAGCGAACCCGAGACGGCTACGGGTCGAACTGGCTGTGCGACAACGCCGCGCCCGGACTGACCCTGCACGTCATCCCACCGTCGGGGGTCTTCACGCCGCATTCCTGGGAGCACCCGCTGTATCTTTTTGCGGCCGGGAGCGGCGTGACGCCGGTGATGTCGATCCTGCGCTCGGCTCTCGAAGTCCACGACACGGCGGTGACGCTGTTCTACGCCAACCGCGACCGCGAGTCGACGATTTTCGCCGAGGCGATAGACGAGCTGGCCGCGCGCCATTCCGAACGGTTGACGGTGCATCACTGGCTGGAGGCCGACCAGGGTCTTCCCACCTCGGACGCGATCGGCGACGTGGTCGCCGGTGACGGCGAGGCTTTCGTCTGCGGTCCGGCACCGTTCATGGACCTCGTCGAGCACGCCCTCCGCGAGCGGGGTCTGCACCACGAGGCGGTCCACGTGGAGCGATATGTCTCGTTGACCGGCGATCCGTTCACCCTCGCGACTCACGACCACGATTCGAACGCGCAAGAGGTCACCGCGCACATCGACGGCGACGTCCACACGGTCCGCTGCGGCACGGACACCGTCCTGCTCGACGCGCTCCTCGCCGCCGACGTCGACGCGCCGTACTCCTGCCGGGAAGGCGACTGCGGATCGTGTGTGGCCCGGCTGACCGCCGGCGACGTCGACCACGGCAACGGCATCGCGCTGGAACCAGAGGACATCGACGACGGATACCTGCTGACGTGCCAGGCGACGCCGAAGGGCGCGGTCACGATCGAGTTCGACTGAGTCAGATCGCAGACGCGGACCGGGCGCCACTCGCCCGGAACTACCCTCGCACCACCGAGGCCTCGTGGGGCCGGACGAGGGCCGGACCCACCCATCGGGCGAGAAACCGACGCAACTGCGCTCCGTCGTGAGGGGCCGGACCCCGATCGACGAGGTAGGAGTGCAGTAATCGCAGCGTGAACTCGGCCAGCTCGTCGACATCCCTGTCATCGAAACCATGGGATGCCCAGTCGACGTCGAACCGGCGCAACATGCCGCGGCCGAACGCAATCGCGGTCTCCCCGGTCAACGACACCGTGGTTCCCGCTCGGCCCGGCTCGCTGAGCAAGAGCCGGATTCGTTCATCGCCGGCCAGATTCTCCACGCTGAAGGCCATCGACTCGACCATGGCAGCCAATGGATCGGTCAGTCCCTGGATGTGACGCGCCAATTGGTCGAGAAAGCCATCGGCCGATCGCATGGCCACCGAGATGAGAAGCGCATCGGTGCCCGGAAAGTACCGGTACACGGTTTGTCTCGTCACACCGAGAGACCTTGCAACATCGGCGATTCGGACTGTCGAGCCAGGCTCGGCGATCATGGCGCCGGCCGCGTCGAGTATCCGGTCGATGGCTTCTCCATCCGATGCGGGCGCATTGCCCGACCAACCGTGACTACGCATACGACTCCCCCCAGATCTTCGGGTGAACAGGTCTCAGAGTCATCTGCACGTCCCGATCATAGTGCCGGACCGTCGGCCGAGATCTGTGTCGTGACGGCGCTGCCGCCGAGGTCACTGCTACACGCCATCGATCTCCTCCGGTGCGATCATCACCGAAACGCCACCATACATTTTTCTTCAGGCGTATGGTCAACCTTCAGTACGGCGTCGGCGTCCGATCCGTGGGGGTCGGCCGCAGCAATGGGAGGAATGGCGATGGCTTTCGACACGATCATCCGGAACGGGCTGTGGTTCGACGGGACCGGGGCAACCGCTGAGGTCCGGGATCTCGGCATCACCGACGGTCGAGTGGCAGCGGTTTCTGCCACACCCCTCGACGCCGACGGGTGCGACGACGTCGTCGACGCATCGGGCAAGTGGGTCGTGCCCGGATTTCTCGACATCCATACCCATTACGACATCGAAGTGCTGGAGGGCGCGGGTCTGGCGGAGTCGGTCCGGCACGGGGTGACCACGGTCGCCCTGGGATCATGCTCGATCTCGACGATCCACGCAGATCCCGTCGTCGCGGGCGATCTCTTCGGTCGCGTGGAGGCCATCCCGCGCGACCATGTGATCGCCTCCCTGGAAGCGAATCGCACGTGGAACACCGGCGAGGAGTACATCCGCGCGATCGAAGACCGGGCACTGGGCCCCAACGTCTGTTCGTTCATCGGACACTCGGACATCCGAGCCAGCACGATGGGACTCGAGCGCTCGACGGATGACGACATCAAGCCGACGAAGGCCGAGCTCCGCCGCATGGAACGCCTCCTGGTCGAAGCACTCGATGCGGGTTTCATCGGACTGTCGACGAACCAACTGCGTTTCGACAAGCTCGACGGCGAGCTGTGCAGATCACGTACGTTGCCGTCGACCTACTCGAAGTTCCTCGAGAAGAGGCGCCTCAAAGGCATCGTGCGCAGGCGTGGTCGGATCCTGCAGTCTGCTCCAGACATAAAGATGCCGCTCGACATCGCCTTTCAGGCGCTCGGGTCCATCGGTCTGCGTCGCAAGCCCTTGAAGACCACGCTGCTCGCCGCGGCAGACGTCAAATCCAATCCGGTGTCGCCGTACGTTCTGCAAGGCCTGGCAACCGTCGCCAACCGGCTGGGCGCGAATGTGCGCTTTCAACACCTTCCGGTCCCGTTCACGGTGTACGCCGACGGCATCGACTTCGTCATCTTCGAAGAGTTCGGGTCCGGCGAGGTGGCCATGCATCTGACCGACTGCATCGAGCGCGACGAATTGATGCGTGACGAGGACTACCGACGTCGGTTCCGAAAGGACTACGACCAGAAGTTCGGGATCCGCGTCTGGCATCGAGACTTCTTCGACGCCGAGATCACCGACTGCCCGGACCCTTCCGTGATCGGCAAGTCTTTCGGACAGGTCGGACTCGATCGAGGCGGCATACACCCGGTCGACGCCTTCCTCGATCTGGTCCTCGAACACGGCCGGAAACTCCGGTGGTACACCACCATCTCGAACCACCGCCCGGAGATACTCCGGAAGTTCGCGACTGCGGACTTCATCCAGCTGGGATTCTCCGACGCCGGCGCCCACCTGCGGAACATGGCGTTCTACAACATGGGCCTGCGACTGCTCAAGCACGTGCGCGACGCCGAGCGGGCCGGCACCCCGTTCAT
The DNA here is from genome assembly GCF_042743165.1 of Gordonia sp. NPDC058843. Lineage (NCBI taxonomy): Bacteria > Bacillati > Actinomycetota > Actinomycetes > Mycobacteriales > Gordoniaceae > Gordonia > Gordonia sp. NPDC058843. The sequence goes on from NZ_JBHYNC010000009.1 coordinate 121,369, forward strand.
GTCGGTGGAGAGGGCGGTGCACCGGCTGAGCGGTGAGATCGCCGACTGGTACGACATCGACGCCGGTCACCTCCGGGTGGGGGACCGCGCGGATCTGACGATCCTCGACCCAGAGCACCTCGACGAGTCGCTTGACGGGTATCACGAGGACCAGGTGGCGCAGTACGGCGGGCTCTCGCGAATGGTCAACCGCAACAACGAGACCGTGCGTGCGGTGTTCATCAGCGGCAAGCGGGTGATCCGTGACGGAGAACCAACCGACATCCTCGGGGTCCGCCGTACCGGGAGCTTCCTGCGTGCCGGTCGTCCGACGCCTCCACCGACAGCTTCTCGGGCGGGTGTGCAAGAGCGATCCTCGGCCGTCGCCCGGTGACCGCCACATCGTCACCGCGCACTCTGCGGATCGAGCTGCCCGAACTCACCGTCGCGGCGTTGACCTGGGGTCCCGATGTCGGGCCACTGGCGATCCTGCTGCACGGGTACCCCGACTCGGCTTGGTCGTGGCGATACCTCGGACCGGCGCTGGCTGCGGAGGGGTATCGAGTCGTCGCACCGTTCACCCGTGGCTACGCGCCCACCGACATCCCGTCCGACCGGGACTTCAACATCGGCGCCCTCATGCACGACGTCCTCGGTCTGCACCGTGAGCTCGGGGGCGGCGACGACGCGGTGCTCGTCGGACACGACTGGGGTGCGGTGACCGCGAACGCCATCGCCGCCTATGAGGGGTCCCCGTTCCGGTCTGTTGTGTCGATGTCGGTGCCCCCGGTGCCGGCGATGACGAAATCGGATCTGTCGCTACGGAATCGCCTACGGCTGTCGCGCCGACAGGTGCGGATGAGCTGGTACATCATGTTCAACCAGCTACCGTTTGTCTCCGAGCGATCTCTCGACCGGCTCATCCCCAGATTGTGGCGTGACTGGTCACCGGGTCACGACGCAACCAAAGACCTCGAGTACGTGTTCGCCGCGCTGCCCACTCTCGAGAACCGCTGGGCGGCACTGCGTTACTACCGATCGGTGCCGTCGCTGCGCCGGCCGAATGCGCGTTACCGCGATCTGCAACGCGTGTGGCGTGGTGCCCCGAGGGTTCCCACTCTGTACCTCCATGGGGCGGACGACGGATGCATGCAGGTCGAATACGTCGCGCCGGTTCGAGATGTCCTGCCGCCGGGCAGTCGGGTGGCGATCATCGACAAGGCCGGTCACTTCTTGCAGGTCGAACAACCAATGGCGGTGAATGACAACGTCATCGCGTTTCTGGCCGGCTGACGGTTCGGGCAGCGGCGCCTCGTGGATGACCCTTGTCCACCCGGATGGCTCGACAGGCCCTCGGATCGGTCCGAAGGCGTGGGAGGACCGCGGAGAACTGCAACACGGCTGAGGAGATGACGAGGACCTGGATGGCGCGCAGTGGCGACGCTGCGCCGATCCGGCCGCAACCGAGGAGGGTGAGATGTTCGATCTGAAGATCACTGGTGGGACCGTCGTGGACGGCACCGGTGGCGACCGTTACACCGCGGACGTCGGGGTCAAAGACGGACGGATCGTCGAGATCCGCCGGCGCGGAGCCGACGACGCTGCGCTCGAAGGTGATGCGACCGAGACGATCGATGCCACGGGGAAGATCGTCGCGCCCGGATTCGTGGACATCCACACCCACTACGACGGCCAGGTCAGTTGGGACAGCGTCTTGGAACCGTCCAGCAATCACGGCGTGACGACCGTGGTCGCGGGCAATTGTGGTGTCGGGTTCGCGCCGGTGCGCCCGGGGAGTGAGGAATGGCTGATCTCCCTGATGGAGGGAGTCGAGGACATTCCCGGTACCGCGTTGACCGAAGGAATCACCTGGGGCTGGGAGACCTACGAGCAGTACCTCGACGTGATCGGAAAACGCGAGTTGGCAGTCGATTTCGGCAGCCAGATCGCCCACGGGACGGTGCGGGCGTATGCCATGGGGGAGCGTGGTGCCCGCAACGACGTCGCAACCCCTGAGGACATCGCGGCGATGAGCAAGCTGGTACGGGACGCGGTAGAGGCTGGGGCGCTGGGCTTCTCTTCGTCGCGAACCATCGCACACCGGGCAATGGACGGAGAACCGGTGCCGGGGACCTTCGCCGCGGAAGACGAGCTGTTCGCCTTGGGGCGAGCCATGGCCGCCGGTGGTCAGGCCGTGTTCGAACTCGCTCCTCAGGGCGCGGCGGGAGAGGACATCGTCGCTCCGAAGAAGGAACTGGAGTGGATGCGGCGGTTGGGTGCCGAGATCGACCGACCGCTGAGCTTTGCCCTCATCCAGGTGGACGCGGACCCCGGTCTGTGGCGCGAGCAACTCGACATCTCGGCGGCCGCGCACGAATCCGGCAGTCGGCTGCACCCGCAGATAGCCGCTCGGCCGTTCGGGATGCTGCTCGGATTCCCGGGACACCACGCCTTCACCCACCGGCCCACGTACCGACGACTCAAGGCCCAGTGCACGCGTGAGGAACTCGCTTCCAGGCTCGCGGAACCGGCTGTGCGGGCCGCGATTCTCGCCGAGGACGACTTGCCCATCGACCCGAACAAGTTGTTCGACGGCATGTTCGCCCTCGCGCAACACTGCACGGATCGCTTGTTCCACCTCGGAAATCCGCCCAATTACGAACCCACCGAGGAGGACTCGGTCGCCGGTATCGCGCGTCGGCGCGGCGAGGATGTGCTGGCGACGATGTACGACCTGATGCTGGAGGCCGACGCCGGAAACATGCTGATGTACCCCATGTTCAACTATTCCGACGGCAACCACGACGCGATCCGGGAGATGCTCACCCACCCGGCCGGGGTGATGGGTTTGTCCGACGGTGGGGCCCACTGCAGCATGATCTGTGACGCGTCCTATCCCACATTCCTGCTGACGCACTGGGCCCGAGACCGCAACCGGGGCGCCACTCTGTCGCTGGAGTACGTCATCCGCAAGCAGGCGTATGACACCGCGCAGCTGTTCGGACTCACCGACCGTGGAGTGGTTCAGGTCGGAAAGAAGGCCGACCTCAACGTCATCGACATGAACGCACTCCAATTACACGCGCCGCGAATGGTTCACGACCTACCCGCCGGTGGCCATCGGTTGATCCAGGATGCGTCCGGGTACACGGCCACCATCGTCAGCGGTTCAGTGACCCGCCGCGACGGTGTTGACACCGGCGCCCGTCCCGGTCGGCTCGTCCGAGGGGCGCGCTGAGTGACCTTCCGGTATGACCCGCGGCATCGCCCCAGCCAACCCGGCCGTTCCGCGCCCGATGCCTTCTGTGTCGAGAATGTCACCGTCGCAGAGCGGGTTTCGCTGGCGTTTGTTCGCGAGGGTGTCGGCGGGGTGCCGTTGCTGCTGATCCACGGCTATCCGGAGACCAAACGGATCTGGTGGCGCAACATCGAGGCCCTGGCCGCTGCGGGGTTCGAAGTCATCGCACCCGACCTCCGGGGTTTCGGTGACAGCGACCTGCCACCCGACGACCGGCATGACATCGTGACCTACTCCCGAGATCTCTTCACCTTGATGCACGACAGACTCGGCCACGCGTCATGCATCATCGCGGCGAGTGACGTGGGCGGGGTGGTGGCCACGGACATGATCCACCGTTTTCCGGGTTTCGCGGACGGGTTCTGTGTGTTCAACACCGTGCCTCCGATGGGCGTCGACTATTCGGGTATCGGACCCGGCAATGCCATGCCCGAGGCGAGCGCGAAAGACCCAACCGGGGACTATCGGTGGATGCAGGGCGCGTTCCCCGACGAACTCGCGACGATGCTGCCCTCCCCCGAAGCTCGTCGGCAATGGGTCGCGGCCATGTACACGAACCGGTTATGGGGTTCGAAGTACGCATTCGATCAGGATGCAGTCGATTTCATGACCGAGCCTTTCGCCGATGAGGCGCGGCTACGTGCCGGGTGGGCGTGTTACCAGCTCGCCTATGAGCGGCCGATGACCGAATTGCCACTGATGGACCCGATCGAGGTACGCACACTCATTCTCTACGGACCGGACGACCACGTCATCGACGAGGACTTCGTCCCACGATGCGAGCGAGCATTTCGCAATCGAATCGGACCGCTGGTGATTCCGGGCTCGGGCCACTTCCTCCAATGGGAGCGTGCGGATATCTTCAACCAACTGCTACCCGCCGTTTTCGGGCCCCGGTGATGGAATGGCAATGACCCCATGCCGACGTACGAACCCAACAGATCTTCGGATATCAGATCGGATAATCATGCTCGACAACAGCTTTCATAGTACGGGCCGTGTAGGTCACCTGCGCGCCGCGCCCCGGCGTCGGCGAACCAGCGTCACGACACCGACGGAGGTGACGCCGTGAGCGAGCAGTGCAATCCCACGTTCGATCGCATCGCCGGGACCCTCGGCGACTTCAGCTGTCAGGATGCGCCGGCAGTCGTGCATCTTCGAAACCCGCTCGACCTGTCCAACGGGACGCTGCCGGTGCTGGAGCTGATGATGGTCTTCGGGGCAGCGTTCGCCTTGTGGTACGCGATCCGCCGGTTACGACGTCAGGGCGATCCGACGAATCTGGCGCTGTGGGTTGCCACCGTCATCTACTTGTTCGTCATCGAGGTCCCCCTGTACTTCCCGAACGTGTTCGGCATCGAAGACCAGTTGGGTGTGGTGTTCGTACACAACGTGTTCACGGTGCAGTTCCTCTTCGAACGGCTACCCCTCTACATCGTCGCGTTGTATCCGGCCGTGGTGATGTTGGCGTACGAGATCGTCCGCAGCCTCGGGGTTTTCCGAGACCGCGGGATCATCGTCGGCGCAGTCTGCGTGGGCTTCGTACATCAGTGCTTCTACGAGGTCTTCGACCAACTCGGTCCGCAGCTGCGCTGGTGGGCGTGGAACTCCGACAACAACCTCAACCACCCGATGTTCGCATCGGTGCCGATGACCAGCATGTCGATCTTCGCCACTCTCGGTCCGATCGTGGTCACCGTGCTGGTGATGCTGTTGGTCGGACGGAAAGCACAGCGCGACGGCGCCTTCGGCGGGGTGAGCCTGAGTTGGCGCATCGTGGTGATCGGTGTGCTCGTGCCGGTCGGCATCGGGATCCTCAGCACGCCGACGTCGCTGTTCGGCGGCGACAACCCGAATACGACCGCGCAAGCCATCGTGTTCTCCCTGGAACTCGGTGTTGTGGCCGTGATTGCCCTGTCGGTCCTGATCCCACAATGGAACCGTGCGCGCAGGGATGGCGGTGGGGCGATTCCGAACGAGTTCGTGCGCGTCTTCGGGCCGATCTACCTCCTGGCGCTCGCGGCGCTGTGGATATCAGCGTTGCCGGATTATTTCAGTGCGAGCGACGGCGTCACCACCGACGGCACACCGATCGGTAGCCTGCTCTACGCTTCGGTCTGCTTCGTCGTAGCGGCTGCCCTCGTCGTCGTCACGTCGTTTGCCGTCACGTCGTTTGCCAACCGGAGTGACACCGACGAGCAGTTGCCGACCCACGCCGAACCCCCATCCGGGGACCGAGGAGTGCCCCCGCACCGGTGAGCCCCGCGATGTGCCTGTCGCCCATCGATGCCGACCCGTGCAGCCGCATTGAGACGATTGTCACGAATCGTTCCCGGGCTCACCGTTGCCGCCGGTCAGGAGGTGGACCATCGAGGCGGCCATGTCCGATTGGTGCATTTCGGCCCCGGCCGCGAACCGCTCGATTCTGAGCACATGTGATATCAGATACCTGTTCGTCTTTCGCCCCATAGTCGTGAGGACAGGTACATGATTCGAGCCAAAGCGCTGGCCGCCGTTGCGGTGGCCGCGATGCTGACGTGGACGGGATTCGGTGTCGCAGCCGCGGATCCGAACATCCAGTTGCCCGGCCGAGACGACGGGACGTCGAACTGCGCGGTGCTCAACGGGCGCGCCCTCGCCGGGTACATCGGCACCGGGGACCCGCAACCGAGTCGCCCGATCGACGAGCGGTTCGCGACGGCCCCGACCGACTGGTGCAACACGAACGTCGGCTACAGCAAGACGTCGTATGGTCCCGACGGCGTGACCTTCGAGGCGCCGCCGACCGTCGAGGGCCTCTTCCCGTACAACAACGCAGAGATCCTGGCGAAGCCGGTGTTCGAACCCGGGCAGACGATGACGATGCGGGTCGGCGGCACCGAGCAGATCAAGTCCTGGAACGGAACCACGGGCTGGGGCGTGTCCAACCGTTCGATCGATCCGCTGGGACTCGAGATCGCCTGGTTCATGTACAACGGCTCCGCCGGGCTGGTCGGCCAGGCCAGCACGCTGACCGCACCCATCGCCCACGCGCTCGGCCAAGATTTCCCCAAGGGCTTCTTCATGATGGTCAAGAAGTCGGGAACCCTTGTCCCCCAAGCCCGCCTGCTACCGATCAGCATCCTGGACGGGCAGCACGACTACGCGGTGAAACTCGGCGGCAAACAGGTCGAGTTCTATGTCGACGGCAAGAAGGTCGGCACGTTCGACAACGCTCCGACCGGCAACTGGACCGACATCTCGCGCCAACCGGTCCCGCTGTTGGGCCAGATGTGGCTGGACTCGAGTTACTGGTTCCCGCTCCCGATCCCGGAGTACAACGGTCGCCGTCAGACCGCGACGATGAGCCACTACCGTCAGGGCCCCTCCGCCACGACCCCGTTGACGTTCGACAACTGATCGACGTCTCCCCCGGCCCGATGGCCCCTGCCGACCACGTGTGGGCAGGACCATCGGGCCGTCGGCATGCAATCGGATCCCGAGCATCTCGATCACCGCACATCATTCAGAGCGGGCGGATGCGGACCTCGGTTCGGTCGGCCAGGTCGACGTCGAGAGTCGAGTGTCCGGTACCGTCAGCGGTCACGGTGACCGGGGCCGGCGCTGCGGAGTTGTCGACGCGATATCGTCCGGCGGGCGTCAATCGCGCGAGTCGCAGCGTCGACCGGCGAACCACACTGCCGGGCCGGAGAACCAGTTCGAGTCCCTCGCCGTCGGTGACCGCCTTGGCCACGAGCACATCCGGATAGTCCGCACCGGCGAGGATCGGCCCTGTCGTCCACGCAGCCGGGAGGTCACCGGCGGACAGGCCCCGCAGCCCGTCGGGCACCATGAACCGGCTCAGCGCATATGCCAGCGACACCCAGGTGGAGACGCCACTCATCTTGCGCGCACCCGACTCCGACGTCTCGAACCGGAATCTGTCGGTGATGGCCAACTCGAGCGAGTCGGCGGTGTGGGTGTCACCGATCTCCCGCGCCGCGCACAGGACGTTGACCCACGCCCACGCGTCACCCATCCGGTATGAGCCGACGTCGAGGTGGTCGATCGGTTCGGTACGTAACCGCACATCCGACCCGGACCCGACGATTCGCCTGCGCCGCAGCGTCTCCCACGTCGACTCCGCCAGATCCGGCATGACGCCGTTCAGCCAGTAGGTCATGATCGCGTCGTTCGACAGCGTCGGTGGCAGCGCGAGGCCCGCGGGTCCGCGACCGAAACGGAAACGCCCGGAACGGGTCAGGTATCCGTGATCGGTGAACGCGGCGCGGGTCCGGGTGACGAGGTCACCCGTCAGGTCGGTGTCGTGCAGGCGGTCGTACCCCCGCAGCCCGACGAGGGCGATCGTGTTGCACATCGGGTAGATCAGGTGCGGCTCACAGGGATACATCGTGTGCTTGCTCGCCCGCATGTTCCGCACGATCGCCTCGGCGATCGATGTGTATCCGTAGTCATAGCGGCGCGTCGGACTCCACACCAGCGGGAGGGACCCGTCGACGTCGAACGAACGGTCGTCGTTGAGCGTCTGCTGGAACGCGATCATCGCGGCGAAGAATCCGGTGTACATGACGTTGCCGAACACGATCGGGTCCGGGTTCCAACGGAGGTAACCGGCCAGTCGTTCCGTCGCCCAGTATCCCCAGACCTTCTTGTCGCACATCTTGCGGATCATCGTCGCCTGCGCGTCGGCGAGATAACCGGTGAACGCCGGGGTGCGGGTGTATTGCGCCATCGACAACGCGTAGCCGACATAGTTGAGCTGGTAACGAAGCGCGCTCCCGCCGATCTGCTCGAGACGGGTGAACCCGTCGAACCGGTCCAGCGGTTGCAACGCGAGGTCGAGCAGGTACCGCTGCGTCGCGAGCTCGTCGGGTGTCGACTCCCTCACTGTCGGAACGGTTTCCGGAATGGTCATGAGCGTCCTCGTATCAACGGCGCGGTCGGTCTGGGCGCGGGGTGCGGAAGGTCGCCGAGCAGCACCACGCCGATCCCGGCGGCGAGCAGGCACGACGCCTGGAACATGTGATGGGCGAACGAATCCGGCAGGTGATACAGGCCGAGGACATGCATGTCGACGACCATGAGTTCCAGGAACACGACGCCGGCGGCCAGTGATCCGCAGCCCGCTGTCTGGGTTCTGGTCAACGGGTCGACGCCCCTGGCCGACAGCACCCGGCCGAGGCCGGCGGCGGACGCCGCGATGAGCACGACCACGACGCTGCGGACCAGCCACGACGAGGTGTCGGCGACATCATGGGCCACACCGAGGACCACGAGCACCGCCGAGGTCGCCAGGTACAGGCCCGCGGCGATCGCGCCCAGACGCAGTGTCCATGCGGCGATCGCCCGGCGCCGGGGTAGCACCGGCAGCTCTCGATGAGTCCGGTCGAACGGAGCCCCAACGACTTTCATCCCGGTCGCGGGCCTGCGCACCGCGGGCGCGAAACCCGCGTCGGTGCTCGTGCGGCGCCACGGGAGCAGCCGGTGCACCACGGCCAGCACCAGCGTTGCCACGATGCAACACACCATGAGTCCTCCCGAATCAGCTGCTGAAAGGGACGATAGACCGAATTCGTCTCATCCGTACGCGGTTTGCGATCGGCGGGTGCGCGGCCGAATGTCTACTTTTGCGGACTTACCCGACCTGTGCGGTGCGTCATAGCTTCGTGGACGTATCACCCACGTCACACAGGAGTGTTCGCCATGAGCAGGCTGAAGTTCGGTACCTTCCTCGCCCCGATCCACGAACCGGGGCAGAATCCCACGCTGCTGCTGCAGCGCGACCTCGAGTTCGTGCAGTACCTCGAGCAGCTCGGGTACGACGAGGCCTGGTTCGGCGAACACCACTCGGCCGGTGCCGAGATCTACGCGTCGCCGGAGATCATGATCGCCGCCGCCGGCGAGCGCACCAGCCGCATCAAGCTCGGCACAGGCGTCACCTCGGTGTCGTACCACAACCCGCTCTGGGCGGCCGAGCGCATGATCATGCTCGACCACCTGACCCGGGGCCGCGCCCTGTTCGGTCTCGGCCCGGGGTCGCTGCCGACCGACGCGGCGATGCTCGGTCTCTCGCAGATCGACACCCGCGAACTGTTGGCCGAGAACACCGACATCATCATGCGCCTACTGCGCGGCGAGACGGTCACCGCGAAGACCCGTACCCACGAGCTCTTCGACGCGAAGATCCAGATGGCCCCGTATTCGGACCCGCTGTTCGACGTCGTCGTCGCCGCGATCGCCTCCCCCACCGGCGCACGGCTGGCCGGCAAGTACGGCATCGGCCTGCTGTCGATCGCCGCCACGCTGACCGCGGACGGTTTCAGCGCCCTCCAGCATCACTGGGGGCTCCTCGAGGAGTTCGCGGCCCAGTCGGGCCGCAGTGACGAGGTGGATCGCTCGACCTGGCGTCTGGTGGGTCCGTTCCACATCGCCGAGACCAAGGAACAGGCGTATCGCGACGTCGAGCACGGCATCGAGTACTGGTTCAACTACCTCCAGCACGTGGCGGCGTTCCCGCAGATGGACGTCCGGGGCACCAACAAGCACGAGATGATCGACTTCATCAACACCTCCGGTATCGGCGTCATCGGCACCGCCGAGGAGGCTCGCGCCCAGGTCCAGCGTCTGGTCGATCAGTCCGGTGGATTCGGCACGCTGCTGATCCAGGGTCACGACTGGGCGAACCCGCAGGCGACCCGACGCTCCTACGAGCTCTTCGCCCAGGACGTCATGCCGTACTTCCAGGGTCAGGCCCAGCCGATGATCGACGCTGCCGCGCGGGCCCAGGCGGTGCGCGAGGGCCAGGCCGCCGAACATGTCAAGGCCGTGGAGCACATGACGAAGAAGTACGAAGCCGAGCTGGGACGGGTGTGACGATGGCGAACATCGAGGTGACCAAGGACTTCTCCCGGTCGGCGGAGGCGGTGTGGGCCTGGATCGGTGACACCGGCGGCGTCGCCACCTGGATTCCGGCGATCGATTCGTCCCGGATGGACGGCGACGTCCGCCACGTGGTTTTCACCGACGGGGAACCCGCGCGGGAACGGATCGTGCAGTTCGACGCGGAGGGACGCACCTACTCCTACGAGTACATCGACGGTCCGCTCCCCCTCGAGCACTACCGCTCGACCGTCACCGTCCTCGAGACCGGCGACGACACCAGCTCCGTCCGCTGGTCCGCCGAATTCGGAGCGGGCTCATCGGAGGTGGAGGCAGAACTGGCGAGCGCCATCGAAGGCATCTACGCGGCCGCGCTCGACGAGCTCGCGGTCAAGGTCGTCCCGGTCTGACCAGCGCGGTGGGTGCGGTGCCACCGCGCACCGCACCCGCCGTACACACCGGGCCGTACTCGGAAAGGAAGAGCATGAATCCCACACACACCGTCGACGGTGCGCACACCATCCACGCCGCCGACACCGCGTCGGTGCGCGACCGGTTCCGGGAAGTTCTGGCGCACTTCGGTTCCGGAGTCGTCGTCATCACCTCGCAGGACGCGTCGGGGGCGCCGGTCGGGATGACCGTCGGCTCCTTCACGTCCATCTCGATGGAGCCCCCGCTCGTCGGATTCTTCGCCGGGCACACGTCGTCGACACTGCCGTCGGTGGTGGCGAACGGCACCTTCTGCGCGAACGTGCTGTCCGAGGACCAGCACCGGCTGGCACGCACGTTCGCCCGCAGCGGCGCGGACAAGTTCGCCGGGGTCGACTGGTCTGCGGCCGCGAACGGTTCGCCCCGTCTGCACGGCGCGCACGCCTGGATCGAGTGCACGATCGACGAGCACCGTCCGATCGGAGACCACGAACTGGTCGTGGGCCGGGTCGACGCGCTCGGCATCCCGGCCGCCAGCGAGCCGCTGATCTTCCATCGGTCGCTGTTCCACGGACTCCGGGCGCACCGATGAGCTCGGTGGGCCCGAAGAGCCCAGACCGCCCGAAAAGCCCAGACCGCCCGAAGAGCCCGGACCGCCCCGCGATCGCACGGTGTCTCGATGAGCTCCGCGCCGGGCGTCCGGTGATCGTCGTCGACGATGCCACTCGCGAGAACGAGGCCGATCTCGTGATGCCCGCGCAGTTCGCGGATGTCGACGACATCGCCTTCTTCCTCGACCACACGTCGGGTTTCCTGTGCGTCGCGATGACCGCGGATCGGTTGATCGAGCTGGAACTGCCACCGATGGTCGACGAGCCGACCGACCCGCTGGGCACCGCTTTCACGGTGAGCGTCGATGCGACCGTCGGCGTCACCACCGGAATCAGCGCGGCTGATCGGGCGCGGACCATCCGTGCTCTCGCCGACCGCGACGTGGGACCGGCAGATCTGACCCGGCCGGGACATGTGATGCCGTTGCGCGCCCGGGCCGGTGGCGTTCTCGAACGCCGCGGGCACACGGAGGCCGCCGTCGACCTGTGCGCCGAGGCCGGACTCGAACCGGCCGGCCTCATCTGTGAACTCGTCAGCGCCGACCGGCGAGGCATGCTCGCGCGAGACGACGTCGGGGCGTTCGCCGAGAGGCATCATCTGGAAGTGATCTCGATCGCCGAACTCGTGGCCCACCGCCGGTCGGGATCGTCGGTGACGCGGGGTGCGGCCTGCCGGATGCCAACCGATCACGGCACGTTCGATGCGATCGCCTATCGAACCCACAGCGGCACCGAGCATCTCGTCCTCGTCCACGGGGACCCGACCCGCGGTGAACCACTCGTCCGTGTCCACAGCGAATGCCTCACCGGCGACACGCTGGGATCGCGGCGGTGCGACTGCGGCGCGCAACTCCGGGCGTCGCTGCAACGGATCACCGACGCGGAGTGCGGGGTCGTGGTGTACGTCGGCGGACACGAGGGACGCGGTATCGGTCTGTCGGAGAAGATCGCCGCCTACCGGCTCCAGGACCTCGACGGCGTCGACACCGTCGATGCGAACCTGCGCCTCGGACAGCCCGTGGACATCCGCGACTATCGCGACGCGGCGGCCATCCTGCACGACCTCGGCGCGCAGCGCATCCGGTTGCTGACCAACAACCCGGCCAAGGTCGAGGGACTCGCGGCCGCCGGGATCGAGGTCACCGAGACGGTCGGGCTCGAGATCGCCCCCACCGCCGACAACGCCGGTTACCTCGCCACCAAACGCGATCGCCTCGGCCACCGGCTCACGGCGTCGACCGCGGTGGTCTGAACAGCAGTGGCGCCCCGAATGATCTTGACGCCCTGAATGATTCTGACCCACTGAATGACTGACGGAAAGGACATCATGACCGACGGTTTCGACGGACTGTTCGAACGGGTGACGGTGATGCACGCGACCGATCGATGGGCCGGGGTCAGCGCCGACGTCGAGGCGGTCCTGGGGTCGCCGAAGTTCTCCGACGGATCCACCTGGGCGGCGTGGGATGCGTTGAGTGTCTCCGACGAGACGGACGGACCGGAGTGGTCCCTGCTCGCCCGCACGTCCGACCTGCCGGCCACGATCGAACGCGCCCGATCACTCGGCTGGCAGGTCGGCGAGACGTCGGCCGGAGGTCACGAGACGCGGGTACCGCTACGGTCACCGGCCGGGTTGGCGGTCATCGCCTACACCCCGGCGTCGTGATCGCCGCGTCCCCCGCGACGGTGGCGCGAACGCAGGACCTCGGTCGCGAGTTCGGCGCGGTTCCGGAGGCCCGCCGCGTCGAAGATCCGGCTGATGTACTTCTTCACCGACAGCTCCGACAGCGAGAGACGTCCCGCGATCTCGGCATTGCTGAGACCGTCGCTGACGAGCTCGGCGACCTCGCGCTGCCGCGGGGTGAGTCGTGCCAGCGGGTCGACCGGCTCGTGGGCCGCGGTCACCGTCGTGGACCTCGCCCGGAGCTGCCGCGCCAGGATGCGCAGCGCGAGCAGGTCCGACTCGTCCCACGGGCGCACACGGTCGAACATCCCCACCAGGGCCTCACCGTCGGCGAGCGGCAGATGCAGGGCCGAGGCGGTCTCCATGTCGTTGGGGTGCAGATAGTCCACGACGTACGAGCGTTGCGGGACCGGCAGCCGCGACAGTTCCTCCAGGGTGGCGAAGCCCTCGGCGGTCAGGACTCGGCGTGCCCGCGGCAACGCGAAGATGTCCTTGTCGCGCCAGCGTTCGCGGTAGTCCCGCAACAACGGAGCAGCCGCACCTGTCAGGAGCGGAGCGGGGTCATCGAAGATCTCCGAGTAGGTCCGGCCGTGGAAGAACGTCACATCTCGCACCCCGAAGTAGGTCGAAATGGCCTCGACCAGGCCTTCCTTGAAGCGCTGACCGCCTGCCGAGTTCTCGCATTCCTCGAGCACCGCGAGAACACCGAGCATCTGCCGGCGGGACAGCACGTCCTGCCATCCCCCTCGCGCCGCGGACGCACCGATGCCGCCGCCACTGGGGGCATCCGGCTGAGAACTACCGCGCATACCCGACAACAGTACCCACCGGCCGTGGACCGCAGGCCCCGGTCGACCATTTCCCCCGAATCGAGAGATCGCTGCTCATGACCATTTCCGCCGACGCAGTCGAGCCCGCCCACCAGGCCCGCTCCCACTCTCTGGGGGACATCCCGCGACGCACTGCTGCGCGGACGCCCCACAAGCTCGCGGTCGTCCACCGCGACACCCGCCTGAGCTTCCGCGAGTTCGACGACGCCATCGACCGTGTCGCCGCAGCGCTGCACGCATCCGGCCTGCGCAAGGGTCAGACCCTCGGCATCCTGTCGCACAACTGCTGGCAGTTCCCCGTCGTGGTGTTCGCGGCCGCTCGAATCGGAGTCGTCACCGTCCCGATCAACTTCATGCTCACCGCCGGCGAGATCGCCTACATCCTCGACGACTGCGAGGCGTCGGGACTGATCGTCGAGGACGCCCTGGTCGCCACCGCGCAGCAGGCGATCGACGCATCGTCGGCGACGGTCGCGGTGCGCCGGGCGATCCCCCTCGGATCGCCCGGCGACGGCGCGGACTGGCCGTCCGTCGACGACTGGCTCCAACATCCGGCCGGGCCGCTGCCCGACGTCCGGATCGCCGACGACGACGTCATCCGGATCATGTACACCTCCGGAACCGAGTCGCGTCCCAAGGGTGCGCTGCACTCCAGCCGCACACTGATGTGGCAGTACATGAGCTGCGTCGTGTCGGGCGGGATGAGCGCCGACGACATCGAGGTGCACTCGCTTCCGCTCTACCATTGCGCGCAGCTCGACAACTTCCTCGTCACCGACGTCCTCCTCGGTGCCACCAGCATCATCGTCGACCGTCCGGACCCCGAGACCCTGCTGCGGACCGTCGAGGCCGAGGGCGCCACCAAGCTCTTCTGCCCGCCCACCGTGTGGATCTCACTGCTGCGCTCACCGCACTTCCGCCCCGAGTCGCTGTCGTCGCTGCGCAAGGGCTATTACGGCGCCTCGGCGCTGCCGGTCGAGGTGTTGCGTGAACTGACCACCCGCCTACCCGGCCTGCAACTGCGCAATTTCTACGGTCAGACCGAGATGGGTTCACTCGCGACCGTGCTGGCGCCGGAAGACCAGGCCACCCGGGGTGGCTCGGCCGGACGGCCTGCGCTGCACGTCCAGACGCAGATCGTCGACTCCGACGACCGGCCGGTGGCGGCGGGGGTGGTCGGAGAGATCGTGCACCGCAGTCCGCAGGTGACGATCGGGTACCTCGGGCTACCAGCGAAGACGGCAGAGTCGTTCCGCGGCGGATGGTTCCACAGTGGCGATCTCGGCTACCTCGACGACGACGGATACCTCTGGGTGGTCGACCGTCAGAAGGACATGATCAAGACCGGGGGCGAGAACGTGTCGAGCCGGGAGGTCGAGGAAGTGCTGTTCGAGCTTCCGGAGGTCCGCGAGGCCGCCGTGATCGGCATACCGCACCCTCACTGGGTGGAGGCGGTCGCAGCCGTTGTGGTGCCCGCTCCCGGCCGCACCATCGACCCGGAGTCGATCACGCGTCACTGCCGGGATCGGCTCGCCCCCTACAAGATCCCGAAGTTCGTGATCGCGGCCGATTCCCTTCCGAAGAACCCGAGCGGGAAGATCCTCAAGCGGGACCTCCGCGACCGCTATGCCGAGACCGCACCCGGGCAGAGCTGAGGTCGCCCGACTCTCACTACCGGCCGAGCCGCACGACCACACCCCGGTCCCCGTCGACGAGGACGCGGTCGCCGGTCTCGAGTGCCTGGGTGCCCACCAGAGTGTTGACCACACAGGGCAATCCGTACTCGCGGGCCACGACCGCGCCGTGCGACACCGAGCTTCCGATGTCGGTCACCAGGGCGGCGATGACGGTGAAGTACGGCGTCCAGCCCACGTCGGTGACCGGGGCCACCAGGATCTCCCCACGCTGGACGGCACGGGCCTCCACGATCGACTTCGCGACGCGCACCACCCCTTCGACGCTGCCCCGCCCCGCGGGTCGGCCGACGATCCGGTCGCCGGAGGCACCGCGCGCCGGAGCCACCACTCGCGGGGACGGTCGTCCCACGGACACGTCGTCGAACTCGAGAGAGTCCTGGAACGACAACGCTTCTCGACGACCGCGCGCCCGCTGCACGAGGTCGGCGATGTCGGTGGAGTCGATGATGCGCTGCAGTTCCGCGCGGTCGAAGAAGAAGACGAGGTCGGCATCGGGCAACCGGCCGGTCTCGGCCAGGACGCGGCCGAGATGACGGTAGCCCCGCTTGAGCGCATGGGCCATGAGCGCCATCCGCGACTTCGTCTCCTCTCGTCCGCGCGCACCTCGCTGCGCCAGGCGGGCAAGGAGCCTGATCGTCGCCGACGGGTGTTCATCGACGGTGACGCGAACCGGTTCCCGGTCGGTCCCGTCGACCGCCGACCGCACCATCACCTGCATCATCGCGCCCAGTCCGGCGGGGTCGTCGGCCCAGGACGGGTCTCGCATACAGAGTTCTCGGTACCCGCGGTGACCGTGCCGATCGAGGAACGCCCGCAACCGGGACCCGGCATCGCCGGAGGCCCCACACAGTGAGGTGACCGCCTCATCCGTTGCCGCGGAGAGGAATCGCTCGGCGGCCATGGGGTCGCCGGCGATGGTGCGCACCACCGAGTCGAGTTCGGCGAGCATCAGTGCGCTCTCGACCTCCGAGGCGCCGGCCATGAGCCGGGCCGCGTCCGCTTTGCCGTCGTCCTCGGTGCGCCCCTCCTTGACCGCCTGCCGGACCAGGACACTCTCGAGGACGTTGGCCGCCACCGCGGCCCGCGACGACGACCGCACATGGGTCAGCGTGATGTCGCAGTACTGATGGACGCCGGCCTCCAACTGTCGCAGCACCTCTCGCGGGTCGGAACTCGACGGCACCTCGAACCCGGCGATCTCCCCGGGCAACCGACGAATCGCCGGCCCCACCGAGAGCGCGTGCGTGGTCAGCCGGATCGTGTTGCCGACCTTGCGCCGGAAGGGCTGCGGCGGCTTGGGTTTCAGTTCGTCGATGACCCGACCACAGATCGATGTGGAGAACTGTTCCAGCGAGTTGCCGATGATGCCGGAACTCAGCGCCGTGCCCTCGGTCAGGTTGAGGAACATGTGTCCGTAGAAGTAACCGACCTGAAGCCACGGCTTCTCGTACCGCTCTTGTCCTCGCGCCACCACCTGCACCATCTGCATCGCGTAGTCGATCGCGAACCCGGACACCGACGCGGTCAGCGGACAGAACGCGCCCGGCATCATCTCGCCGATGTTGCACCGTGTGTAGACGTGGTCGGCGCCGGCCACCGGCGAGTCCATCTCGTTGAGATCGCCGGGGAGGGTGGTGATCGGGCGGGCCTGCAGCCACCACAGCTCCCCTGACTCGTCGATGGCCCACTCGAGGTCCATGGGACGGCCCCAGTCCTGCACGGCGAGAAGGGCGCCCGACCGGATCTGCGCGATCTCCGACTCCGACAACACCGGTGCCGCAACGGCTTCCTGTACCAAGACCGCGCCGTCCGGGTCGAGGACGATGTGATCCGGGGAGGCCGTCCCATCGACGAGCGCCTCGCCGAGGCCGGCGACAGCATCGATCACCATCAGATCGCGACGCCCCGACGTCGGGTCCGCGGTGAACACGACCCCCGCGGCACGTGCGTCGACCATTCGCTGGACCACCACATGCATGGTCGCGTCGGTCTGACCGCTGTAGGCCGACGCGCGGCGGGAATGCACCGACGCGGCACACGTTCGCAGTGCGTCGGCGAAGGCCTCGGCGGTGTCCACGCCCAGCACGGTGTCGTACTGGCCGGCGAACGACTGATCGTCGCCGTCCTCCCCGACCGCCGACGACCGTACGGCCACCGGCGCGACACCGGCCGAGGCCATTTCGCCGAACCTGGCGGTGACGGTGTCGAGATCACCTGACGACGAGGCGTCGGCGACGACGAATCCCGTCGGTACCGGCAGACCGAGCCGACGAAGCCGCGCGAGGCCCGCCGCCTTGCCGCCGTAACGGTCGTCGATGACGTCGTCGAACTCGACGGCGGCTGGCGTCATCTCGAACCTCCGAGCGCGTCGACGATCTCGGCGAGCGCATCCACCTCGATCGGGCCGGGCTGATACAGGCAGATGCGGTCGGACACCCCGTCGACCCGGTCACGGATGTGCGCAGCCACCTCCTTCGGAGATCCGCACGCGGCGATCGTGTGCAGCATCTCGTCGTCGATGAGTCCGGCCATCTCCTGCCAGCGACCCTGCTTCGACATCGCGTTGAGTTCGGGCTGCAGGTCTCCCCACCCGTGTGCGTCGAGCACCGGACGGTACGCCGGGGTGGAACCATAGAACGCCAGCAACATTCGCGTCGACGCGTGGTCGTCGCCTCGCCCCGCCACAGTTGGCCCGCTCGCTTCGCTCCCGGCGCCCGTCGCCACGGACACGATGATCTCCGGCACCACTTCGAAGTCCCGCTCGCTGCGTCCCGTCGCGGCGAGCCCTTCGCGAACCGCAGGCAGCGTCGTCTCGTGCAGGAAACGCTTGGTCCCGAATGGCATCACCAACAGGCCGTCGGCCACCTCGGCGGTCGCACGGGTGAGTCGAGGTCCCAACGCGCCCAGGTAGATCGGCGGGGGTCCGTACGGGTTGGGCCCCGGTACGAAGGTCGGCGTCATCAGGGTGTGTCGGTAGTATTCACCGCGGAAGTCCAGCCGCTCACCGTCGTTCCACGTCGCGAAGATCGCACGCAGCGCGCCGACCATCTCCTTCATCCGCTCGACCGGGCGGTCGAACTCGGCTCCGTAGCGCTTCTCGATCTGCGCACGCACCTGTGTACCGAGCCCCAGGATGAAACGCCCCTCGCTCAGCAGTTGCAGGTCGTTGGCCTGGTGGGCCAACTGGATCGGGTTGCGCGGGAACGCGATCGCCACATTGGACATGATGTCGAGGCCCTCGACCGCCGACGCCAGCACCAGCGGGGTGAAGACGTCGTGCGGACCCTCGAAGGTGAACACTCCCGACGCGCCCGCCTCCTTCAGAAGCGTCGCGCGCTCGACCGCATCGGTCGGGTTGAACAAGGCCGTCATGATCTTCATGCCGCCCCCTACCGGGCCCCGTCGGTCCAGTCGGCGAAACCCGACGGGTGGTGCGGCCCGATGACGCCGTGCTCGAACAACCCGGCCCCCCGATGAACGGTGCCGTCGGCGTCGGTGCACACCGCGACCCCGACATGGTCGATGAGGCTGAAGGGCGCGCGGGCCATGACCTCGGGGTCCGTGAGGTCGTACGTGACGCGCTCGGCGAAGGGCCCCTCCTTCCAGGTTCCGTGGGCCCACGACGAGTCACCGCCGTAGCCGGAGCCGAATGCGATGGGCGCGTACAGTTTCGACTCGACATCGAGCTCGATCCGATCACCGGCCCGGTTCAGGAACTCGATGTGCGCACCGCGCGGGATCCTGGTCCCGGGAGTGTAATCGATGGTGACCCGCACGCCGTCGAGTTGCTCGACGCGCCCGTCCCGCCGGCGCCGCGTGCAGTCGTACAGACTGCGATGTCCGTCCGGATCCTCCTGCAGGATCAGGAACAGCTGGAAGTCGTCGAAGGCCAAGGGCAAGTACAGCCACCACATCCCGCGGAAGGCGGCATCGGGCCGCCCGGCCGGCTCGGCTTCACCGACCGGCCGGATGCCCCAGGACCGGTCTCGGCTCGCCACACTGGTGTCGTGGTCGACGGTGAGCCGCTCGCCGTCGACGTCGATCCATCCCTCCCACGACCCCACCTGCGCGAATCGGCAGGCTTCCAACGTCACTCGCCGCTCGGTGAGCATGTCGTGTGGTTTTTCGAGCGCCGCCGGAAACAGGCCCCGCCACGTCAGGTCGGCGGCGATGCCCTCGGTCTCGGCGAGGGTCAGGTGCATCTCCTGTAGCGGCTCGACGACATCGAGGCGGTAGCCGTTGACGTTCTGGTGAAGACGGTCGTCGTCGATGGCGTCGCTCAGATGCACCGCGGTCTGGGTGTCACCGCGGCGAATGACGAAGTAGGCGTCCTTGACCCCGAGCCGCGGGTAGTAGCCGATGCCGGTCAGTGCCATGAAGCGTCCGTCGCGGTCGAGCACGTTGAAGTACGAGCGGTCGTAGAAGTTCCGGTCGGAGGTCGCCGGCCACGTGATCGGTGCCGGTGTCTGGTGGATCGGATATTCGTCGAGTGGGCTCAGTTCCACGGACACTCCCTCAAATACGATGCAGTCTGTATTGCAATTATGCTGGGTCTCATGACAGCAGAAGGCCGCAGGGAAAACAAGAGGTCGATGCCCTCGACACCCGGACGGCCCCGCGACGGGCGGATCGACGCCGCGATCATCACGGCGACCCGCGAGCTCATCCTCGAGACCGGCTACCCCGCGCTGTCCCTGTCGGCGATCGCGGCCCGCGCCGGTACCACCACGGCCGCCATCTACCGGCGCTGGTCGGGCAAGGCACAGCTCGTCCACGAGGCGGTGTTGTCCGCCGAGCTCCTGGAGCCGCCGGCGGGTTCCGGCGATGTCCGACAGGACATCCGGGCACTCGTCGAGATCGTGCGCGCCATGTTCAACCGGCCCGAGGTACGCGTGGCACTCCCCGGCCTGATCGCCGACACCGTGGCGTCACCCGAGGTGCACGGCCAGATGATCGCCCGGCTCGCCGGCGACCTCACCGCTTTCGAAACCCGGTTCGGCCAGGAGCGCCGCGATGACGACCGGCTCCCGATGCTCGCCGAGGTCGTGGCGGGCACCGCGATCTTCCGCATCCTGATCCGCAGCGACGCCGCACTCGACGACGCATGGGTCGACCAGATGGTCGAGCTCATCACCGAACGGTGGCCGATGGACTGACCGGCCCGACCACCCATCTCAAGTCATGAGATTGCGGCAGTTTCGTCCGCGACGCGGACCGATCTGCCGCATCTCGCCGTCGCACCGGCCTCGGGTCAGGCGAATACGGCCACCGTCTGGGAACCGGTGACGATGGGCTGGCCCGCAGCGTTCCATATCGTCATCGACTGATGCGAGTAGCCGTCTCCGGTATGCGTCGCGGCGGATTCGAGGAGTAGCCACTCGTCGGGTTGCGGCAGGACGTCGGTGCACAGGTGAACGGTCCAGGTCATGGTGCCGACCGGCGCCCACTCGACGAACGAGGTCATCGCCGCGGGCGGCAGACTGTCGGCCAGGGCGACGAGTGCGACCGCGGGGTGCACACCGCTCGCATCTCGATGACGCACCCAAGCGAGCAGCCGAGGTTCGTCGCCCGCGAGCGGCATGCCGCCCCCGGCCCGCCGCATGTCGAAGTTGTCGACGAAGGCCGGCGTCGTCGACAAGTCTCCGGCGAACGGCGGGCACTGCGTCGGATCGGCGGCAGCGGGCGGGACGAGCGTGTCGTGCACGACGCCGCTCGGGCGGGGACTCGCGAACACCAGCGTCGCGTGCGCCGCCACCTGATCGCGGCTGCGTGCCGTCACCGCGACGCTGGTGGCGGATCGTCCGCGCCGCATCTCGTTTGCGGTCAGCTCCACCGAGTCGATGACCGGCGCGACGAAGGCGAATTGGGCCGCTCGCAATGGCGGTAGGTCTGCACTCGCCGTGTTCAGCGCCGCCTGCACCGACAGCGCGGCCGTCAATCCGCCGAAGGCGGTGCGGCCTTGCGTCCACGAGTCGGGTACCGCGAACGGCACGTCCGCATCGAATCCATCCACCAGGCCGGACAGTGCGGGGCTCATTCGCTACCCCGTCGGTTCGTTATGACGATCGTCATAACGAGGACGCTACGCTAGACCCTCGTCGGAGCCAAGCGAGGACCGACGCGGCTACCGGCGAAAGAGGCATACCCCTGATCACCCTGCGTGACGATTTCCGCGGCAACGGCTTCGACCCCCAACGGTGGATCGACAGCTACCTGCCGCACTGGTCGACGCCCTCTCGGTCCGCGGCTCGACGCCTGACCTCCGACGGTCGGACACTGCTGTGCATCGACGACGATCAGCCCGCGTGGCGTCCGGAGGAGTCGGGGATGCGCGTCTCGAGCGTGCAGACAGGCCATCGCGCCGGCCCGATCGGCAGTCCGGTCGGTCAGCACGCCCACCGGCCGGATCTCGGGGTGACCAGCCATCGCCCGTCGGAGATCCTCTTCGCTCAGCGTCACGGACGCTTCGCGGTACGGATGCGCGCAATTCCCGATCCGGCGTCGATGGTCGCCTTCTGGCTGCTCGGCACCGAGGAGCGGCCGGAGGAATCGGGCGAGATCTGCGTCGCGGAGATCTTCGGACCCGCCCCCGGCGAACCCTGGAGGCTCGGCGTCGGTGTGCACCCCCATCGCGACCCGCGCATCGTCGACGACTTCTCCGCCCTCGAGATGACGACGGATCTGGCAGACCTCCACGACTACGCCGTCGAATGGTCACCCCATCGGCTCGTGTTCACCGTCGACGGGCGCATCGTCAAAGAGGTGGAGCAGGCGATCGACTACCCGATGCAGCTCATGCTGAGCATCTTCGACTTCCCCGACCGCGCAGTGCCCGGATCGTCGCTCGCCTACCCGCGAATCCTGGACGTGACGAGCGTGCAGGTCCGCGGTTTCGACGCGGGCGCGAGCAGAAAGAAGCGACCCACCCCTGCCCCCTGATCCGAAAGACCCACCCCTGCTCCCTAATCCGAAAGAACCGCATAACCCCTGGTCCCTGAGGTGCGAG